>JBGTLQ010000073.1:0-56474 GCA_041744075.1 Terrimicrobiaceae bacterium
GACGAGGACAAAGGCGAGTTCACAACCTTGGGTGGTTTTATTTTGGACCGCCTTGGTCACATTCCCCAAGAAGGGGAAATCGTGGCATGGGATCGCTACAAATTTGAGATCATCGACATGGATCGTCAGCGCATCGACAAAGTGCTTGTAACGATTGGCCCAGAGATCCTTCGAACCGTGCCAGACGACGAGGAGGATTAGTCTCAAAACCTCGGCCAATCGTGCTCGCCGCCTCTTCTTGACGGTTGTCTCTTGTCAAAGCCACAAAATCGGCGCATCTTTATAATGTCATGGTCACAGACAGCCCCCTAAATTGGTATTTAAAGAAGCACGAAGATGGCGAGGTTTTTGGGCCTGTGCGTTTTGATAAAATTCGCAATTGGGCGCAAACCGCTCAGCTAAACCCTCAAGATTTGGTGTCAACGGATCAAGTATCCTGGACGCGCCCTCCCATGATCCCTGAATTGGAAATGGATTGGTTGATCGAATTGGGGCAAGATTTGCTTTATGGCCCCACGACCAGTGGAACGCTCCTGATTTTTGCCGGCAGTGGCGAAATTTCGCCAGACACCAAGGTCGTCAACTGCGTGAATCAGCAGGAGTTTGCCCTCAAGGAAACAGAATTTTATATTGCGGCCCAACAGGCCCCGAACCCGGAGACGCTGACCGAGAGCGACGAGGACTTCAATGCCCTCAGCCAGCAACCGCTGAAAGGTGGGATTCGCGCCAACTTGCAGCGTCGCGTCCGTGAACTCGAACAATCCCTGCTGGAAAAACAGAGATATCTCAGCGCGGCCAAGGATGTGATCGCACGACTTGAGACTCGCAACAAAGAACTGGAAGAGCGTCTTGGGGAATTCTCAGGCCACCCGAAAAAGAAATAGGGCCTCCCATCTTGATTCCATGCTGATTGATACCCACGCACACTTGGATTACCCCGACTTCGCGGATGACTTACCGGGTGTGATTGCACGCGCCACCGAAAACGGGGTGGAGAGAATTATCAGCATCGGCACCGGTTTGGAAAGCAGTGCACGGGCAGTCGCCTTGGCAGATGCGTATCCAGGCGTCTATGCCGTGATTGGGGTTCACCCGACAAACGTGGAGGAGGAGATTGATGATTTTCTGCCACGGCTCCGTGAACTGGCTTCCAACCCGAAGGTCGTAGCCATTGGCGAAACCGGCTTGGATTACCACAACCTTCCCGGTTCCGAACCTGCCCCCTCCCCGGCTCTTGCTGCGCTGGGAGCTGGCTCTGCTGAGGCCACCAATTCAGATCTCATCAATGGCGCTTACAAATCGGCGCAGATCGAAGCCTTTCAGATGCAACTCGACCTGGCTGCCGAGTTGGGATTAAATGTTGTCATCCATCAGCGAGATGCTTGGGCCGACACCTTGAATGTCCTCAGCGACTACACGGGCAAGCTTCGTGGCGTTTTTCATTGTTTTGGCGGAAGTGCTGAAATGGCCGAAGATATCCGCGAACTCGGACACCTAGTTTCTTTCACCGGGATCGTGACCTTCAAAAATGCCGCCCAAGTCCACGAGACCGCTGCGGCTGTTCCGTCAGGGAGCTACATGGTCGAAACCGACTGCCCCTACCTGGCTCCAGCCCCCCACCGGGGAAAACGCTGCGAGCCATGGCACACCGCCCTCATCGCAAATCATATCGCTGATCTGCGAAAAATTTCCCCAGCCCAAGTTGCTGAGGAAACGTCCGCGACCGCCGAAGCTTTTTTTAGTTTCTCAAGAAACCGCTGAGTCCCTTGGGAAAAAAGATCGCCATCGTTGGGGCCGGTGCCATCGGACTGTATTACGGGGGACATTTGGCCCACTCAGGTCGGAATGTTCACTTCCTCATGCGTTCAGGTTTCGATTCCGCAAAAACTCAAGGGCTCCGAATCTTGAGCACGGAAGCTGACGAAATCCATCTTCCCAAAATTTCTTGCCATGACCAGCCAGAGAGCATTGGGCCGTGTGACCTCGTCATCATCGCTATCAAAGCCACCTCAAACAAGGACCTCCCGCTGCTGCTTCCGCCCCTCATCAAAGAAGGGACGCTTCTTCTGACCCTGCAAAACGGGCTGGGAAATGAGGAAATTCTTGCTAATGGGTGGGGTGCGCACCGTGTGCTTGGTGGCCTGTGTTTTGTTTGTTTGACGCGAGAAAATCCTGTCACCGTCAATCATTTTGGTCATGGCACACTCTCGATCGGAGAGTTCGGAGGGGGCTCCGCAGGGGCCGCTGAAGAGATTGCCTCGATGTTTGCCCAGACCGGCATTGATTCTCGGTCGGTACCCAGCCTTCTCAGCGAGCGCTGGCGCAAGTTGGTTTGGAACATTCCATTTAATGGATTATCTGTGGCCATGGGCGGACTCACTGTTGATCAAATCTTAAATGATGCTCAGCATTTGGATGAAGTGCGAGCCCTGATGGCCGAGGTGATCGCCATTGCCCATGCGGAAGGTTGCGAGATTGGTCAGGGTTGTGCGGAAGCCAATATTGATCGCACGCGGAGCATGGGCGCATACCGACCTTCCACCTTGGTGGACTGGCAGGCTGGCCAAGAATTGGAAATCGAACCGATCTGGGGAGTTCCTTTGCGACGGGCCGCGGCGGCGGGCGTCCCGGTTCCCCATTTGCAAAATCTCTACCAAAAACTCCAAGCCGCTTGACGTTCATGGAATCCGGGGAAGAACAACTCAAGGCGTTTGGAGCCACGGTGGGGCTTATTCTTGGTTCAGGCTTGGCACCCCTCGTTCAATCATTCCCCACCGAATTTTCCATCCCCTACGAGTCCCTCTCCGGTTTTCCAAAACCCAAAGTGGAAGGGCACGCCGGTCGCTTTCATGCGGTCATCTGCGCTGGAGTGAAACTCTTGGTGGGTGTTGGAAGAATTCATCTTTACGAGGGTTGGGAAGTCCGTCAGGTGGTTCGTGGGATCCATGCTCTGCATAACGCAGGAGTGCAACAGTTGATCCTAACCAATGCCGCCGGGGCCGTGAATCCCGGAGTGCCCCCCGGTTCATGGATGATCATTCGCGATCACATCAACCTCACCGGCCACTCTCCCCTCCGGGGATCCAGTCAGTTTGTTGACATGTCCGAAGTGTATTCCCTGAGAATGCGGACCATCTTTCGCGAACACGCCAGAATTGGCGGACTGAACTTGCCCGAAGGGGTTTACGCCGCAATGCCCGGTCCTCAATACGAGACCCCCGCCGAAATCAACATGCTCCGAGTGCTCGGTGCTGACGCCGTGGGCATGTCTACAGTCCCCGAAGCCATCCAGGCCCGAGCCCTCGGCCTCGAACTCGCCGCGTTTTCTTGCATCACAAATCTGGCAGCAGGTCTCTCCAAACGCCCACTCGACCATCTTGAAGTCATCGCCACAGGCCAAGACTCCACTGCAGCTTTTGCAACACTGCTCAATTCAGCACTCCCCGCAATCGCAGCGAAATCAGCACTCCCATGAATGATCGGTAGGGATGGATGCCTGGGTTTGATGAAAAGTGGGTGATGTCATGGGTTTAGTCCTCGTTTTGCAGAATCTTTAATCCAACATAAAACTCACATGCGAAAAGTGGGCGGGCAAGGGACTGCCCAGCCCTACCATTAAAGGGGCGTTTCGCGCTCGCGCCAGCTCGATTTAACATGTGGTAGGGCGCGGCAGTCCCTTGCACGCCCACTATTTTGTTTTCCGAACGGGAGTTTTCAACAGACCAACAATCAACCTCACCCACTTTTAATCACACCCATTGCGGCCCCCTCGCCGCCGATTGCCGATTGACCTAAATTCCAGGGCGCGACGGCATTTTCTCATCACCCCGCACCTGCACAATCACTTCAAAAATCAACACCAACATTCGTCAATATCGGGTCGCTGTCCATCAGCTATCCATTTGCTTTTAACAACCAACCCACTACGTTAACCGAATGTTTCGAACGGCCATTTTTGCCATCACCCTGCTTTGTTTTGTAGATCTCTGCCACGCAGCATCTCCGGTTTCCAAAGGCCTCGTGCGTATTGTTGCCACTTCTCAGGAGCCCAATTACCTCCAACCATGGAGTGGAGGTTCGGTCAGCGGCGCCTCGGGATCAGGATTTGTCATCAAGGGAAACCGCATCCTCACCAATGCCCACGTGGTAAGCAACACGCGGTTTCTCACGGTCTCCAAGGAGGGCGACCCCGCAAAGTATCTGGCGAGAGTCTTGCATGTGGCTCACGACTGCGATCTTGCCCTGCTCACCGTCGATGATCCCAAGTTCTTCAAGGGCACGACCACTCTCGATTTCGGCGGGATTCCTGCCATCGAGTCCACGGTTTCCGTGTATGGATATCCCATCGGAGGTGACAGGCTTTCGGTCACACGCGGGGTGGTTTCACGTATTGATTTCCAACCCTACTCCCACTCCGGAGTGGATGCACACCTCACGATCCAAATTGATGCCGCCATCAATCCCGGAAACAGCGGGGGTCCTGTCCTTCAGGATGGGAAGGTCGTTGGTGTGGCCTTTCAGGGATACTCCGGTGACGTGGCCCAGAATGTTGGATACATGATCCCGATTCCTGTGGTAGCCCGGTTCTTGGAGGATGTGAAGGATGGCAGCTATGACCGATATATGGAAATCGCCGTCTCGTATCATGCCCTTCACAACCCCGCTATGAGGAAGGCCCTTGGGCTTCCTGATAATGACCTTGGAGTTTTTGTGGGTGAGGTCTATGCGGGGGGGGCTTCAGATGGTTTTTTGCAGGCCGGTGACGTGATACTTTCCATTGATGGATTGCCGGTCTCCAGCGATGGCACGGTGCCCTTGGATGGCGACCAAGTCGAGATGGCGGAAGTGGTTGAGCGCAAATTCAAGGGGGACAAGGTTGCTTTCGAAATTATTCGCGATCAGAAACCACTCTCCATAACAGTCCCTCTCGAGCGCCCATGGCCGTTCGCCATGCAGGCCAATGCCTATGACCAAAAACCGAGATACCTCATCTATGGGGGCCTCGTTTTTCAGCCCTTGGATGCCAACTTTATCAATGAACACAACCCCGATGATTTGCGTCTTCGCTACCATTACGACCACTTCATTTCCCAAGCTCTGCATCTGAAGAAACCCGAAGTCGTTGTGCTTTCCAATGTGCTTGCGGATCCCGTAAATGCCTATGCCGGGGAGTTCACCTACAGCATCGTGGAAACTGTGAATGGCAAACCCATCAAAAGTCTCGACGACCTTGCAAAAGCCATCGATTCGGGCGGCGATTATATTGTCATAGAAACCTCCGGCCCCGGACGACCGCTCGTTTTGGAGCGGGAAGCTGCCGAGATCGCCTCCCCCCAAATCCTCAGCCGTTATGGCATTCAGAAAGACAGAAATCTTGCTCCGTGAAAAATATTCTTCTCCTTAGTTTCCTGACCATTTCCTGCGGACTGGCATCATCCCATGCCGCTGCCGAGAAACCAGCCGAGCCAGTAAAAAAACCCGCATCGTCGAAAGGGGTTGTTCGTGTCAATTCGACCAACCAATCCTATGACTTTGCCCGACCATGGGATAAAAAAAATCCATTCCCGAGGCGCGGGGCTGGGGCCATTCTTGAAAATGGCCTGGTTCTTGTCACAGCCGAGTTGGTGGCAAACCACAACCACTTGGAAATCGAGAAACCACTCACAGCCGATAAATCAACCGCCGTTGTGGTTGCTGTCGATTATGATGCGAACCTCGCCCTGTTGCGTCCCTTCAAACCAGATTTCCTTAACGACCTTGGTTCCTTTCAACTCGCGGAAGGTGCGCAAGTGGGAGATTCCGCTGAGATTCTCCAAATCGAAAACAATGGGGAAATCGCACGAACCCCGGCCACCCTCACAACCATTGCCGTCGCCCCGTACCCCCTGGATTCGCTATCACTGCTTGTCTTCAAACTCAGTTCGCCTCTGCAGAGCCGTGATAGCAGCTTCGTATTACCTGCCATTCGCCAAGGCAAACTTCTCGGGCTGCTCATGCGCTATGACGCAAGAACACAAACAGCCGACTTGGTCCCTTCACCGGTCATTCGCAGATTCCTCGAGCGGGCGGAAAAAACTCCCTACTCGGGATTTGAGCGCCTTGGGCTAAGTTTCAGTTCCACCCGGGACCCCCAACTTCGCAAATACTTGGGGCTCTCGCAACCGGGCGGAATTTATCTCACGGAAGTGCTTCCAGAATCCCCAGCTGCAGTCGCTGACCTTCGCCGGGGCGACATTGTACTGGAAGTGGACGGTCACGCCATCGATCAGGATGGACTCTACGAGGATCCTGAGTTTGGTAAGATCTTGTTCACTCACTTGGTGACATCGCGGGGACCGGATGCGGGACCGCTGCGCGTCAAGTTCCTTCGGGATGACAAAACCCATGAAGCAGAGGTTGTCCCCCAACCCAGTGATCCCACAAAATCAGTGAGCGAATCCCACACATTCGACAAACCGCCCCGCTACTTCATCCTCGGCGGCCTCATCTTTCAGGAACTCTCACGGACCTTCCTGCGAGAGTGGGGAGCCAATTGGATGAAGGCCGCCCCTCAACGCCTCGTCTATCTCGATGCGTTCCAATCGGAGTTGCCCAAAGATCGTGGAAAAATCGTGTTCCTTTCAGCCACCCTCCCCTCCCCGGACACCATCGGCTATGAGGGACTCAACAACTTAGTGATCACCCGCGTCAACGGCATGGAAATCAAAAGCCTCGATGACCTCGCCAAAGCGGCAGAATCACCCGTTGACGGCTTCCACAAAATCGAATTCGAAGAAGATCCCAAGTTCCTGTTTCTGGACGCTGAACAGATCGAGGCCAACAAAGAAAACCTCGCCCGCGACTACGGAATCCCAGCCCTGCAGCGCCTCTGAGTTTGGCATCAATTCTGAAAACGTGGGATCTCGATGCCACCAAATTGTTGGAGAATTCCAAAAACTGACAGCAGCCAAAGAATCACACAAATGACAACAACGGCATTCAGGATTGACTTAATCTTTCGATCCATCGGGATGAAATTATTGACCAGCCAGAGAAGAACTCCGACGACAATTAAAACGAGAAGAAGATTGAGAAGGGACATGGTTGTGTGTGGCTGGATTTTATAGAGTTCCTAAGAAACTGAGCCACATGGATATCCAAACCCATGGGGTGTTTCCCTACCAGTCGTCGAAGAGCGCCATGTTCACCGCGTTGGATGCTGCGAGGTCGATAGACGATTCAAACTGACTTCCTACAGTCAGCAATGGGCGATCGGACAGCACGAGGGCAACCCCCTGACTGTTGCCGCATGGAAAACGCAAGTGGAAACCATGACCGGCCTCCCCCTCTCCCCCGAAGAAGCTGATCAATTTCCGTAAACGCCCGCATCAGGCCTAATTCACAATAAGAAAATCCGGTTTCAGCGGAGTTGGGTTCCGCAGTGGGGACAATAAAATGCTTTGGAGAACCAATTTTGTGAAAAGGCCCGTTTTCCGCATGCATCGCAGAAATACGTATTTCGAACATTCAAAACGGTGATGGCAACGCCGACAGCAAAAAACAGCGGAATCCCAAGATATTCTTTCCAAACCACAAGAATCAGGCAAATGGAACCCGTAACAAAAACACCACCGATAATGCACCAACGATCAAACCACTTTTTCTTCTCTTGTGAATTTGGACGCGAACGCACATGCAGCCAAGACCCCACAGCCAAAATGGCCCAGATGATAAAGTAAGCAAAAAAAATTAGGGCAGCTGGGTCCTCGTTCACTTTTTCATCCTGGGACCGCTGGCGTCCCGCCGGCAATCCAAATTTATACCCCCACCATCTGCACCTTTAGCGATAAGGCAGTATCTTGACACGCAATCCCCAAAGACCTACACCTCAGCCCATGGAAAACCCTGCCCCCTGCCTCCCATTCCACCGCGTGACCCTGCTCGCCTTGGTTGCCTTCGCATGCCTATCAGCCTCCGCACAAGCGCAATTCTTTCAGCAGGCACCACCTCAGCCCGGCAGCTACGAAGGCTACTGGAGTCCCAATCACACCCCGCCCGGATTCAATGCGAGAATGGGCCAAGTCACGTTTCGCAATCGGGGGAATGACCGGATTGATCTCTATCATGTGGACCGCTACGGACAATGGAATTGGGTTGCCAGGCTGTCCCCCGGCACCTCAAAAACAATCGCCTCCCCGATCGGCGACTACTGGGCTGCCCATGACCGCTGGGGAAAGGTGATCCAACGGACACAGGTCCTCCGCCGTCCTCAGGTTGTGGATATCCGAATCTCTGGTTACTACCCGCCACCGGGACGCCCTGACGCCGACCGCAACCGCGTCGATCTGACCTTCCGCAACCAGCGGGGCCGCGACGTCGATCTTTACTCACTCGACCGTCACGGACGATGGACGTGGGCCGCAAGAATCAGAGAGCGAGGAGGAGAGGTCCGCGTGCGAGCCTTCAATCGCCAAGAATGGAGGGCCATCGATTCGCGGAACCAAAAAACAATAAAGACCTACACCGCTGGTCGCCGCAACGACACCGTGGTTATCAAATAGGTTCTATTTCGTTTCCACGAAATCTTAGAATATCAGCCAGAGGATGACCACCAGCGTCAGGGGCACGCCGAGCCACCACAAAATCACCGGCACCACGATGCCATCTTCTTTGCCAGTCCAGTCGAGTTTTTTTATTTTGTCAGTTATTTTCATATGTTTGGTTTTTTTAGGGTTTCGTTAGCAGGATTTCCGCATTACAGAGACACCCATGAGTGCCACTGCGTTCCTACCTCATAGATCGCTTCCGCAGGGCACTTCGCTCCTGCCCCGATGTAGTTATACGGCCAAACCCTGAGGAACTTGTGCTTCACAGGGGAATCAGCCCGCGCACGAACGCCTGAGCCAATCACCATACGTGGCCTCATCAATCGCACCTGCCGCAAGGGCGAGCGTGCGTTCGACAACCTCTTCTTCGGGAGCTTGAAATTGCAGGCCATTTGCTTCGAGAAACAATGCTGCCGCGACAAAGCCGGTACGCTTGTTGCCATCCAGAAAAGGGTGGTTTCTGACAATTCCCGTGGCGTAAGATGCCGCAAGCTCGAACAGCGAGGGTTTTCCATAGACAAACAAATTTTGGGGCCGAGCCAGTGCGGATTCCAACAAGCTCTCGTCCCTGACACCGTCCAGCCCGCCAAAGCGCTCAATCATTGCGGCGTGCATCGAATGGGCGTCCGTGGCATCAATCCAAACCGGCTCGGTCATTTCGCAAGCTCTCGCAGAGCGTTCCGATAACGCTGCATAAGGCTATCGACGATGACCATTTTTTCCGCAAACCCCGGCCTCTCGGGCGTCATTCGCAGCGAATTCTCAGGAGCCTCGGTCAAATAGAGCGTGGCCCCCTCTTCGACCTTCAAGGCATTGAGGGCTTCCTTTGGCAGAACAATTCCAAGGGAGTTTCCAATCCGACGAACTTTCGTTTCAATAGGCATGGTAATAACGTATGTTATAACGCTCTGATGTCAATCTCGGAGATTTCACCATGAAGAGCTTGAAGGACCATGAAGGGAAGAACTCGGAAAGAGCCATTGCTGAATCGGTGTAGCTTTAGGCCTTAAAAAATCAGGCCTCAGCCTTTGCTTCATGCATTGAGCTTCATGCTCTTCATGTCCTTCACGGTGACAAATTCTTCTCCTCCCCCGGCAACGTGAATCAGGGAGTGGTTTTCTGAGGCGTGCTTGGTTTGCTTTCCGGTGTCGCGACCGGTGCCGTGGTTTTGGTTGCATCGAGCATTTCGGCTCCGAGTTTTTGATAACCCTCCATGTCCATAACCATGAACTGAAGCATTTTAATGGACTTGCCACCTGCAGGCATCTCGATCTCCTGAACCATAAAAGTGAGTTTGTCCCCCACTTGCTTCTCACTGATGGCCATCATGTCGGAGATCACAACTTCCTGACCCTGCCATTTGACAACGTACGAGCGGTATTTGAAACCGTTATTCTCGGCCGAATACACCTTCTCGATAGTTGCTTCCAAGGTTTCGTAACTCCCTTTCATGCCAGGCATGAGAGGGGAAGTGAACGCTTCAGAGGTGTCCTCGGACGGGGTTATAGGGGTCTCCTCGGAGTGGAGTGGGCTGGCAAAGAAGACCGTGATGATGACGCAAGTCGCAAGGAATGGTTTCACAAGGCGGTAATTAGCATGGCGAGAATGTGTGGGCGAGAAAGTTTTGCCTGCCATAAAAACCGGAAACCTTTTCCTCGCACCATCCTGTCAGCTTCTGATAGTTGAATGCACTATGCAATGGGTTGGCGCTTCGGTAAATAGCTCGAGCGTGGTCAATTTTGAGAAACACGGCCTGTCCATCAGTGGTAGTCCTCGGATTTAGGATTCTCTGAAATTCGTGCTTATTCGTGATATTCGTGGTTTCCAGCTCCGTTGAACGTTCTTCCAATCCAAGAAATTCGTTCCGAATTCCTCTACGAAGATTCCCAGAGCTCCCGCCTTTCGATCCCTATGTCTTCCTGTTAATCCTGAAAATCTTCCAAATCCTGTCAAAAAATCTCATTCCCCCAGATCAGGATCCCGAATAGCCGAAGAATTATATTTTGTGGGACCCCCCCTTTGGCCGTTGAAGGAGATGCTGATGGGAGTTAGGAAATATCTTTTTGGAATCTACAACCGGTGCATCTGCTCAAACACCTTGAAGCGATCGGAATCAAAATAAACCTCCAGACCGTCCAGGAATTGGGCAACAAGTTGTCCATTGCTCTTAAATTTCAAATGGCCCACGCTCAGGAGATTGATGATTTCATTGGAGTTTGCCCGAAAAAATGTTTTGGGGTCAAGGCGTGCCTCGATTTCGTCCAGCGGTTTCTGAACCGCTGCCGAGCCATGCAGGAAAAAGACATGGATTATTTCACCGCTTGATTGCACCCGTGAAATCGAGCCCACTTTGACAAAGTGAAGCATGGTTCCTTCACGCAGAAGCACATGGTCGTCCTGCTTCAGGAACACGGAACTTGACCCGGCGGGAGGCGGTGGTGGCAGTTCCGCGTCAGAGTCCTTGACAATTTTTTGATAGACGGCACGCAGCTTATCTTCATCCAGGGGCTTCAACAAGCACTCGGCCACCCCCAATCCAAAAGCGTCCAAGGCGTGCATGACATGAGCGGTCACTAGGATAATGGGCGGAATCGGAGGCGCCAGAGCTCTCAGCATTTCGATGCCGGACATTCCCGGGAGTTCAATGTCCAGGAACACCGCATTGTAGGGGTTGGCAGCGATGGCGGCCATCGCCTCCGTCGCATTTTTGGCAGTGTGAATTTCCAAAAAGGGATCGATGCCAGAGAGGATGTCTTTCAGGTCCTGCAAGGCATATTCTTCATCTTCGACGAGGAGCACGGATTTCATAAGGTTTGTTTGTGTTAGTTTAGGTGACGGAATGAGTCCTAGGGGGGGCGGTTTGGGGGTCTGCGGGAAGAACCACGGTGGCCTCCACCCTGGGGCCCGGCAGTTCAATGAGTGAAAGGGTTCCCTGGCCTGAGGTCGCGAGGGAGATTCGACGACGGGTGTTTTCAATTCCAAATCCTCCGGAGGGTCCCCCCAAAGATCCATCATTAAGAACAGAAATGTGGAGTGAGGCATCGACGGGATCGATTCTCACCCGCACAAAAATCCGTCCGCCCTGCTCCCGTTGGGATATCCCATGTTTGACGGAATTTTCTACAAGCGTCTGAATCATCATCCCCGGCACTTTGCGGTGGGAGGCAGCTGGATCGACATCGATCTCATAGGCAAGACGCTCCCCATAGCGGATGCCCTCAATGCTCAGATAGGTTTCAACGATGGTGACTTCTCTTGAAAGTTCATGGGTCATGTCTCCGCGCATTGAGAGCACATCCCGGAGAAGGTTCGCAAGAGCGGTAATCATCGTGCGGGCCTGAGGGTCGTCCCGACCGATCAAGACCCGCACACTATTCAGACTGTTGAACAAAAAATGGGGATTGAGTTGGCTGCGCAACATTTTGAGTTCGGCCTCATTTTCAATAGCAGCAATCCTGGCCTGAATGGCAATACGTTCTTGGGTCACATCCCGGGTGATTCCTGCAGCGACCGAGACATCATCGTCGGCTGTCTTTCGAAGCATTTGGGCGCGGGATTGAACCCAGCGCCAGTCGCCACCGCCATCCCGGAAACGGTAGGTGTATTCCAGTGGCCCACATGCCCCGGTTCGCAAATCGTCCATGCGGGTTTCAAAACCCTTGCGGTCATCCGGGTAGATGGAGCCCATCAGTGTCGAGTCCGAAACCGTGTGTTCAGGCTTCAGCCCAAAGCTCTCGCACCAGCCCTGCGTGTGAAAGTTCCAGCCAAGGGGAGACCACTCCCAGACGCACATCTCGGCAGACGCCATCGCAAGATCAAGTTTCATTTGAAGGGCCACCAATTCGTCACGAAATGCGGCAACAAGCAAACATCCCAAGACGCCAAGAAATGCGGGAAGCCCCGGGGTGGTGACAAAAGCCTCTGAATGCCGAATCACAGCGGCAAGAGAAGCGCGGTCGGGATACACCACCAAAAAGGTCGGAAGGAAGAACACGAAGATCACGATAAAAAGTGAAAGCGGTCGCAGTCCGAAGCGAATCGCCACAAGCAGTCCCAGCAAAAAGCATCCAGCGAGGAGAAACAAAAGACCATGTTCGTCCAGCGAGGGATCGGTTAGCAGCAGATACACCAACCATGCAAGCAGAGTGGAATACAGCAACATCTCATAGGCCCCCCGCAATTTCGGTGGCCTGAGGTCCTGCCTTCGAAACACAAAGAGGCTGAAGGTCCCAAAAATCAGAACCCCAAGAGAGAGAGCCAGCCAGGTTTCAACCGCATGGATCATGCTGAGACTTTCAGACTCCAAGGGAGATGCCACAAAAAGGAGGAGAGTGCAGAAACCCGCTCCGCCCAGAACACCAGTCAGCGCAAAATGAAAAAAGTCGCGCAACCTTGACAGGCTGGGATCGCCGGTTCTTAAAAATAGACGGGCAGCCAGAACGGCTCCCCCACTCTGGGCCAAAGCGTCCAGAGCGGCTCCAAGAGTGGACCCGGTCAGAAGCAGGGTTCCAATAAAAGCTCCAAAGGCAATCGCTGGAAACGCATAACCCACACCAAGAATCACAACCGCCGCAACCCCAAGCCCCAAACTCGGCATGATCGGAGACACATCCGTTTGGCAGATCCTCCCAAACCAACCCCCCAACTGAATCAAAAGAATCATTCCTCCAAAAACAGCAAAGGCCTGCAATAGACGTGGACGAACAACAACCGCACGGGGTGATTCCCTGTCCCCCAATTCGCCCGCAGATTTGCTGGACATATTAGAAATACTTATATCAGTGTTTTAGATAAAAATCAAATTATCATTTTTTTGATCAGGATGGGGATCAGTGTTCAAATTTCAAATGCTTCGATCACCTCTCGACCAATTCCAGTTCCCAAGGCTGTCAAAAGAAATTCGTTCCGAATTCCGCTACGAAGATTTCGCAGGACTGCCCTCTTTCGATCCCTGTGTCTTCCTGTTAATCCTGAAAATCCTCACAGACTGGAGGTCTCAAGCCAAAGGCGAAACCGACGGAAAGCAGCCACGCATAGAAGGGTGGTGGATTCGCCGGGAGGGATTGGACCGGAGCCAACCTGGTTCGCCGTTTTCGTCAACGAATGCCACTCCGATTGGCAGGTCGAGTTGCTCATTGGCAAGGAGTGTCATTTCCTCTCGGGCTTTGTCATGCATGGCGATCCACTCTTCTTTGAGTGCAAAAGGATCGAGATTGCGGGCTTTGATCTTGTCGAGCTCCATGGGATCGATTTTTGCAAAACGGATGACCATTTTTAGCAACGAGAGCGGATTAAAACCGGGATCTTTTCCACACGCCGCCCACAGAATAGCTTCCAGGGAGTATCGCCGCCCGAGTTCGACGATATCCACGTAATCGCGGGTTTCGGTACGGGCCGAGAGTGCCAGGGCCTTGTTGGTGGCCATGTCAAAAAGATGCAATCTCCAGCCGAGCAGTGGATCGGGAACAATGGGAAAAAAGCGAAAGGCCGAATCGTGCGCCCAATCGAGTTCGACTTTATCGCCTCCTCCTTTGACGATGGCTTTGCGGAAGGAGACCGGCTTTTCCCAAGAGGCGTCGCGATTAACCCGAATGACTTCGAGACCGGCAGCCTCCAAAGTTTGCACATCGCGTTCGCTGGCCACAGCCAGATCTTCGATGGCGTCATGAAACATATCGAAATCATGAGAAAACCGCGCTGAGTCATCCGATGCATTCAGGACGAGGCCTCCTGCGAAATGGCTGGATTCACTGCGATTGCCAACAATGAGGCTCAGGACCGCCCGTTGGAATTCTGTTAAAGGCATCGCTGCAAATCCTGCGCCGCCCACCAAGCTTTTTTATCGCCGTAGTCGCGCAAGTGCTCGATGACCAGTGGCAGATCATCCCAATAGCGCACACGCGCGTCGGGGTGCCAGAACCAGAAGCAACCAGAATAGGTGCGCAGAAGTTCTTCCGCTTTCTCCACCAATTCGGGAGGAGCGGGAACTCTTTCCGGCAATACCTCAGCGGTCTTCATAACCCTTTCAATTTGCCGGAAACCCGGTACGAAAGCAAGCGATGAGGAAATTTGTGGTTTCAGAGTTTGTTTAAAGGCTCTTCCAATCAAAGAAATTCGTTCCGAATTCCTCTACGAAGATTGCGTAGGCTGCCCTCTTTCGATCCACGTGTTTTCCTGTTAATCCTGAAAATTCTCCAAATCCTGTCAAAAAATCTTCTTTCTCCCTGATCAGGCTGCAGAGAATAAGGGCACTCTGTTGCACTTTTGAAGGATGTGTTGGAACTTGCGAAAACCGATGAAGACGCCCGCAAGATCTATAAGAAATGGCATATCCGCTAGCAGGCTCCAGCTGTCGGTACGGAGGGTGCCCCGGTTGTGAAAGCACGCGGCCGTGGTGCCACAATCAATCCAGCAGGACGTTTCGACCGGCTGGAGGTTTCGATTGATGAGGAGTTCGAGAATCCTAATCCACGAACCGAGTATCTGATAGACTCTTCTCGGTCGGTGATCACCACCATCGACAGCCCGGACCTCAGTTTCCGGGCTGGGTTGAACCCCTACCGCGGGTGCGAGCATGGGTGTTCGTATTGTTATGCGAGGCCTTACCACGAATACCTCGGTTTTTCGGCGGGCAAGGATTTTGAAACCCGCATTTTGGTCAAAGAAAATGCTCCAGAACTTTTGGAAAAAGAATTGTCTGCTCCGGGTTGGAAACCGGAACCTCTTGCGATGAGCGGAGTCACGGATTGTTATCAGCCGGTGGAACGCCGCCTGCAAATCACAAGGCGGTGCTTGGAAGTTTTGGCCCTTTTCAAGAACCCTGTGGGTGTCGTCACCAAAAACCACTTGGTCACCCGGGACACGGATTTGCTAAGTGACCTAGCCTCGGTGCAAGCCGCCAATGTGCATATTTCCATCACCACCTTGGATGCCGGACTCGCTTCAAAACTCGAACCACGAGCCTCCCTTCCCATGCATCGCCTTGACGCCATCCGTCAGTTGCATGAAGCCGGCATTCCCGTCGGTGTGCTGGTTGCCCCCGTGATCCCCGGGCTCAATGACCACGAGATCCCTGCCATTCTGGCTGCTGCAAAACAAGCAGGTGCCACTCGAGCCGGCTTCACGATTTTGCGGCTCCCCCACGGCGTGAAAGACATTTTTGCAGCATGGGTGCAGGAACATTATCCTGATGCCGCCGAGCGCATCTTCGGGAGAATCCGGGAAATCCGCGGAGGCCAACTGAATAGTTCCCAGTTCGGAACCCGGATGCGCGGCGAAGGAATTTATGCCGAACACATCGCCCGCCTCTTCGATTTGTCCCGCACCCGCGAAAACCTCGAAAAACACTTCCCCCGCCTCTCCACGGATTCATTCCGAGTCCCCCCAGGACCGCAGATGGAATTGTTTTGAACGGGATTTTTACTTCCCTGACCAAAGGCGCGGCGGCAGGCCGGTCTGGCGTTTGAACCAGCGGGCGAAGTAATTGGCGTCATCGAAGCCGGAGCCAATGGCGACTTCGGCGATGGGGCGGCGTTGGGCGAGGAGTTTTTTGGCTTTTTCGAGGCGGAGCACATCTCGTTGCTGACGCAGGGTCAGGCCGGTCACTTGCTTGAAGCGGCGGTTGAGGTAATCGGGTTGGTAGCCGGTTTGGGAGGACAGCTCGGCGATGCTTAGCTCATCGTTGGTGGGGTCCAGGACCAAGGCCTGGAACTTTTTGACAAAACCGGGAACAACAGGGCGGCGGCCAGGCAAATAGCCCAACGCGCGGAGTTGAATATCCAGAATCGCGAGCGCTGCGGAAGCTGCCAGCAGGCGGGATTCAGGGAGTGCAGGGTTTTTCACGCGGCTGATTTCTGAGAGGTGGTGACGGATTCTTGCCGTCTCGGAGTCATTCAGTTGGCTGATTTTGTTTCCCCGGCGCCCGACCCCCTGAAAATCGAAATCCATGGCCAGAGTGAGCGGCCGCCTCCCCACGGTTTCGCGAAAGCCGTGGATCTCGCCTTTGGGAAGCATTGCCAGCGCACCAGGAAAGACCTCGACACTTTGCTCCCCCACCCTCAAAACGCCCCGCCCGGAGAGATAACAGAGGGTTTGGGAGAAGGAATGCCGGTGTTCCTCCAACGTATCGGCCTCCGGCAAATGACGGTTCAGTCGAAGACGGCGAAGGCGTAAGCCGGGTAGCCGGACATCGAGGGTTTGGAGGAGCAGGGGGCGGTAGTCTTTCATGGGGGGGATGGAGAAGAATTTTCGACAGGATTTGCAGGATTCTCAGGATTACCAGGAGGAGATTTGAGTTGGGACAAGGCAAGTCTTTGTTTCCGGGATAACCATCAGGAGTTTTTTCTCCTAATCATGTTAATCCTGTAAATCCTGTCATCCTGTCGAAAAAACAATCCTTGTTCGTACAGTCTATCCAGTCACTGACGATATTTAAAGTCGGTTTTGTGCTATTTTTGCGGGTGTTTGTCATAACAGGTTTTCAGGACACCTGATAGTTTGTGAGCATGTCCGTCCCCTCCACCGTCCTTGTCACCGGCTCCAGCCGCGGTTTGGGGCGTGGTGTTGCCGAGCGTCTTGCGACGGCGGGTCATAGCGTCGCCATCCACTACGCCAACAACCGCGCCGCCGCTGAAGAAACCTCCGCTCATTGTGCAACCCTGGCCACCCACTCCGATCAGAAATTTCCCGTCGTTGGCGGAAACATCGGCGAGGCGTCCGGGCGCGAGAAGTTGCTTGATGAAACGCTCGAGGCTTTTGGTCAGTTGGATGCTCTCGTGAACAACGCCGGCATCGCCCCCAGAGTCAGGGCGGATATCACCGAGGCCACCGAGGAGATCTTTGATGAGGTCATCGCGGTCAACCTGAAGGGCCCCTACTTTTTATCCCAGTTGGTTGTGAAGCATTGGCAGAACCATGCGGGCCAATCCCGATTGGATGGGGGTTACAAGCTGATTTTTGTGTCATCCCTCTCTGCGAACACGGCCTCCATTAACCGCGGCGAATACTGCATTTCAAAAGCCGGACTGGCCATGGCGTCCCAGCTCTGGGCGGTGCGTTTGGCGGAGGAGGGCATTCAGGTTATTGAATTGCGGCCTGGCATC
Organism: Terrimicrobiaceae bacterium; assembly: GCA_041744075.1. Taxonomy (GTDB): domain Bacteria; phylum Verrucomicrobiota; class Verrucomicrobiia; order Chthoniobacterales; family Terrimicrobiaceae; genus JAJTZA01. Next base: position 17,687 of record JBGTLQ010000073.1, read on the forward strand.
ATGGCCACGGACATGACCTCCGGGGTCAAAGACAAATATGACAAGCTCCTTGCCGAGGGCCTTGTTCCGCAAAAGCGCTGGGGGGCACCGTCAGACGTGGGCCGGGCGGTTGAAAGCATCCTGAGCGGCGCGTTTCCTTTTTCCACCGGCGATGTCATCAACCTCGACGGCGGATTTCATTTAAGACGACTATGATTCATTCTGACAGCACCCTCACCCCGAAAGCCCTCCTGCCAGCTATTGAAAAGCTCTGGGAGGCGTCAGCTCCGAAGATTCATTCCATCGACCAAGCCGAGGTGCCAGGATCGGCGACACCCGTTTTCACCATCGAAGGCCAGTACACGGCGCGGGGTTGGACCGAGTGGACTCAGGGATTTGTTTATGGGTCGGCGCTTTTGCAGTTTGATGCCACGGGCGATGAGGCCTTCTTGGAACTTGGTCGCACCCGCACCCGGGAACGCATGGCCCATCATATCACGCATATTGGTGTCCATGACCATGGGTTTAATAATGTCAGCACCTACGGGAATTTGTTGCGGCTGATGGTTGAGGGAAAAATTCCGTTTGATGCGCGGGAGAAAGATTTTTACGAACTGGCTCTTAAGTGTTCGGGAGCGGTTCAGGCCGCACGCTGGACCGACATCACCGGCGGCGGGGGGTATATTCATTCCTTCAATGGCCCGCATTCGTTGTTTGCCGATACGATCCGATCTCTGCGCGCGCTTTCGGTGTCTCATGATCTCGGTCATGTGCTCATGGGAGAAAAGGACGCCAAGATTTCCTTGCTGGATCGCCTGATCAAACATGCGCGGGCCACGTCCGATTATGCGGTTTATTTTGGAGAGGGACGTGACGCGTATGACATCCGGGGGCGGGTGGCGCATGAAAGTGTTTTTAATTTGAATGACGGTAGTTATCGCTGCCCGAACTCCCAGCAGGGTTATTCGCCGTTCACGACGTGGACGCGCGGACTGGCATGGATCGTGGCAGGTTATCCCGAGCAACTCGAATGGTTGGACACGCTTGATGATTCGGAGCTTGAGCCGTTTAGCGGACGTCAGGCTGTAACCGAGCTTTTCCTCAAACCGGCGCTGGCGGCCTGCGATTTCTACATCGAACACACGCCTACGGACGGCATTCCTTATTGGGATACGGGCGCTCCCCTTCTTCACAAGCTCGGGGATTATCTTGATCAGCCAGCTCAGATTGAAAATGACTGGGAACCTGTGGACAGCTCAGCGGCAGCGATTGCCGCTCAGGGTCTCCTCCGTCTTGGCCGATACCTTGGGGAAACCGGGAAAGGTGCCAAATACTGGCAGGCCGGGCTCACCACGGCTCAGACGGTGCTCAGCGAACCTTACCTTTCCGTGGATGCGGGACATCAGGGTCTCATCATGCATTCGATTTATCACCGTCCGAACGGATGGGATCATGTGCCAGAAGGCAGCAAAATCCCCCGTGGCGAATCCTCCATGTGGGGCGATTACCATGCCCGCGAACTCGCACTTTACCTCCAACGCCTCGCCGAAGGCAAAAACTACACCTTCTTCGGCGGCATCCAATAACCCTCCAAAAACTGCCATGATTATCTCCGATTTAGCCAAAATTGAAGGCCGACGCTACCCGGCCCGCCGCAGAACCCAAAATCTCGTTGGCGGCATGGCCCCCATCCAAGCCACAAATTTCGCCATGGGCAATGTGACCCTTGACCCCAACGGCGGTCAGGTTCCCTGGCATAACCAGGAACAGGAAGAGGTCTATTTTATCGTGGAAGGCACCGGGGAGGTTTGTCTCGGGGAGGAGCGTCAAACGGTGACCTCGGGTCAGATGTTCTATATTCCGCCCACGGTATTTCATCAACTCACCAATATCGGAGATACCCCACTCCGGATGATTTATTGCTACGGCCCCGCCGGAGACGTGGCGCATTGGCGTCAGGAATTAGATGGCACCCTGCCGAAGGCAGGGATTGACGTGCCAGCGCTGCCTGAAGGGGCCCAACCGCAATGTACGGAGAAAGCTTGAAGAAGTTGTCAGTTTACAGTGTTCAGCAGGACGCCAGGCAAACCGTTCAATGAGGCTTCTTCTGCCATTAACTACAAACTGAACCACTGAAAACGGAATAACTGCCACCAAACACTGTAAACTGTAATTTTATACTTATGAAAAAACACACCATCGGAATCATCATGAACGGCGTCACGGGGCGCATGGGAACCAATCAGCATTATATTCGGTCGATCCTGGCCATTCGGAAGCAGGGGGGTGTGAAAGTGAATGACGGCGAAGTCTTGTGGCCGGAGCCGGTGTTGGTTGGGCGCAATGAGGCCAAATTGGCACAGTTGGCGGCGATGGATGAGGGCGTGCGGTGGACAACCGACCTCGACAAAGAGTTGGCTGATCCCAAAAACATCATCTATTTCGATGCTCAGACGACGGGGCGGCGGGCTGATGCGGTGAAGAAGGCGATTGCGGCTGGAAAGCATGTGTATTGCGAAAAACCCACGGCGGTCTCCACTGCGTCGGCTTTGGAGCTTTTTGATATTGCGACCAAGGCGGGGGTTAAAAATGGGGTGGTGCAGGACAAGCTCTGGTTGCCGGGGTTGCGGAAGTTGCAGCGCCTAAAAGAGCAGGGATTTTTTGGTAAAATTCTCAGTGTGCGCGGGGAGTTTGGGTATTGGGTTTTTGAGGGTACCAGCGTGGCTGCCCAGCGTCCGAGTTGGAACTACCGCAAGGAAGATGATGGCGGCATTATCGTGGATATGTTGTGTCATTGGCGCTACGTCCTCGACAATCTGTTTGGTGAGGTGAAGGCGGTTTCCTGTCTCGGTGCGACCCACATCCCTGAGCGTGTGGACGAAAACGGAAAGACCTATGCCTGCACGGCTGATGATTCCGCCTATGCGACCTTCGAACTTGAAGGCGGCGTGATTGCGCATTTTAATTCCAGTTGGACCGTGCGCGTTCGCCGGGATGACCTTCTCACACTTCAGGTGGATGGCACCCACGGCTCGGCAGTGGCCGGTCTGAGGGAATGTTATGTCCAACATTATGGCAACACGCCCAAGCCGGTGTGGAACCCTGATATCGCGCAGCCAATTCCTTTCTTTGATGGGTGGTCGAAAGTGCCAGAGCAAGAAAACTTCGATAATGCCTTTAAAGTGCAATGGGAGCTGTTTTTGCGTCATGTCGCCCTCGACGAGCCGTTCCCGTGGACGCTGCTTCAAGGTGCGAAAGGCGTGCAATTGGCTGAGCTTGGCATCAAGAGCTGGGAAGAGCGCAAGTGGTTGGATGTGGCGCCTCTTGGATGAAAGTTGCTGACTGGAACCTGGGACCGCTGGCATCCTGCCGACTTTCTGTAATAATGCCTTTTCCTAAATGAACCCTGCTTTTTCTCCTGAACTGGCCGCACGCATTGAGCGTGCGGGGATCCTTGCTGTGCTGATTGTTGACCGCGTGGAGGATGCCATCCCGTTGGCGAAGGCGCTGCTCGATGGCGGCATCGATGCCATTGAACTGACCCTCCGAACAGATGCGGCTTTGGGAGCTCTGAAAGAAATTCGCGCCAAGGTGCCTGAGATGTTGGTGGGCGTTGGCACCGTGCTGACTCCCACGCAGGTCATTGAGGTCAAAGAAGCCGGAGGCGCATTTGCGGTTGCTCCCGGCTTTAATCGCCGGGTTGTGGAAGCTGCTCAGAAAGAAGGTCTTTCCTTCGCTCCTGGCATTGCGACGCCGACGGACATTGAAGCCGCGCTGGAGGTGGGGTGTCAGCTCCTGAAGTTTTTTCCATGCGAAGTCTCCGGGGGATTGCCATTCCTCAAAAATATTTCTGCCCCCTATCAACACCTGGGGCTGAAGTACATTCCGCTGGGAGGGATCAACGCCAAAAATATGGCCACCTACCTTGAGGATCCCCTGATCGCTGCCTTGGGCGGATCCTGGCTCGCTCCACGCGAGGCCATTCGTGCCGGGGACTGGAAAACGATCACCAACCTGGCCGCCGAGGCGGCTGCAATGATTAAAAACATCAGAGCGTAATTCCCCTATCAACTCACCTATGAAAACAATTGTCACCTTTGGAGAAGTCATGGCCCGCCTCGCACCGGAGGGTCAGCTGCGGTTTCGTCAGGCTCTACCTGGCAGAATGGAATTCACGTTTGGAGGAGCGGAATCCAATGTGGCAGCTTCTCTGACACAATTGGGCGCCAAGGCTCGTTTTGTGACAGCGCTGCCCAAACACACCATCGCCGATGCGTGTGTTGGTTTTCTCAATGGTCTGGGTGTGGACACCTCGCAAATTCTCCGAACCTCGGCAGGGCGACTTGGGATTTATTTCTTGGAGACGGGAGCGAATCAACGGCCCAGCAATGTCATTTATGACCGGGCTAATTCTTCCGTAAGCCTGACGCCGGCCAGCGATTATGCGTGGGATAAAATTTTTGATGGGGCACAGTGGCTTCACACGACTGGCATTACGCCCGCGCTTTCGCAGATCTCTGCTGACGCGGCGCTTCATGCCGTGCGTGCGGCAAAAGAAGCGGGCCTGACAGTTTCCTGCGATTTGAATTTTCGCAAAAAGCTGTGGAACTGGGAATCAGGCACAGATTCCAAAGCCCTCGCCGGGCGCACCTTGCGCAGCATCTTGCCGTATGTGGATGTTGTGATCGCCAACGAAGAAGACGCCGCGGATGTGCTGGGCATTCACGCGGCCAACACAGATGTGGAATCTGGTCACCTCGATATTAGCGCCTACCCGGATGTGGCGTCACAGATTGCGGCTGAATTTCCAAATATCCAATACGTGGCGATCACGCTCCGCGAAAGCATCTCCGCTTCGCATAACAATTGGGGTGCGATGCTCTATGATGTCAAAGCCGCCAAACCGCACTTTGCCCCGCTGGACCAAGGAAACTACAAGCCTTACGAGATCCGGGATATTGTTGATCGTGTGGGCGGAGGCGATTCTTTTGGGGCTGGGCTGATTTTTGCTCTGACCACCCCCGAGCTTGCCGAACCATCCAAAGCTATCAGCTTTGCCGTTGCGGCGTCATGTCTCTGTCATTCCGTGATGGGAGATGTGAATTTCACATCACGCGCCGAAGCCGAGGCTCTGGCCGGGGGGTCGAGTTCCGGACGGGTGGTAAGGTAAGGGGGAACGGTCGTCTTGACCGTTTAAAAATTTTGTGTGCAAAAGCAGACCAAACCAACACGGGCGGGACGCCCATGCCCCCCCTGTATGATGCTTATGCGATGGACGGCGAGGACGTGCGCAGGGCAGCGACGACCTTCAGGAGAAGATCAAGGGCCACGTCAGATCCTTCGACGGCGGAGGGTTCTTCGGAGAATCCGATGAGGATCTCTGTGGGGTGATTGGGATTCTCAGGAATTGGGGTGAAGGTCCGTGCGAAGGCTGGTTTTGCGGGCTCAATTTCCCAGTGGAGTTTGGGAGTCTCCGCAGAGAGAGTCCCAAAAAGTGTTTCCAGCGTGGCGACGTTGATCCCCCTCCCCTCCCACGCATCAACTTCCACGCCTTTCTCGCTGGTTGATTCCCGGAGCAGGATCACGGCATCGTATTCGTATCGGGTCAGCTCATTTTCGATGACCTTCACATGGCTGCATGTGGAGTTCGACCAACACTTCACCCCTTCAATCTGTTGTTTCCCAGTCAGAAAGATACCTTCCCGGTAAGCTTCGACATTTGAGACGGGATAGGCGGTGATTTCCAGACCTTGGATCAATTCCTGACTGCTCTCGATGGCTGCAATAAATCTGGAAACGGCCAAGGGAGTGGCTGCATCGGTCCCCAACCATCCCCCGATGATGAGAACTCGAACCGGTTTCTCGTCAGCATCGGGCCCAATGATATGAAAATAGGGAATCATCTCATCCCGAACGCCAGCCTGCCCCAATCCATATCCTACCACCAAGGTGGAAGAATCCTCGGTGAGTTCAACCAAGGGGCGGGTGAGGTCCTCGAGGATGGGTTTTCCAGATTGTGCGGCTTGCTTGAGAAGAATGTCAGTGTGGGATTCCATAAATTGGTGACCTCCAGGAGAGAGAAAGATTGTTGCGCGATTTGCACAGAACACTAGGCCATTCCCCGAATGTTGCAAGCTTGCTCCGCTAGGATGTCGAGGTTGGACAGGCCAAAGTGGGTGAGGAAAAATTTCAACTTTCCTATTGCCAGGCCGATATTATTTACTGGTTTAGTAATCTTTTGAGTTCCATGATGGCTCATTTCATGAAACCCAAAACCTTCTCGCACCCTTCGTGTGCTGACGTGCTCGGAGACCGATGAGTCGCCGAAAGCATATTCTGCCCGGATTTGGACTCACGATGGGATACACGTGGATATGTTTGGGGATTCTTGTGCTCCTGCCCGTTACTCGCCGAATGAGTGGATCGGTCAATTTTTTGCACCGCATGGGATCAAAATCTCTTTCACCCTGATTGGTTTTTACATCGCGCTCACATTTATTGGGCTGCCATTTGTGGTGCGCACCGTGCAAACCCATCATTGATGCCGCTGGTGGTGGTTTTTCACGAGGCGTTTAAACGCGGCGTGAAAGCCAACCCGCCAATGATTTTGTGATAGATTTTTTGGACTTAGAGGGACCATAGGGTCACTCAGCAGGAACGAGTCTGACAAGTTTGCCGGGCTCATCATAAACCAGATAGATAAAGCCATCCTCGGGGGTACGGATGTCACGAATGCGTCCCTTTCCTTCCAAGAGGATTTCCTGATGAGTGACCTTATTTTTGTCATCGATCTCCATGCGGACCACCTTTTGATGAGCTAGAGCCGTTGCGAAGAGGTTGCCTTTCCATGCGGGAAATTTGTCACCATGATAGAAATCAATCCCGGCCACGGCGATGGAAGGGGTCCACTGCAAAACAGGTGGCTCCATGCCTTCGGCCTCGGTTTTGTCTGTGATCGGTTTCCCGCTATAGTTGATGCCATAGGTGACAATCGGCCAGCCATAGTTTAGCCCTTTGCGGATGATGTTGATTTCGTCCCCGCCTCGTGGACCATGCTCGCTTTCCCAGAGGAGTCCGGTGCGTTCATCAAATCGCAAGCCTTGAGCATTCCGGTTTCCATAGCTCCAAATCGCTGGCACGGCTCCTTCTTTCCCAACGAACGGGTTATCTTCAGGGATGCGGCCATCATCATGGATGCGCAGGGTTTTGCCGATGTGATTGCTGAGTTTCTGGGCATTGTTATTCGGGTTGGTTGGCCCTCCCCGGTCGCCAATGGTGAAAAACAAATACCCCTTGCCATCAAATTCCATACGGTTTCCAAAATGCGCGCCGCCCGAGGAATACTCCGAGCGTGGCGCTTCAAAAATGACTTCCTGATCCACAAAGGCATTCTCTTTGAGTCGTCCACGAATGATTTTTGTCATGGACCCTTCCGGCTTGGGATCGGAGTAAGACAAATAGATCCAGCCATTCGACTTAAAGTCAGGATGTAACTCCACATCCAGCAGGCCTCCCTGCCCCTTCGCCCACACTTCAGGGATACCAGTCACGGCATCAGGCAGGAGCTTGCCATTCTCAACAATCCGCAAGCGCCCTTCACGCTCGGTGACAAGAATTCGTCCATCCGGCAAAAATGCGGCAGCCCACGGGTTTTTGAGCCCCTCGACGACAGTCTCCGCTTGAAAACGAGCTTTCTCAGAGGCGATAGGTTCCGCCACAGCACCCAAGGGGTGAAAAACTGACAGGAGGATGGAAAAAGCAAGGGAGTGAACGTATGATATTTTCATGACAAATCCTGATGAACATGGCGGCCGATTCCCCCTTTTGCAAGCGGTTGCTGTTTTGACCCTTGCCATGATCGGTCTTGGATGCGAGCCGAGCAAATCAGAGACCCCAGCCATCAGCATGGATTCAGGTCAGGAGTGGTATGACATGTATTGTGCCATGTGTCATTTGGATGGCTCAGCTTCCTTTCCCAACCCGGCTTTGAAAGGCTCTGAATTTCTTGCCGGACCCGCTGAAAACACCATCAAGGTCATTCTTTTTGGTCAAAGCGGAATCTCCAAAATCGATGGGAAGGTCACGGGCGGGATCATGCCGCCTCAAGCGGGGCTGACGAATGACGAGATTGCTGCGATTGTGAACTACGTCCGCACAGAATTTGCAGGAAAAACGGATCCCGTGACGCCTTCACAAGTTGAAGCACTTCGCGTCAAGTGACCTGCACTCAACGATTGGAATAATCGGCTATGGACTTTGCGATGGCCTCATTCACAGCAAGTTCATCAGGGTATGAGCACCCAAGCATTTTGTTCAACATGTCAAAGCGCTGATCTTGAAGCTTTTTATGGGAGATCGGTCCGATCAGCCCGATCTGTCTTGGCAAGCGGCCATCGCGACCGGCAGCCCCACCCCCCGATACCGGTCTGGGTGGCAGGTGAGAATCAGGATTTGCAGTCGCACGGCCTGGGAGCCGAGGACATCGAGCACGCGTTCTTGGCGAACGGGGTCGGTGTTCACCAAGACGTCGTCGAGGATGAGGACTTGCGGTTCGTCGGTGGCGAGTTCTTGGGCGACGGCGAGGCGGAGGCAGAGGAGGAGTTGTTCTTTGGCGCCTTGGGAGAGTTGGTCGAAGGTGTGGGTTTCTTCCCGCGTACGGCCGATACCGGCGACTTGCAGGCGTTCGTCGAGGAAGACCTTGCGGGCGGGGTCGCCGGTGAGTTCGGCGAAGGCGGTGGTCAGACGGTTTTCCAAGGGCGTGAGCACGGCTTTAGTCGCGGCTTGTTTGCGGTGTTCGATGAGGTCATGGGCCACGCGGGCGCACCAGGCCTGGCTGCGGGCAGTGTCCCGACGGAGGATGGCCTCGGCTTTTCGTTCTTCCAATTCGGTTTCGCGCGAATAGAGGCCCTGACCGCCGAGCGTTTGCAGGATGGCCCGGGCTTGGTCGCGGTCGGTGCGACGGGATTGCAGTTCGTTGGCGATTTGCTGGAGGGACGCCGCGGCGCGTTTGTTACGCTCGGGAAGTTTTTCGAAATCAGGCGGCAGGTTTTTTTCGGTAACGACCACACGGGCCTCGGCTTCAGCGAAGGCGACTTGGGCGGCCGTTTTTGCCGGATCGATGCCCTCGGGATATCGGGTACTAAGGTCTTTGATTTGGGTATCGAGAACACGGAGACGCGCTTCGTGTTCTCCGGAGAGCTTGGTGGTTTCCTGAACCTTTTCGACCGCGGTGCGCTCCTCGGTGCGGAGTTGGGCGAGCTGTTTGGTGAACTGAGCGAGAGATTTTTCGGCGGCGGGAACCGCTTCGGATTGGGTGACTTCGGCAGTTTCTAGGTCGGTGAGGCTGAGAGCTTCTTCGTCATTACTGAGATGCAATGATACGGTTAGTGTTTCGGCCCGGCGTTTGGCGGTTGCAGCTGCTTCCCGAAGAGATTCGAGGTTTTTGTGATCGCCAAGATGCGGGGCCAAACCGGTGATTGCGGCCTTGATCTGGGCTTCCAGTTCCTTCCTTGTGGCAACCGCCTCGCGAGCGGCGTCAACACTGGAAACCCCACCTTGCTGCAAGGCCTCGGTTAGTACGACCTCAGCATGGGCGAGATCGGACGCTGCCCCTTGCGCGTCCTGAGATCCGGAGCGAATGAGCACTCTGCCCCAGCCTTCGAGTTGGAGATCCAATGCTCGCGGGCTTTGCAGGCGATGGGGCTGGCCGGCTGGGAGTTGCTTGTGTTCGGCACCGGAGTCGCCGAGGTTTTTAATTACGGCGTCAGCATCGGGGGTTAATTCCACGGTGAGTCCGAGGGCCAGGAGTTGTGCACGGAGGGTGCGGACGGATTCGGATTGGTCCTCAAGTTTGCGAAGCTGTGCCGGAGTGAGCGATGGCAAAGAAACGCGGCGGGATTCCAGCACGGCAATTTCTTTGGTAGCGGCTTCGACTTTTTCGACCTGCTTGGCCAAGACCGCAGCGTCAGCATTCAGGCGACGCAATTTCAGGAGGTCACGCAGGCGTTGCTGGGTGTAGCGAAGAGTTTCCAGGTGTTTTTCATGCTCGGGCTGTTCTGCCTGTCGATCGTCCAAGCGGGCGCGAAGCTCGGTGAGGCGTTGTTCGCACGCTTTGGCTGCTGAGAGCGCTTGGGCGAGGTCGGCTTCGGTTTCCTTTCGTTCGCGGTGAAGGCGGGAGAGGGTCTCCGCGTCGGCTGCGAGGACGGCGAGTTTTTCTTTGCTCGAAGTCAGCCCCTGTCGGCAGGCAGAAAGTTCTCCGCTGAGGCGCTCCGCCGCCAAGGCCTGCTCCCGAAGGGCAGCAGCTGTCGTCGCATGCTCCGCATGTTCCCTCTCCAACCGGAAGACTTCCTCCTCGCTCTGCTGGTGCTGCCGATGGGTTTCTTCTAATTTTTCGCGAGTGGTGCGAATCTCGGCAAGCGCTGTTTCGATGGCAGAGAGATCATCCTCCGCGATGCGGAGTGGTCCACCCGTGCGCGGCTGGCCGCTAGCGGTGATCATGGCAGCGGCAGCGGACGCCAGACGGACACGCAGTTTCTCGATGACAGGATCCAATTCCACGCGGGCGAGGCGGGCGCGAATTCGCTGTCCAACCTCTGGATCGTCAAGGGCTGGCCAGTTGGCTACCTCGCCCTGACGCGCCCATAGGAAACCCAGAAATCCCCAATGCTCTGGTTTGGTGGCGCCGCGACCGGGAAGGGAGGACTTGAGCAGGTCTTGAACGCGCTGATCGGCGTCATCGGCCTCAGCAAGGAGTTCCCAAGTGCCGGACCGCAATTGTGAGAGTCGGCTTTCGGGTTTCTGGAGAAATGTTTTGGCGATGCGAAAGTGGCCCTCGCCAGTTTCGAACTCGACGGTGATGCGAGGAGCCAGGGAAGTTCCCGCAGGTTGGAGGGCTTTGATTTCGTCACTCTTTGTCGTGTGACGGTCGAAAAGCGTCCGGGCGGCGGCTTGAAGCGCAGTGGATTTTCCTGATTCGTTAGGTGCAGAGAGAATATTGAGACCGGGTGCAAAAGGACCGACAAGAACTGTCTCCCGGAAGCGACCGACATGCGTGAGTTCCAAGGAGTGGAGGATCACGAGGTCACCTCCTGAAGCGATTGGAAGAGCGTTTGACGGAGCCTCGCAAACCATTCGGGGGTGAGCTGGGCAAGGTCAATTTTGGAAGGAGCCAACAGGGCCTGCGCTTCGGCAAGGGTTAGAGGCGTCATGGTTTGTTCCCCACCAAAAGGCACCGAGCCGGTTGCAAAGCCTTCCAATCGGTCAATGTCCGCCAGCACTTGAGCCAGAATCGGATGCCGGGATTCAAGATCCGCGCGTTCTGCGGCAGTGAGAGCGATGCGCGTGGAATCAACGATTTGATGCAGGAAAAATCCCTCGCCTTCCTTGGCCAGTTCAGCTTTCACCTCCGCCACGACCTGAGGCGAAACACTGCCCGAGAGTGTGATGCGCAGGACGGTGTTTGCCGCGTTCTCCCGGAGGTCGGCTAACGCTTGATCGAGCGAGGATCGGGAAGACTCTTGCGCAAGAAAATCCAAAGTGAGCGTTCGCCATGTCAGCGTGGCCACGTTCACCGCCTCGACCCTTGGCAGGATTCCCGGCCCATCAATTTCGACATAGGCCACGTTTCCGCTCCGGTCATTGGAAAAGCGATCCGGTTCGGGAGTGCCAGGCATTACGATGCGACCGCCGTCTGTTCCGGAAAGCCAATTGTGCCAGTGACCGATCGCAAGGTAATCGAGTCCGGCCCGCGAAGCAGCATCAAGAGCAATAGGAAAGTCATTCGGCTGGTGCTTCGCTTCGATGGCCAAAGCGCCGTGGGTAATGCCAATTTTGATTTGGTCCGCCGGGATGTCCTTCGCGAGATCCACAAGTTTTAGGCTTGGATCGGTCGTGGACAATTTCTGCGAAAGAGGGGAGGCCAGCAAAACCGCTCCACCGAGGTCAATCCTTTCGGGTTCGCGGAAGACATGGACATTGGCGGGAGGACTCACAAACGCCTTGCGATTCCAGACGGATTCCGGACCAGAAGCCGGATCATGATTTCCGGGAAGGATATAAATTTGAATGTCGGGAAAATCCTTAAAAATGGAGACGGCCTGTAAAACGAGATCATCGCTGACCTGATTGTCTTCGAAGAGATCCCCCGCTATCAGGAAAATCTGGACCGAATTTCTGGTAGCCACTTCCAAGGCCCGGCGCAAAGTTTTCAAACGCACCGCACGAAGCTCGTCAGCTTTTGCACCAAACTGACGAAAACGGGCCCCGAGTTGCCAATCAGAAGAATGGATAAGTTTTAACATTTTCGTTCTGAGGAGCGATACGGCATGTTTTTGTGAGTTCTGTGAGACATGCTTCTGGTTGTGGATAGAAAACAAGCTGAGGGTTGTCGATTCTTTTGGCTCGGGCGGGCAGGGTTTTGAATTGTCAGCCTTCAGAAGAACGCTAAATTCCCATCTTTCTCTCCCTCCCATGATTCCCATTGATCTCTCCGGCAAAACAGCTCTTATCACTGGCGCCTCCCAAGGCATTGGCGCACAGATTGCGCGAACGTTTCATGAGGCTGGGGCCACGGTGGTTTTGAATCATCCTGGTTTTGCCTCGACGGGGGCAGATGCGGAGGCCATTGCTGCGGAATTGAACCTCCTCCGCACGGACAGCGCTCATGTTCTCGCCGCAGACATATCGAAGCCGGATCAGGTCAGGGCAATGATGACTGAGATTGGCGGCCGGTTGGGCGGCCTTGATTTTCTGATCAACAATGCCGCTATCCTCAAAGACCGCACGATCTCGAAGATGAGCCTTGAAGAATGGGACGCAGTTCTGGACGTCAACCTCTCGGGGGTTTTTTACTGCTGCAAATATGCACTCGAAATTATGCGAGATGAGGGGGCCATCGTGAGTTTTGGCAGCATTGCTGCGATTCAAGGGTTTTATGGTCAGGCCAACTATGCGGCCGCCAAGGCAGGCGTGCAGGCTATGATGCGAGTGCTTAGTCGCGAGGTAGCGCGTCGTCAGATTCGTGTGAATGCGGTTGCTCCCGGCGTAATTGAAACCAGCATGGCCGCCACGATTCCAGAGAACGTGCGTCAGGAAATGATCAAAAACGTTCCGCTGTCGCGCTTTGGCCGCCCTGAGGAAGTCGCGAACACCGTCCTCTTTCTTTGTTCTCCACTGGCGTCCTATATCACAGGCCAGACCATAGAAATCAACGGGGGTTGGAGGGGGTAGCTCCTTTCGTCATTTTATCCATGCGCTCTCACGCCCTGATTCGCAGCGCTGACGAAGCCGTGGCCGCCATTCCCAGTGGTGCGACCATTGCCGTCGGAGGATTTGTGGGGGCGGGTCATCCAGAGATGCTGACTGCGGCCTTGGAACGTCGCTTCCTGCAAACGGGCACACCGCACGATTTGACTCTTTATTATTGTGCCGGACAGGGCGACCGGCGAGAACGCGGGCTGAATCATCTGGCTCATCGTGGTCTTCTTCGTCGCGTGGTGGGTGGTCATTGGAACTTGGCTCCGAAGCTCGGAGCTCTGGCGCTTGCGAATGAAATCGAGGCCTACAATTTTCCGCAGGGGGTGCTCAGCGTTTTGCTCCGTGAGATCGCCGCCAAACGTCCCGGCATTTTTACGCAGGTGGGCATGAACACTTTTATTGATCCGTTGAACGGCGGAGGGCGACTCAATGAGCGAACCAAAGCGAACCTGGTTGAGCGTGTCGAAATCGATGGAAAAATCTGGCTTCATTACAAATCGATGCCCATCACGGTGGCCCTCATTCGAGCGACAAGTGCGGACGCAAAAGGAAACCTCACCATGGAACGCGAGGGCCTGATTGGTGAGGTGCTGCCCATGGCCCAGGCAGCAAAAAATCATGGCGGCATCGTCATTGCCCAAGTCGAAAAAATCGTGGATCGCATTGAGGATCCCAAGGCCGTTCGAGTTCCTGGAATGCTGGTGGACTATCTCGTGGTATCTGAAGGGGTGGAGCACGATCAGACGTTTGGAGAGGCTTTTAATTCGGCCTACGTCACCACGGGAAATGCCACCCATGCGATCCCGCTGCTTGATTTCTCTGAACGTCAGATCATCGGGACCCGAGCTCTCCAAGAAGTGCGCGAAGGCAATATTGTGAACCTTGGTATTGGCCTGCCGGAAACCGTAGCTGTGGTTGCTGCGCAAACCGGAAGGCTGAAGGAGTTCACGCTCACCGTAGAAAGCGGGCCCATCGGTGGAGTACCTGCCTCCGGCCTGAGCTTTGGGTGCAGTCATTTTCCCGAAGCCGTGATTGATCAACCTTCACAGTTTGATTTTTACGATGGAGGTGGACTGGACCTGGCAGTGCTTGGGGCGGTTGAGGTCGATGCCAAGGGTAGTGTGAATGTGACAAGTTTTGCCGGCCGTTTTGCGGGTGTTGGGGGTTTTACAAACATTGCCCAAAGCGCTCGAAGGTTAGTGTTTTGCTGCACCTTCCGTGCGGGCGATTTAAAAACAACCAAGGAGAACGGAGAACTGCGTCTGATCAACGAGGGTCGCCACGCCAAGTTTGTGAATCGATTGCAGCAAATCTCCTTTCACGGCCCTTCGGCTCTGGCTCAAGGACAAGAAGTGCTTTTTGTCACCGAGCGGGCTGTGTTTGAACTGACCTCTGAGGGTCTGCGATTGATCGAGATAGCCCCGGGCCTCGACTTGCAGCGCGATGTGCTTGATCAAATGGAATTTGTCCCGAAGATTTCAGAATCTTTGCGAATCATGCCTCTTCCCATTTTTTCATGAAATCTGTTCATATCATCGCATGCAAACGTTCCGCCATCGGCCGCTTTGGAGGTGGATTAGAATCCTTTTCTGCCGCCGATCTTGCCGTGGCTGTTGCCGAGGCCATCATTCCCGATTCCCTGCGCCCCGTAGTGGAGCAAGTTATTCTTGGCCAGGTCTTGCAAGCGGGTTCCGGCATGAACGTGGCTCGTCAAATCGGTTGGAAGTTGAACCTGCCTCAGTCATCGCCAGCTTACACGGTGAATATGGTCTGCGGCTCCTCTCTCAAAGCCGTCGCGTTGGGAGGGGATGCCATCCGTCTTGGAGAAAATGATCTTGTCCTCACTGGCGGTGTGGAGGTCATGAGTCGGGCTCCTCACTACGCTTTAGACTCCCGATGGGGCAAAAAACTTGGCAATGTCACCCTTCAGGACTCTCTGATGTTTGATGGGTTAACTGACGCGATGCTCAACATCGGCATGGGGGAAACCGCTGAGCGCATTGCTGACAAATTTGGGATCACGCGGGCGGCACAGGACGCCTTTTCAGCCCGGAGCCAGCAACTTGCCTCGGACCATCGCGATGCCTTCCAGCGTGAAATTATTCCCGTCACAGGAGCCGATGGCATCATCGAACATGATGAACATCCCCGAGCAGGAACAACACAAGAAACGCTGGCAAAATTGAAACCCTCGTTTCGTAATGACGGTCGTGTCACCGCAGGAAATTCCTCTGGCATCAATGACGGAGCTGCGATGGTTTTGCTGGCAAGCGATGAAGCGGTATCGCGTCATAATTTGACATCAAAGGCGCGCATCATTGCCACAGCCGTGGTGGGGTGTGATCCCGCCCTGATGGGGCTTGGTCCAGTGGAAGCCATTCGCAAAGCGTGCCTTCTAGCTGACTGGAATCTGAACGACGTGGAAGCCATCGAAATCAACGAGGCTTTTGCAGCACAAGTCTTGGGGTGCGTTCGCCTCTTGGAATTGGACACATCAAAACTCAATCAGCGAGGAGGCGCCATTGCCCTCGGGCATCCCATTGGGGCAAGCGGAGCACGAGTGCTCACAACTCTGGTGCATCTGATGGAGGATCAGGGCTACCAAAAGGGTATCGCAAGTCTCTGCATTGGTGGAGGCATGGGAATCGCCATGGCCATTGATCGCGGGGGGCGATAGCAGGAGAGAGTCCCTGCTATTTCTCTGGGTGAATATTCGCGTCGGCCATCTTTTTTAGTTCACTACGATTCACCTTTCCAGAAGCTGTCGTTGGCATTTCGGCGAGGAACACGATTTCATCAGGGGCTTTGTATCCAACTTTGGTGCGGGCGTATTGGATAAGTTCTTGGCTGGTGGGTTGTGGCGCACCTGCTTTGACGGTGATGTAGGCGCGGACATTTTCGCCGTGGACGAGGTCGTGAATCCCAATCACTCCCGCACTCTCAACGCCGGGGCATTCAAGGAGGACGTCCTCGATTTCTTGAGGGCTGATGTTTGAGCCGTCATGCACAATGATCTGTTTTTTGCGGCCACGAAAGTAGAGATATCCGTCATGGTCAGCCCGCATCACATCCCCCGAGTCGAGCCAGCCGTCCCGGAATAACCCGCTGGTTGCCGAAGGATTTTCCCAGTATCCAACCGTGGCTGCGGGGGTCTTGATCCAGAGTTGCCCTTCCTGGCCTGGTTGCAGTTCCTCGCCGCTCTCGCTTCGGATGGAGAGTCGAACACCAGGGACGGCTTGCCCCACGGAACCAGGGATGATGCGTCCAGACGGTGGACTGACGGACGCAAGCCCCACCTCGCACATGCCATAAGCTTCATCAATCAACAAGCCGCTCAGTTCAGAAAATTCTTTTTCCAATTCGGCTGCAACTTTGTCACCGGCAGCGCGGCAGAGCCTGAGAGAAGCAAAATCTTCGGCTGTGGCATTGTGATCGCGAGTCAGGGCAAACAACGCGGAGGGAAGCATCGAAAGAACCGTGGGGCGGTCCTCACGCAGCAGCGGCAGGAGTTCATCGCCATCGAAGGTTCGTGGGACAACAATCCCGGCCCCGACGCTGAGTGCGGCAAAGGATAGATAAAAGGCCCCCACATGGGAGAGGGACGAGCCGGCCAGGAGAAGATCAGCCGATGTGAGTTCCAGCCCAGCGACTGCAATCGCAAACATCCAAGCGGCGGTCTGCTGCGTGTGTGTGACACCTTTGGGAAGCCCCGTGCTGCCCGAGGTGAAAAAAATCGCTGCAGGCGAGGATGGCTGCGACACCGGAAATGGTGCTGTCGGCAGGTTTGATCTGACAAGATGTTCGAAGCTTGAAGCAACCCCATTGACTCCATGGATGATGATTCCCAAAGGGAGTTGGTGAGCCAACTTGCTCGCTTCGAGGTCAGGCACACGTTCGGAATGAACAAGGATGGCTTTCGCTTTGCTGACGTCCAAGGCGTGGTCAATCTCAGCGGCCGTGTAGCGATAATTGAGTGGGGTCGCGACGATGCCCGTTTTGAAACATGCGAGATAATGAACCACTAGCGCCGGACAATTCGGCATCAACGAGGCGACCCGATCTCCGGGTTGGAGGCCAAAGGCCAAAAGCCCGGCAGCAAGACGCTCGACACGTTCGTTAAGTTCCTGCCATGTCCAACGACCATCCGCCGAGATCAGAGCCCAACGGTCAGGGTCAATAGAAAGACCTCGCTGAAGGAGGTCAGAAATAAGTGGTGGTTCAGGCTCTCGTTTGGAAGGCAAGATTGGCGGCAACATGTTTCGGAGAAGAAAACTTTGTGGCCAACAAATACACGCCAAGGATCAATCCCGCAAAAAGTAAATCAGAGATCAAAGAATTACGGAAAAACATCCATGTGGGAGGATAACCGGGAAGCCCGACGGTGAGAGCTTGCACAAATCCGGCAGCATTTTTGCCATAGGCAGGATTTCCGAGCCAGCTTGCCGCATTGGTGATCAGATAGAAGAAGAGGCTGTTTGCCAATAGCCCGCCTAGCAAGGGAATAGCCCCCCGATTCCCCCGGGAAGCCAGCCACATTCCCGTGCCAACAGCCACCGCGACACAAAGCCATCCCGTAGCCGCACCCACACTCAAGGCCGGATAACCGATCAACACCGCCAGCGCGATGTCAGAGACCAATACGGCCGCCAACGGAACAAAAAATGCCAACACCGAGGGAAGAAAAAACGCCCCGCAAAAGGCCATCGCCAAGACTGGAGAGAAATTCGGAAGCTCAGGAAAATACGTCGCAGAAATCACCCGATAAACCGCCGCCACAATAATCAATGCCGCCACAAGAAAGGCCGCCATTGAGGAATTTTTATCAGTCTGTGATTTCATAAGATTTTGAGAATATTAGATAAACTTATACTTTAATTTTCCGCAAGGAGAAAAATGATGAATTTTCGGATTGCGTGTGGAGCCGGATTGGTGAATTCTGACGGGCTCTAATTTTTATGCCAAAGTCCATTGCCCGCAGCAAGACCAGAAAGTCGGTCGCAAAACGTTTTAAAGTCACAGGAACCGGGAAACTGGTTCGCTCCAAACCGGGGCGTCGTCACCTTTTGGAATCCAAATCCGCAGGCCGCAAGCGCAGGCTCGCAAAGTCTGCGGTGGTTTCTGATAGTGATACCCCTCGGATTAAAGCCTGTCTGCCTTTCCACTAGGAAAGAGCAAGCAAGAGATCTTCCCGACTGGCCGCGCGATAGGCGCGGCATAAATCGGAGCCGGTGAGTCGGAAGATCTTAACACCCAACCAACAACCGCTCCCAAGGAGACTCTTCCGCCCATCAACAGGCGTGAGGGAAACAAAACATGCCAAGAGCAACCAATGCGCCGGCCAGCCGCGCGCGCCGCAAAAGAGTGATCGATGCCTCGAAGGGATACCGGGGCCGCCGATCGAAACTGTTCCGTTACGCAAAAGACGCCCAGATGAAGGCCAAAACATGGGCCTATCGGGATCGGAAAAACCGCAAGCGCACATTCCGCGCTTTGTGGGTCACACGTCTGAGTGCTGCCGTCCGTGCGGAAGGCATCACCTACAGCCGCTTCATCGAGGGCCTCAAAGCCGCGAACATTCTTCTGGACCGCAAGGTGCTTTCAGATATTGCCGTGACCGATGAGCCAGCCTTCAAAGAGGTGGTGAATCTCGCGAAATCTGCGCTCGAGAAAAAAGCCGCCTGAGGGATTTTTGATGGGCGTGCATCCGAATGCCGCAACCTTGGGAAAGCCGGATTTGCAACTGCACGTCCGACTTTTCCATGATGGTGCTTTCCTGAGGCCTTCGGGAAAATGCTCCGATCGGGCAGACGTGCCCCACCCTGCCTGATGGACGAGCAACACATAGCAGAACTCAAGGACCGTGCCCTGGCGCAGATTGCTGCGGCGGAGGCCGATTCCCTGGATTCTGTGCGTGTAGGGTTGCTGGGAAAGCAGGGGGAGATCACGCGGTTGGGAGAGGGCATGAAAGGTCTCTCCAAAGAAGACCGCCCAAAATTTGGAAAGCTTCTGAATGAACTGAGATCGGCTGCGACGCAGGCTTTGGAGGAAAAACTCAAAAAAATTCAGGCCCAGCGCGACGCGGCAGCGTTTGTGGGATTGGATGTGACCCTTCCGGGTGCAGTACCTTTTCAAGGTTCTCTCCATCCGCTGACACATCTCCTGACGAGGGCTGCTTCGATTTTTCGGCGCATGGGATTTGCCATTGCCGATGGACCCGACATTGAGACCGAATGGCATTGTTTTGATGCCTTGAACACTCCTGCCGACCACCCGGCAAGGAATGAGCAGGACACCTTTTATTTGCCGGATGGCCGATTGCTCCGCTCGCACACTTCGACCGTGCAGGTGCGCGTGATGGAATCTCAACCTCCACCTGTGAGAGTCATTGCTCCGGGTGCGGCGTATCGGCGCGATGAAGTGGATGCCACCCATCTGGCACAATTCACGCAAATGGAAGGACTGGCCGTTGGCCCGGGGATCTCGCTTGCAGACCTGAAAGGAACCCTCGAATTTTTCTTTCGTGAGTTGTTTGGGCCAGGAACCGAAACCCGATTCCGTCCCCATTTTTTTCCCTTCACCGAACCCAGCTACGAGATTGATATTCGCGCCGAAGCGCTGGGTGGGAAATGGATGGAACTGGCAGGCTGCGGGGTGGTGGATCCGGCGGTCTTCGAAGCCATTTGCGAAAAGCGTGGAGATCGTGCGTATGACCCCGACCTCGTGGGCGGTTTTGCCTTTGGGTTTGGACTGGACCGCTTGGCCATGAATCTTGCCCGCATTCCGGATATCCGAATGCTCATCGACAACGACCTGCGTTTTCTCAAACAATTTCCGGCATGAAGGTTTCTATTTCATGGCTTGCAGAATATGTGGACCTGCCGGAAGAGCCCGGCGTTCTTGAGGATGTCCTCACCAATGCCGGTCTGACCGTCGAGGGGGTGGAAACGAGTGGCGCAGATTTCCCGTATGTGGTCATTGCACAAATTCTTGAATCCAACCCCCACCCCAATGCCGACCGACTCAGTGTTTGTCAGGTGAATGATGGAAGCGAATACCCACGGCAAATTGTCTGTGGCGCCAAAAATTATCAGGTGGGTGACAAAGTTCCTTTGGCCCTGCCAGGGGCTGTTTTGCCGGGAGACTTCAAAATCAAAACCGGCAAGTTAAGAGGCGTCGAGAGTCAGGGCATGTTATGTAGCGCGAAGGAACTCCAAATTCCAGGCGATGACGCGGGGTTGCTGATTCTTCCTGAAGACGCCTGTGTTGGTGCACCGATCTCGAGCCTCTTCCCGTCAGATACCGTCTTGGAGGTGGAGGTGACACCCAACAGACCAGATTGTTTGAATCATATTGGTGTGGCACGGGAGATTTCAGCTTTCACTGGACAGCCTGTTCGCCATCCAGAAAGCCCGGATGTTGCAGCCAAAGAGGAGGACCATATCGAGATCCTGGCCTCCGAAGCCTGTCCTTTCTATTCCCTTCGCCGGATCTCAATCGCTCCCCAGCCGCCCTCCCCGGATTGGCTCACGGCACGCTTGAATGCGATCGGGCTCCGCCCCATCCATCCCGTGGTTGATGTCACCAACTTTGTGCTGATGGAGGTCGGGCAACCGCTTCATGCCTTTGACGCGGAGAAAGTGCAGGGAAAAATTCGTGTGCGGTATGCCACGGAAGGAGAAAACTTTGCGGCACTCGATGGCAAAACCTATGTCTTGGATGGTCAAGATTTGGTGATTGCGGATGAAAGCGGCCCGATTGCTTTGGCAGGAATCATCGGAGGGGCGGGTTCCGCCGTTTCTGAATCGACCACTTCGGTATTTCTGGAAAGCGCTTGGTTTTCGCCTTCAGGGATTCGTCGCTCAGCGCGACGCTTGGGCATTTCCACCGATTCCAGCTACCGATTCGAACGTGGCGTGGACCCACAGGGAGTTCTTCGAGCTTCCTCCCGGGCCACAGAATTGATGATTCATCATGCGGGAGGCAAGGCCGAAGAGATCGTGATTCAAGGCATTCTTCCTCCTCAGCTGCCGCCTGTTCCTCTTCGATTGTCTTACTGCTGCTCGGTGTTAGGAGCCGAGATTTCCCACCAACAAATGGTTGAGGCACTGACAGCTTTTGGCCTCACACCGGGAGATGCCGGAATGTGGAACATTCCTTCCCACCGTTCGGACCTCACCCGCGAGATTGATCTCATCGAAGAAGTTGCCAGACATGTCGGCATTGGTTTGATTCCTTCAAAGCTTTCTGTGGTCCCGGCACCCGTGGGAGCTGCTGACAGGGTTTTTGATTTTGTGGCCTCAATGCGCAGCACGCTTTCGGCCCTCGGCTTTTCCGAAGCCCGAACCAGCACTTTGATCTCCGCAGAGCAGGCCGAGGGTTATGAGAAGTTCGTAAAATTGCGGAATCCGCTTGGTGAGGATCAGGCAATTCTGCGACCTGGCTTGGCACCCGCTCTTTTGGCGGTCTTGGCCAAAAATCTCCGCTTCGGTGAAAAATCGATTCGGCTTTTTGAGATCGGAAAAGTGTTTCACGAAGACGGTGAGGACCTCATGCTTGGCTTGGCAGTGAGCGGCCCAAGTCATCCACCTCACTGGCAAACCCAGCAACCTTCGCCTCTCGATTTTTATACTGCCAAAGGGTTGCTCGATTTCCTCTCTTTGGAATTCGAGGCAACAGCACCCGACTCACGCTGGATCGTCAAATCAGCCATCTCCACCAACAATCATCCGATCGGCTGGCTCGGCCAGCTCGCTCCCGCTTTGGGGCGTGACATCGATGCGGCTGACCCTGTTTTTGTTGCAGAAATCCGACTCAGCGCCCTTATGGAGAGAGATGCTTCGGGACCTGTCGCCTATTCCCCCATTGCCGAGTTTCCTGCCACCAACCGAGACATCGCCATCGTTTGTCCCCTCACCTTAACCTACGCGGCGATTGCCAAAGAAATTTCCTCTGCTGAAGAATCCCTTCTTGCTGATTTTGAGGCCTTCGATGTGTTCCACGACCCTACTGGAAACAAACTTCCTGGTGACTCAAAATCGCTCGCGATTTCCTTGACATTTCGTTCCCCGGAGAGGACTCTAAATACAGAGGAAGTCAACGCGGCAACGGACCGCATCAAAGATCACTTAAAATCGGCCCTCGCCGTCGGCTTCCGCGAATAGTTCTTCCACCATTTTAAAAATCTGTCGCCTGTTTGAACAGATTTCGAATTTGCCCTGCTGTGTTCGCGATTGCTCGGTGCAAACCCCGAACCGATAATTAAAAATCGTCCCGGAGGCTTGTTGAGTCGTGGCAATGATACGCCTTCACTGGAAATCAGCGTCACGGTTCATGGTCATCCACTCTCATCTTGAGGGAACGGGACATGTACCGAAACGGCACAAGTGGGGCATTTCTTTCACCAAAAAAGCCGGTCGCGTGATGCGACCGGCTTTTTTTGTGATGCACAGGGATCAACGATCCCAAATCATTTTACCAAGGGCTGCGCTGCGAATCCCTTGCGTAGTTAAAACGGCTCTCCCAACCAAGCTCAGGTGGAAATTCGGTGTAACCACAATTGATCCAAGGAATGTCGCTTTTGTAAGGTGGCTTGTAGGTGCCTCGCTGTGTGGGAAATGGGAACAGCGCGACTTCATAGATCCCGTAACCCAGCCGAGCAAACGAGCGGCCGATCCCACGGACGAGACCATAGCCATATGCCGCACTGTTTCCTTCGCTGTAATTCACGGCAGCCATGGAGTCAAAAAGTTCGGTCGGTCCAAAAAGGATGTTGCTCACGCCACGTCCAAGCTTGCGGGTCGGACCGTAATCCGCTCCGGGAGGTGCTTGAATGTCAGCCATGACAAAGCTTGAGGTAACCAACGTGATGACAAGGAGGGTGAGAGCTTTCATAGAGTGTTTTAATATTTATTCACAATTGCCAGATCACAGGCAAGAACTTTTGTTGGTGAAAAGTGGGCGGGTAAGGGACTGCCCAGCCCTACCATCAGAGAAGCGTTTTGCGTTTGCGCCAGCTCGTTTTATAATCAGGCGGGGGGCGACAATCCCTTGCCTGCCCACTTTTTCTCTTCCGCAGGATTTCGTCCCACGAAAAAATCCCTCCAATTTTCTATTTTTCGCATTTTCACTTGTCGTGTGATGAAATTCTGATAAACAAGATCGTTCTGCCGAGCTCCCTCGGTCCGTTGCCTGCGTATTTTCCGCATCGGTCATGGCCAAATTGGGATGTCCGCAGTTCCATGACACCATGCCATTTTTGAATTTAGCCGCTGCACTCACAATCGACGCTCCCAGTTTCGGGCAGGAACAGCTTGGGGTCAGCTATTTGGAGTGGCTCACCAATTCGATTTTTGTTAGTTTCTTGGTCTCGATGGCTGTGATCCTTGTGGCCCGCAAAGCCACACGTCAAATGGCGCTTGTTCCGGGTCCAACTCAAAACATTTTTGAGGCGCTGGTGGAATTTCTTCATGACTCGATTGAGAGCATTGTTGGCAAACACATGGTTGGCCGGGTGTTTGGTTTTTTGGTGACACTGTTTATTTTTATTCTCTTTTCAAACTGGTTTGGTCTGCTTCCGGGCGTGGGTTCCGTGGGTTGGGGCTCCCAGACTCCAACCGGATTCGAAGTTTCGGTTCCCTTGCTGCGACCAACCACGGCCGATCTGAACATGACCCTCGGTATGGCGCTCGTGTTCATGGCGCTCTGGGTTTACTGGACACTTACCGAGGTTGGGCTCAAAGGATTTCTTGAACACACTTTCGGGCCCAAAGGAGGATTGACCGGCTTCATCAAACTTCTCCTTATCCCCATTTTCTTTTTTGTGGGTATCATCGAAATCGTTTCGATCTTGTTCCGCCCTGTGGCCCTCTCATTGCGTTTGTTTGGCAATATTTTTGCTGGCGAAAATTTGTTGTCGACAATGATTGGCATTGGCAAGCAAGTGGGACTCCCCAACTGGGCCGCTTACATTGCCTCTGTCACCCTCCCCATCCCCTTCTATTTCCTTGAACTCCTTGTCGGCCTCCTCCAAGCCACGGTGTTCACTCTCCTTTGTGCCGTTTACATTCAGCTTTCCACCAGCCACGACGAAGACGAAGAGCACTAACATTTTTCCGTCGGGACCGTGGCAAAGACTGCGGGCGGCGGAAATCCCAACAACATAAATAACATATCATGAACCCACTCGTAATCGCAGCAGAAGCCGCAGCCGTCGCTGGCGGAGTCACTGGCAACCTAGGTCTTGCCGTCGCAGGTGCCGGAGCCGCTATCGGCATCGGCATGATCGGTGCCAAAGCCGTTGAGGCCGTTGGCCGCAACCCCGGTGCATCTGGAAAAGTGCTCACCCTGAGCATCATTGGCATGGCCTTGGCGGAAGCTATCGCCATCTATGCCCTGATCATGACGCTCATCGGCAAATAACAATCCAAACCTCGGGGAGGCGGTCTTCCAAGGCCGTCTCCCCACCCTCTCATCACATGGACGCATTTGCTCAAATTTTTAACACCTTCGGAGTGACACTTCCGAAATTCATTGCTCAGGTCATCCTTTTCCTGATCGTCTATTTTATCCTGAGCAAATACGCGTTTGGCCCCGTGCTTGCGATGCTGAACGAGCGTCGTCGTCGCATTGAGGAAGGCCAGCACAACGCAGAAAAAATCAAACGTCAGCTCGCAGAAGCCGAATTGCGCTACCAAGAAATCCTGCGCAAGGCCAACGAAGAAGCCGGGAAGCTCCTCGAAGAAGCCCGCCTCAGCAGCGAACTCCATTCTCAGAAAGCCACCCAGCAGGCCATTAAAGACGCTGAAGGTATCATCCACCGTGCCCAAGAAACCATCGAACTCGAACGGGGCAAGATGGTTTCCGAAGTGAAGAAAGAACTCATCGGCCTTGTGGTCGATACCACCGCCAAAGTGACCGGCAAGGTTCTGACAGCTGATGACCAGAAACGCCTCTCTGACGAAACCGCCCGTCAGCTTGCCGCATGAAGATCAGCCGCGAATCACGCAAACTTGCCAGAGATCTCTTCCGTCTTGCGACCGAAGGCGGCAAGCTTGACGCTTCACGGGTTACCCTGATCATCGATGGGTTGACCCGGTCGAAACCTCGGGGATATTTCGCGACGCTCAAAGAACTCACCCGACTTGTCCGACTTGAGCTCGCTCGGCGTCATGCCACGATTGTCAGTGCCACGCCCCTTCCTCAAGCATCCGCACAGGAAATCACCAAAACCATCCATTCCAAATTTGGTGAAGATCTCACCACGGACTTTCAAGTTTCGCCTGATCTCATCGGCGGCTTGCGTATTCAAATCGGCAGCGATGTCTGGGACGGAAGTGTCCTTGCCCGTCTGACCAAACTCAAAAGCCAAATCTAACCGGCCACTGATCACCCATTCATTAACCACTTTTTTACCCATCCTTAAATAACAGCCATGAGCACCATTCTCGAAGAACTCGAAAACAAAATTCACTCCATCCAAAGCGGATCGACCACCAAGACCAATGTCGGAACCGTCCGTGAGATTGGTGATGGTGTTGCCAAGATCGAAGGGTTGAGCGGTGCCATGCTCAATGAGATGCTGGACTTTGGAAACGGCCTTTTTGGCTTGGCCCTCAACTTGGAAGAAACCGAAGTGGGTGCCATCATTCTGGGAGATTACACTGGCGTGAGCGAAGGTGATGAGGTCAAAACGACCGGACGCCTACTCTCTGTTCCTGTGGGTAAAGGCCTGCTTGGCCGAGTGGTCGATGCCTTGGGTCGCCCCTTGGATGGAAAAGGCCCGATTGATTCGAAGGAATTTTACCCGGTTGAAAAAATTGCGCCAGGCATCATCAAACGCAAGAGCGTGAATCAGCCAGTACAGACTGGCATCATGTCCATTGACGCGATGATCCCCATTGGCCGTGGTCAACGCGAATTGATCATCGGTGACCGAGCCACCGGCAAGACGACCATTGCCATCGATACGATTCTCAACCAAGCCAAGATCAACAAAGAAGGCGAAGCCACGGGAGACCCCAACTTCCGCCCCATGTATTCGATCTATGTGGCCATTGGTCAGAAAAATGCCACCATCGCCCGCGTGGTGGGCGTGCTTGAGGAACACGACGCTCTCCAATACACGATCATCGTGGCCTCCACGGCCTCCGATGCCGCCACCGATCAATACATTGCCCCGTTCTCCGGAGCCTCCATGGGTGAATGGTTCATGGACAATGGCATGGATGCGCTCATCGTGTTTGACGATCTTTCGAAACACGCAGCCGCTTACCGTCAAGTTTCCCTCCTTCTCAAACGCCCATCCGGTCGCGAAGCCTATCCTGGTGACGTTTTCTATCTCCATAGCCGGTTGTTGGAACGCTCGGCCCGTCTGAGCGAGTCCGCAGGCAATGGTTCCCTCACCGCCCTGCCCATCATCGAAACCCAAGCCGGTGATGTATCTGCCTACATCCCGACAAACGTGATTTCGATCACTGATGGTCAGATTTATCTGGAAACCGATTTGTTTTATCAGGGTATCCGCCCTGCCATCTCGGTGGGTCTCTCGGTTTCCCGTGTGGGTTCCGCCGCTCAGATCAAAGCGATGAAGCAGGTTGCTGGAAAAATCAAAGGTGACCTTGCCCAGTTCCGCGAATTGGCAGCCTTCGCCCAATTCGGAAGTGACCTCGATGCCCGCACCAAAGCCCAGTTGGATCGTGGTCAGCGCATCGTGGAACTCTTCAAACAACCCCAATACCGACCTCTCGAAGTGCAGCTTCAAGCCGTAATGATTTGGGCCATGCAAAAGGGCTTCTTTGATGATGTGGCAGTTGATGACGTCAAAACGTACCAGAACAAAATGCAGGATTACCTCACCACCCGCAAAGAGGATCTCCTCAATAAGGTGCGTGACAAAAAGCAGTTCGATGCGGACCTCGAAAAAGAACTGACCACCACGCTCGAGGAGTTCAAAAAATTTAACGTCTAGTCCATGGCTTCCCTTCGCGACATCCGCCGACGTATTAAGTCGGTCAAAAACACTTCGCAGATCACCAAGGCGATGCAGATGGTGGCTGCCTCGAAGATGCGCAAGGCCCAGATGGCCGCCCTCGCGGGTCGCCCGTATGCCGTTCTTTTGAACAAGGTTTTGGTCTCCTTGCGGGATCGAGTGGATCACAGCATGCACCCTTTGCTTGCTGAACGTGAACCGGGCGGACGTGAGCTCGTGATTCTCCTCAGCACCGACAAAGGCCTTTGCGGCGGGTTGAACACCAACCTTGGTCGTGAAGCTCTCACCTACGACAAGGATAAAACTGATTTTGTCTCGGTGGGACGCAAAGGCACCCAACTCCTCGTCCGTACCGGCCGCAAGGTTATTGCCGAGTTTCCTTTCAAGGACCAACCAACATCCTTGGAAACAAAAACCATTTCAAAGTTTGCCATGGAGCGTTACCTCTCCGGCGAAGTGGACAAGGTGACCGTGTTGTTTCCGCGCTTTGTTAACACCCTCAGTCAGATTCCCACCGCCATTCCCATTCTCCCAATCACCAGCCTGGAAGAGTTGGGATTAACAGAAAAAGAAGAGGTCGGCCCCGATGATTCGACTCTGTTAATCGAACCCGATCCTTACTCGGTTTTGGATGTCATTCTCCCCTTCTATGTGCATTTCGAGCTTTTCCAAATGATGCTTGGCACTCGGGCTTCCGAGCACAGTGCCCGCATGGTCGCCATGAAAAGCGCCACCGACAACGCCAAGCAACTCGTCAAGGATCTTACCCTCGAATACAACAAGGCCCGCCAAGCATCCATCACCAACGAAATTCTCGAAATCGCAACCGCCCAACTCTCTCTCAGCTAAATTTTATCATCATGAGCACCAAAGGAAAAATCGTTCAAGTCATCGGCCCCGTTGTGGACGTGGAATTCAATCCCGCCGATGGACCCATCCCAAAAATCTACGACGCCCTCAAAATTGATTTTGTGGCGGATGGTGTCACCAATCATCTGACTCTCGAAGTTCAAGCCCACCTTGGCGAAAGCTGGGTCCGAGCGATTGCGATGAGCTCCACCGAAGGGTTGCAGCGCGGTGTGGACGTTATCAACACCGGTGCTCCGATTTCGGTGCCCGTGGGTGAAGGCGTCCTTGGTCGCATTTTCAACGTGACCGGCGAACCCACCGACGAACGCGGTCCGGTAACTTTCACCAAGACGTATCCAATTCACCGTGGAGCTCCTCCGCTGCTTGAGCAAGACACCAAGCCTTCGATTCTGGAGACTGGCATCAAGGTAATCGACCTAATCTGTCCTTTCACCAAGGGTGGCAAGGCCGGAGCTTTTGGTGGTGCCGGTGTGGGCAAGACAGTTGTGATTTTGGAACTGATCAACAACATCGCCAAAGGCCACGGCGGATATTCCGTGTTTGCCGGCGTGGGCGAACGCACCCGTGAGGGCAATGACCTTTACCATGAAATGAGTGAAGCCGGGGTTATCGTGCAAGACGACCTTGGCAAATCCAAAGTGGCCCTTGTTTACGGCCAAATGAATGAACCTCCCGGTGCCCGTCTTCGTGTGGCTTTGACGGCTCTCGCTATGGCGGAATACTTCCGTGATGAAAAGAACCAGGACGTGCTCCTCTTCATCGATAACATCTTCCGGTTCTCACAAGCAGGAGCCGAGGTATCAGCTCTTCTCGGACGAACCCCCAGCGCGGTCGGTTACCAACCCACCCTCGCTGCGGAAATGGGCAACCTTCAGGAACGGATCACTTCCACCACAAAAGGTTCCATCACATCGGTGCAGGCCGTTTATGTACCTGCGGACGATTTGACCGACCCCGCGCCGGCAAACACCTTCGCCCACTTGGATTCCACCATTGTGTTGGAGCGTTCCATTGCGGAGTTGGGCATCTACCCTGCCGTGGATCCTCTCGCTTCCACCTCAAATGCCCTCTCTGCCGAGGTTGTCGGCGAAGAACACTACAACGTGGCCCGTGGCGTGCAGAAGGTTCTTCAACGTTACAAAGATCTCCAAGACATCATTGCGATTCTCGGTATGGATGAACTCTCGGCAGAGGACAAACTCACCGTTTACCGCGCCCGCAAAATTCAGCGTT
This sequence comes from Terrimicrobiaceae bacterium, assembly GCA_041744075.1. Taxonomy (GTDB): domain Bacteria; phylum Verrucomicrobiota; class Verrucomicrobiia; order Chthoniobacterales; family Terrimicrobiaceae; genus JAJTZA01. The sequence continues at coordinate 47,010 of JBGTLQ010000073.1, forward strand.
TCCTGAGTCAACCCTTCCACGTGGCCGAAATCTTCACCGGCACTCCCGGTCAATACGTTTCGATCCCGGAAACCATTCGCGGGTTCAAAGAAATTCTCGAAGGCAAACATGACGATGTGGCCGAGCAGAACTTCTACATGAAGGGCGGCATCGACCAAATCACAAGCTGATCGCTCAAAACTCAATTAACTTAAGACTTAAGACTTAAAACTTAAAAACCATGCCCTTGCTTCTTGAAATCGTGACGCCGGAGTCCAAAACGTTCTCCGACCAAGTCGATAGCGTGGTGGTGCCCGGCGTGGATGGCGAACTTGGTATCCTGCCCGATCACGTCGGTCTGCTCACCCAAATCGAACCAGGCGAACTGCGGGTCTCACAAGGGGGGACCGAACTCATCCTGGCGGTGGGGGCCGGTTTTGTGGAAGTCCAGGCCAACAAGGTCTCGGTGCTCACGGACATGGCCCTCCGCGAAGATGAAATTGACGAGTCAGCTGCTGAAGAAGCCATGCAACGCGCTGAGGCCTCCATGCGCGATGAAAAACTCTTTGGAGAAGACCACGCCGCCGTCCAGGCCGCCCTCCAAAAATCTCTCGCCCAGCTCAAAGTCAAACGTCGCCGCAGACACTAAGGGAGCCTGCAATGCGCCCGCCGAGCCCCCTCGGACTAGATGATTTTGGAATGATGACGCGTCAGTTCCTTGTTCATCGGGAAGATTTCACGAGGAAGCGCAGTGGTCGTAGAGTGAACGCAGAGCCAGCCGGATATTACCCCGATGACGAACCCAGAGCGCCTCGGCATCGAAGGGATGGCTCGTCAATTCGGCGATCAGCCCGGCAAGAAGTTGCGGCGATGACCTGCACTCCATGAGCGTGGGAAGCCGACCGGGTCGATGGGTGGTGATGATGAGGGTCTTTGCATGGATCGTGAGCTTCAGGGCCTCCTGCCAGCCCCACCAGCCCAGCTGCTCCGCGCTGTCTAGGAAGATATGTTGCGACCCGGAAATCATTTTGCGCTGATCTGATGTTAGGCGGTGCTGACGATCTTCCAGCTTCACAAAGCAGGTGGAGGGGGCGTTGGACTGAAATCTTTGCTTCCATTCCAAAAGCAATGTCGTTTTGCCATGACCCTCTGGACCGATGATGGCACCGCGACCCTGATGGGCCTGCAGGCGGGTTGTGAGGATATCCCATGAAAATCCCTCGGCGCGATAGGGCAGAGCGTCCACACATTCGCTTCGGAAGGGATTGTTGCGAGCCTTCATCTTTTCCAGAACATTTTCTTCTTCTCCGTGTCGGCAATCTGGAGCCATTCCTCGCGCTGAAGATCGAGTTCTTTTCCGCCGGTGGCGATAAGGAGATCAATGGCCTGTGAGTCGCCCGGTTCCAGCACCAATTCCAATCCCCACATCAGCGAGATCAGGCGCCCCGAGAAACTGGGCGGAAAGTCTGGAGCCTGCAGGACAAAGGCCCGGCTGTCCTGTTGTTGGGGCATGTCAAAGACCTGTTGCTGCACGGTCTCCGAGTCACGGTCGCCCTTGCCCTTGGTGTGCCAGAAAAGCCGGAGCTCCGCGCGGCGCGGCGGTTTTTGAGTGCTCCATGTGACCACGCCCTCAATAGTTTCTCCCGGCTGGTAGGTGGTGCGTTCCGGACGGATTTCAGCGTTCATTGAGTTCCTCCCGTCACAGTGACAGAAAATTCTTCATTGAGATCCGGCCATCTTTGGATCTCTCCGCGGACTTTGATGGCCCACACGACCTTGTTGTTCGAGGCGATGAATGTGGGCATGACATCGACCGGCAATGCCCCCTTCGCCTCCCCTTGTGTCATTTCGAGCGGGGATTCTGTATCAGCAAGGGGAACACGGAAAAAAGTTTCCTTGTCAGTGTAATTGGAAGTCCCGCGGCGATAAGTCGCCTCCTCGCGTCCCTCCAGGTAAATAAGAAACCGCTGCAGGCGATGGACCGATCCCCTCAAGGTCCACGAGACTTCCACAGGCTGGCCGGGCACGAGCACCGGCGGATTGATCTGGATCTCGCAGCGGGGATTCCATAGGGCCAGGATTTGATAGACAAATCCCGCCACGAGACCGAGCCCCACGGCCACAAAAGGCACCATAAAAAGCGTCAAGAACCAATCCGGGCGTCCCCTGGAAAAGCCGTGGACCACCTCCGACACAAAAACGGAAACGATTCCATTCCAGAACAACGCGACAAGAAAAATCCCGAAAACCTTCATGTGTGGTGAGGCCGCAGGTTTGAGGGTCTGACTGCCATTTGCAGACAGTCCTGCCGAGTTCCCCGCCCGGGGTGCTTTTGCCGACTGGATCATGACCATGATTCCCGCTCCCATAAATGCCAGTGGAATCAATCCAAAGAGAAACGACCAGCCGGGACCCGGTTTGAGGACCACCTCAGTGGGATTGGTGGGATTCACATAACAGACCGAGCGCTGACCCGGCGGATACTGGCTCACGACCTCCGCCTTGGTGTCATAGCCGCTGGAAGATCCGCTGAAAAGCCGGTAGCGGTTCGACTTGTATTCCTTTCCGTCGACGGAATATTGATAAAGAATATCGACGCTGTAGGTCGTGCCGTCCGAGTCGGAGTGGGATTTCACCCTGCTGGAAATGACCATGCACGGGGTCTCATCCCACGTGGTGGAGGAGATCGACCGGGCAAGCGTGGGCAGAAACCAGAACGCAAGGATCCCTCCTCCGACAAGAGTAAAGATCGCCCCCAATACCCAGGGAGCTCCCCCCTTCGCACGCTTTCCTGCCTGTGGACTCAAAGTGCCCGATGCCTTGTCCTTCCCGAACCATGCTCCATATATCCCGCCCGCCCCCACCACAACAAAAACCAGAGGAAGCAAAATAAACAGTCCCACCCAGAAATCCGCTCTTTCGAGCACCGCTTCACCGGGGTCCTCGGGGTTCACATAACATGTCCTCACAAGCCCCGGCGGGAGTGCGGCCACCGAGCTTTGTGCTTTGTCGTAGCTGCTGTAAGTCTGACGCGTCAGCGAAAGCTGGTCCGAAACGTGGGATTCGCCCAGCCATTCGTATCGGAATTTCACCTCGGCAAAATACGGCGAATCACTGCTCTTTGATTCGCCCACACTGCTGGAGACAATCGTCGCGGACGCTGGCTTCCATTGATACGCCGAAAACGACTGGATCAGAAAGTGCCCGATCAGCCACGTAAACAACAATCCCATCCCGAGAAAGAGCAAAAAAAAGACCGTGATGCCGATCTTACCGAACACCCCTGCCGGGCGACCTGACTGATTCCCAAAGGAAAATTCCATGAGCGCGTGGGATCGTATCACAGCAGACTCAAATGGCCAGCCCATTGGTAAAAAAAATCCCTCGCCCGCCCATTTGTTGCCTGAGAAGCTAACCGACAGATCAAGAATTCCCTACAATCAAGAAAGCAAGCACATACTCGTACCTTCTTACCAGATGCTATCTATTTCGATCCTCTGGTGGGAGTATCCTTCACAACGACTTCTGACAGATTTTCCTTCTCGCACGGGAAAGCAATTCCTCATCGGAAGCGGCGGCACCCTCTTTCCAGAGACGCGCCTTGGTGGGCTGATCCAATTGATCCAAGAGTTCCATGTCACGATCATGGTCGGCTTTTTCATCTGTCGTGAGTTGTGATCCCATCCGTTCCCGCATGGCGTCCGCTCCCCCGAAGAGCCAGGCCGCACGTTCCAACTCGTTGGAGGCAAGAGCCGCTGTTCCAAAGGTCTCAATCACATACGGCAAAATCCATGTGTTTTTGAGCGCTTGGAGGATCGAGACCCACTCACAGAGAGCGGATTCAGCTCGCGCAATATCCTTCTGGGCGATGGCAGCACGAGCTATCCCCCAGAGGATGAGCCCAATCACCCACTGATCTCCCAGCGTGCGATACATGCCGAGGCTTTCCTCGGCCATGGCCCGGGCAGAGCCAAATTCTCCCCGACTCATCGCCACCCGACTGAGCCCGGAAAGAGACATCGCACGCAGGGACAGACTTCCGGTCTCGCTGGCAATCGACAAGCCACGGCGGAATCTTGCCTCTGCGGCACCGATCAGGCCCTCGCTGCGATCCAGAAATCCGAGAAAAGCATGACACATCCCCGCCAAGTCCCGGTCCCCAGCTTCGGTGGCAAGGGCTTCAGCTTTTGCAAACAGGCCTGCCGCTTCCCCATAAGAATCCATGGCCCATGACAAACGTGCCGCGCTGGCCGTGGCGTTCGCACGCAGACCGGGTGGTGCTGATTCTTCATCTTCAAAAATTCGGGGGAAAAGCTGATGGGTTTCTGTCAGAAATCCCCGCACTTCCAAGGGGCGCCCCAAAGCCGCCAAAAACCGAAGGGCCTCAACGTGGCGAGAAGACTCAAGACTCCAATTCACCGCCGCTTCAAAATTAAAAACATCATCGTTAAAGGCTTCCAACCATCGCTTTTGGTCCGGTCCCAAATAATGAGGCGCAGCCTCCTCGGCCGCTTTCAAAAAATATTCCAAATGACGATCTCGAAATTGATCCTCGGCCCCTTGTTCCCTGAGTTTATTTCGGGCGTAGTGCCAGACAGATTCGAGCATCGTGTAGCGGCGAGTGCCCTGATCGGTTTCTTCGACGCTGACGAGAGATTTTTCGATGAGTTGCTGGAGGAGATCGAGCACATCGTCTCGGTCAACCCCATCGGAACTACACACATCCTCGATGGCCTCAAGACTCCGCCCTCCCAAAAAAACGCCCATGCGGCATAGGACAAGCTTCTCGGTGTCCGACAAAAGGTCGTAACTCCAATCAATGAGCGCCTGCAAGGTTTGTTGGTGAGGGAGTCGGTCCGTGTTTCCACCGCGAAGCAGCCGGAATCGATCCACCAAGCGTTCCGCGATTTGTTTGACGTCCAGTAGCCGAACACGTGCGGCGGCGAGTTCGATGGCAAGGGGAATCCCATCCAGGCGACTGCAAATTTCAGCAATAGCCGGAGCGTTGTCGGTTGTCACCGTAAACTCAGGATGAACGGCTGCCGCCCGCTCAACAAAAAGCTTCACGGCATCGTAACCCGCCACGCGGGCAGCAAAACCGGGGCCTCCCATCTCATCACGGTGAAAATCCAGAATCTCCAAAGGAGGAACAGGCAAAAAAACCTCACCAGCCAAACCAAGGGAATGCCGACTCGTCGCGAGGATTTTTAGCGCAGGGCAAGTCCGCAGGAGTTCAGACGCCAAGGACGCAACCGAACCTGTGAGTTGCTCGCAATTATCCAAAATTAGCAGCAACTTTTTTGATCGCAAGAATCCCAGTAGGGTCTCCAGCAGCGGACGGCCCGGCTCCTCGCGAAGACCGAGCGAGTCGGTGACCGTCTGCATGAGCCGCGATGCATCGGTCACCAGCGCTAATTCCACCAACCAGACACCTTCCGGGAAGGCCCCAATCAGCCGGGCCCCTGATTCAATGGCCAACCGGGTTTTTCCCGTGCCACCCGTGCCAACCAACGTCAGCAACCGCGTGCGGCTCTCAAGAGTCGTCGAAACCCCATCCATTTCTTTATCCCTACCAATAAAACTGGTGGTCTGGATTGGGAGGTTGTTGGGGAGGACCTCCATGCTTTTTGGCGCAGGAAAATCCGGGGTCAGTCCCTCGGCAAGGATTTGAAATAGCTGCTCGGGCCGCTCCAGACTCCGCAACCGATGAGCACCCAAATCTCGAAATCCCACAGCTTCAGGCGGGTCATCTTGCAGCAAATCCCGGGTGACCCCAGATACCAAAATCTGACCCCCATGGGCGGCTGCCTCAATGCGGGCCGACCGATTGAGGGTGCCACCAAAATAATCGTTGTTCCGAAACTCCGCAGGCCCGGAGTGGACTCCGGCACGCACGGAAAGCGCAGCGAGAGCGCCCCAATCTCTGGCTGCCAACTGACGCTGAACTTCGACCACCGCTCGAACGGCAGAAGCGGGCAGTTCAAACGCCACACAAAAAGCATCCCCCACGGTTTTGAAAACATACCCGCCTGAGCCTTCAAAAATCTCACGCAAAATGACATCATGCTGTCTGACGGCATTTCCCATATCAGCAGGAAATTTCTCCCAAAGCCTTGTGCTGCCGACGATGTCGGTGAAGACAAAAGTGATGGTCCCCTGAGGCGCTTCCAGCATCATGGCACTGAACACCATCCCTGAACTCCTGACCAGTCGAGAAAATCAGGATCCTGCCAAAGCATCTGATTGCTTCACGAAATCGTCACCGCTCCACTCGCCATCGGCTTTCACCACTTTGTCATTCACAGCCGCCTTTTGTGCCTCTTTGCGCTCACGCTGCATCCGCACCAATTCGGCATGGGTCGTGAAATACGGCAGGCTGGCCCCTTTAAAATCTGCAAGGGTCTCGAACTTGTGCTTTTCCATAAACGCAAGAAGTCCTTCATTCAGCGTTTTCACAAATCCGTACCCAAATTTCATGACGCCTGTGCAGACCTGCACGGTGTCGGAACCCAGCAGGATAAACTCAGCGGCGTCTTCACCCGTTTCAACTCCCCCCATCCCGGAAAGTGTCCGCCCGGGGAACTCGGTGCTGATCAGCGTGGCCAATTCCATGCACATCCTCAGGGCGATAGGTTTGACCGCTTTTGAGGAATACCCGCCGGGGGTTGTGTATCCTTCCACGGTGGGTTCGGGTCGGAGCGTATCCAAGTTCACGCCGATGACACTGCGGATCGTGTTAATGGCACTTACCCCTTGGCACCCCGCTTGAAGAGCCCGGCGGGCAGGATCTTCAATGTGGGTGATGTTTGGCGTCATCTTGGCCCAGACCGGCTTGGTGGCCGCCTCAGAAACCCACTCACAGACCTCTCCCAAAATATCAGGGTCTTGGCCCATAGCGGCTCCCATTTTTCTTTCGGGCAGCCCATGGGGGCAGGAAAAATTCAGTTCAAAACCATCAACCCCCGCTGCCTCGCAACGCTCCACAATCTCCACCCATGCATCCTTCCGGTATTCTTCCATCACGGAGGCAATCAGGATTCCCTCGGGATGCTCGTTTTTGCATTTTTTGAATTCTTCAATCCAGATCTCGATTGGTCGGTCACTGATCAATTCAATGTTCTCCCAACCGATGACCTCTTTCTTGTCATTGGCAAACAGCTTCCCATACCTCGGTGTCACATTCACCACCTTGGAGGCATCAAGACTGATCGTTTTGGCGATCACAGCCCCCCACCCTTCTCGAAACGCCCGATTGATCACATTCAGGTTGGTTCCGGGAGGCCCCGAGGCAATGACAAATGGATTCGGCATTTTTAAACCGTCCACGGTGGTTGCAAGAGTAGGCATGATTGGGATGAGGGGTTGAGGTTATTAAAAATTCCGAGTCAATGGAATACTAGCAATTGTTGGGCCGAGAGCGCATAAACCCCTCAATCATCAAGATCCTGCTTCGGATAGCTGCCAAGCATTTTGACCGCACGGCATCTCATGGAAAGCGCACGGAAAACATCGGAGATTTGGAGTTCACGGCTGTGGCCTTCGGCTTCCACAAAAAAGAAGATGTCCTTGCTGCCCTTGGAGGCAGGACGGCTGGCAAAATGGTTCAGATTGATTTCGTGCTCCTTGAAGGGTTCCAAGGCATGCACAAGAGCGCCAGGCTTGTCCTCGATCCTCAACATCAACATTGTGGAGTCATGACCCGAGGGAGGATTCGCTGATTTGCCGAGAACAAACAACCTGGCGACATTGCGGGTTTCGTCACCGCTTTCGCAAGGCAGGACAATCTGGGCACAGATCGATAGCGGGCTTTCTGCCAACCCATCCAATGTCGCGCTCATGATTCCATGTTCGGCTTCATCGATGGGCACAACGCCACAGTCGGCGTTTCCCGCCTCGACCTCCTTGAACACAGCTTCGACGTCCGGAAGAATCAAGTACTTCACGCTGGAACCAAATTTATCCCGCGAGGCTTGATGGGTTGTCGAGCCGGAGGGTCCAAGACACGCAATCGAAATATCTTTCTCTAGTGCGAGTGAGGCAGACATGATTTCGCGGTAGATCGCTTTGAGGGAATCTGGGGTCAGGGGTCCCGGGCTTTTCTCCACGAGTTTGCGAAGCACATGGTCCTCACGTTCCGGGGCATAAATGGGAAGACCTTCGCGGTGCTTGAAGGCTCCGATCTCTTTGGCGACTTCCGCGCGCTCGTTGAGCAAACGCACAAGGTCGGTATCAAGGGAATCTATGCGGGAACGCAGTTCGGCAATCTCACTCATCTGGTTGTTATCAGTTGGGTTGTAGGCATAACGGGTCACAATAAACAGGGGACTGGCAGATTATCCAATGGATTTCGTGCGGCATTCCATGCAGCCTTTGTGGTCATGGCGTTTATTCTGCGATCATTAAAGGCGGCCTCGGACCCCACACGGGCCCGAATTCTCCTTTTATTGGCCGCGGAAGAGCTCACTGTTGCCGAATTGCAGGAAGTCCTTGGCATGGGGCAATCCCGCATTTCCGCCAGCCTCGGCCTGCTCAAACGCGAGGAACTTGTCAGTGATCGCCGAGTCGGCAAAAACATTTTTTATTCCAGTCATCGCCGAATCCCCGAGGGATTGTTGCCGTTGTTGGAGTCGGCGGCCAAAGAAACCAGTGATGCGGCCAATGACCAAGCTGCGCTGGCCCTGACTCTCAAACGCCGCAAAGATCTTGCTGCGGTTTATTTTGACCGACTGGCAGGAAAATTTGGACGCACTTATATCCCGGGAAGATCTTGGCAGGCTCTGACGCATGCCTTGCTCTCGCTGTTGCCACCCATGGTTATTGCCGACTTGGGAGCAGGTGAAGGGACTCTCTCCCAACTTCTGGCCCGCAATGCGAAGCAGGTCATTGCGATCGACAACTCAGCAAAGATGGTGGAGTTCGGAGCATCGGTGGCGAACGCCAATGGGTTCAAAAATTTGGAATACCGACTGGGAGATATTGAGGAGCCCCCCATTGAGGATGGGACCGTTGATCTGGCACTTTTCAGTCAGGCCCTGCACCATGCCTCTTCCCCGGCAAAGGCTGTGGCCTCGGCCCACCGCATCCTCCGACCAGGGGGAAGGATCCTCATCCTCGATCTTGCGGCCCACGCCTACGAGCAGGCCCGCGAACTCTATGCGCATGTCTGGCTTGGGTTTTCGGAAATCGAACTCAGCAACCTCCTGACCCAAGCCGGATTCTCGAACGTGCAAACGTCCATCATCGCCAAAGAAAAACAGGCGCCCCATTTCCTAACCATCATGGCCCTTGGTTCAAAGGACTAAAGAAAATGACAACCCAGCTTTTTGCGATAAATGTGCCAGAAGTGCTTTCAATTACCCACAAATCTCATGCTAAAAAGATCTGAGGGAGTGAAAAAATGTCTGTACATTGTAAACCTTTCATGGTGCAAAGCTTGGGATGGCACCCAAATCTCGCCCAAATCGACCTAAACATAGCAACACAAAA
>JBGTLQ010000074.1:0-2939 GCA_041744075.1 Terrimicrobiaceae bacterium
GGGGTCACCCATTCGGGCGGGTGTCAATAGACAAAAAAGGTCTCTCCACGAAATTTCTGCATTTCGTTTGTTTTGGTTTGTTGAATGTTTGATTTTGTTGCGGATTTCGAACCTGCTTTTTCGGTCATTTGATTTCGGATATTCTGCCCATTTGGTTCACTTAAGTGAGTGAGAGTAATGGCATGAGGGTCAGTCCACAACTCTTGACAAAATGGCTACGTTTCGCCTGAAAAGCTTGTCCACTGGAAGAATGTCAGAAGTTGTGGACTGACCCTCATGCCCTCACATTTGTGCTCTTTCTTGGAGACTTCAGCAGCAAGGCATCTCCTGATTTCCCTCCAATGTTCGTTTGCATCGATCCATTGGCTTGGAGAGCGTGGGTATGTGCATGCGTCTCCCTGACAATTTTTCTTGAATCCTCCCAAGAGGCGCTTGCGGGTGGGCGTATTTTTGTCTATTTACAAGCAATGGAATCCTTCTCAGAACCCGATGGCGAGAATCGCGCGGCTCGTTTTGGGGGGCTTGAGAAATTGCACCCACTGCAGATCGCTGCATGGAAGCAAATGACTTTTACGGAAAAGTGGGACTTGGTGAAGGCGGGGCAAAAGCTGGTGCGGGACGCGGCGAGACGGCGCATCGCAAGGCAAAAACCAGATCTCACTCCCGGAGAGGTGGAAAAAGAGGTAGCCCAATTTTTTATCCGTGCGCGAACCTGATCTGATCGAAGTTTTTATTCGGCCGCTTGAAACGGTGGGCATTGATAGCTACATGATCTCTGGCTCCGTGGCTGCGGTGGAATATGGGGAGCCAAGGGTGACATTGGATGTTGATGTGGCTGTGCTATTGGGTGCGCGGCAATTGGGGTTGCTCGCGGAGGCCTATGGCGAAGAAGAATATTATTTGCCGCCTGAGGAGGTCATTGCCTTGGAGGTGGCTCGTCAGAGTCGGGGTCACTTCAATGTGATTCATTTGAAGACGGGCCTCAAAGCCGATTTTTATCCGTCAAAGAACCATCCACTTTTTGGTTGGGCGATGCGAAATCGTCGACGTCGGGGGGAGGCGGGGCAGGAAGTTTGGATGGCCCCACCTGAGTATGTGATTTTGTGGAAGCTGGAGTTTTTCCGCGAGGGCGGTGGGGAGAAACATCTGCGTGATATCGAACGGATGCTGGCGGTTTCTTCCGAAGAAATCGATGCCAGGCTGATTGCTGAGACAGCACTCAAAATGGGGCTGACGAGGGAGTGGAATCAGGCTCAGGATGCCAGCACCTGAAGAATCGGCAGATTGACCTTTTCACCTGTCCATGGCTAGGTTTTCCCGCATGTCCAGCGCATTAAGAGCCGAATATCTCATCACCCCGGAGGCTTATCTTGCGGGGGAACGCGTGAGTGGAGAAAAACACGAATACCTTGCCGGGGTTGTGCACGCGATGGCTGGGACGACAGTGAACCACGATCGGATAGCGGTGAACATGCTCATTGCTCTGGGAAACCAGCTTCGTGGCAAACTCTGCGAGGTATTCTCATCCGATGTAAAGGTCCGCATCGACCGCGATGCTGCCAGTTTCTTCTACTACCCCGACCTGGTCGTCGATTGCTCGCGCACCCCCGGTGCCTCGCTTTACGCCAACGAACCGAAAGCCATTTTTGAAGTGCTGTCGCCTGATACCGAGCGCATCGACCGTGGCGAAAAGTTAAGGAACTACCAATCCATCCCTTCGTTGGAGGCATACATCATGGTCGATCAATTCCATGTTGCCGTAAGTGTTTATCGCCGAACCACGGATGGCTGGACTTTTGAACTCCTCACCGAACCCACCGACGAATTGCAGCTCACCGGTCTCGATTGTGCTCTCGAACTTGAAGCCATCTATGAACGCACTGGAGTGCGGGTTTGAAGGAGGGGGCCTGAGATGGCGCTTTTCAGTTGGCTGTCCCTAACTTATTCGAAAAAGTGGGGAAAAGTGGGACAGCGGCGGAGCGCCGTCCCTACCATTATTAATGGGGGGCAGTGTTCAGCCTTGTTTGCGGAACAAACGCTTCAGCCAGGCTTTGCCGCTTCGAACTGGCAGGCCGAGATACATTTTGCGGAAGAGTTTCCAGCGCACGGCTGCGGTGCGCATTGGAAACGGGGTGCCGTGTGGCACATACCAGTTGTTTAGGCCGGTGCGGTAGACTAAGTCGTAGCGTTTTGATTGGAGATAGTGGTGCGTTTGCAAATGATGCACGTGATCTTCGACGAGGATGAGTTTGGGACGGACCCGCTCAAAATCCAGACCTTGAAAGACATCGAGTTCGAAGCCTTCGACGTCTACGGATAAAAAATCTAATTCGTGGATTCCTTCCTCTGCTAAAATTTCGCTTAGCGTGACGACCCGCACGGTTTCTGATCCGGAATACTGAACGTCTAAATCGGTTTCGCTGGGGGCGAGGGCGGATTTTACGTCTTCTTCGGAGATTAGGAATTTTGCGGTGCCGCGTTTTTCCGGGCTGCTGCATGCGACTTGCCAAACCTTGGAGCCCGGACGCCCCGCACGCAGCGCTTCGCAGCAGTGGGCTTGCGGTTCGACGAGAATTCCGGTCCAGCCGTTTTGCTCGAGCAACCAGGTCTGACTGAGATTGATTGGATGGTTGGCGCCCACTTCCACAAATGTGCCTTTTGTCGCGCGCTGAAAATAATCCCACACTAAGGGAGTATCAGGGCTGGGGGCGATTTCGGGCTCAGGAGCGGGCATTGGGGCGTGAAGGTTGACGAGAATCTACGGTGGAAACAACTCAATTTACAGGGGCGAGGCCGGCGAAGGCAGCGTGAAGGGATGCAATGTGAGGGCCGTGACGACGACTAAAGAGAATAATGGGACAGCGCGGAGCGCCGTCCCTACCTGTGTTTTTGACGCTCTTCGATCTGATGTTCGTAGAGTCGTGAGTATTTGATGAAGA
>JBGTLQ010000075.1:0-3205 GCA_041744075.1 Terrimicrobiaceae bacterium
GGGAGGTTGAATTTTCCACCGTCGCCGAGGCTATGGTGGACACGTGAATTAGGAATTAAGAATTTTAACCACAGATTACACGGAACACACGGAGTGAAGAGGGAAGTCAGCTTGAAGCATTGTCTATCTTCCGGCTTTCGTAGATCATATTTTCGGGGGTTCGGGCCAAGAAACAGGTTCCCTGTTCCTCTACGTTGGATCAGTCGCCCAACGCTCTTCGCGGCGGAAGGCTTCCATTTCGCGCTTGAGCGGTTCCCAATAGATGCGGTCTTTTTCCTGCTCGGCGCGGACCTCGGCGTCCAGGGCCTCGCGCAGTTTTGGGCGGTTTTGGTCAATTGCCAGGGCCAACAATGGTCGCTGGCTGACCAAGGTATTTGCTTCGTCCGGGAATCGTGCAATTAACTCGATAAGGCGTTCGGGGGTTCTGGTTTCCATTAGCCAGAAAGCAATCCAATCAGGTCGGGGCTGACTCTCGTTCTCCAAATGATGAAGCGTCACTAAAGCTTCTATGACCGGCCAATGCTTGCTGCACTGGGTTTTGTTTGCACGAACCAGATCAGTCAGGCTTAAGAGATGAAGCTGTGTTCCATCATCGGTAGCAATCGTTGTTCTTCGCTCCCAAAGAACTCTGAAGTCCGGCAAATCCCGCAGACGCGTCATGATGTCAATCCGCAGTCCTTTGGCATCCCCGACTTGGCAGCGGAAGTGCACCTCATGTCCACGATCAAGCACGGCAGGATCAAATTTAGGCACAGCAATTCGCTCAGCGCCAAGTTCATGAAGTGCTGCATGAAGGCCGCGAAAGTTTCCCTCGTCAGCCAGCAGAAGAAAATCAATGTCCTTGCTAAATTGCGCTGCGCCGTAAAACACGCAGGCCTGCCCGCCCATAAGCAGGGCCTGAACCTGATGTTTCTGCATCGTAAAAAGGACTTGTCGGATCGGGGTCGGGATCAAGGGTTCCTCCCATGGCTAAGTATTGTGCAAAAATCTTTTCACTTTCCCGAAAGCGCTCGATGGGCGTCAACCGTGCCCATTCCTGCCATTCCTCGGGCCAGTCTTCGAATCTCATGGAAAAAAGTTAACACGCGGACCAAGTGTTGTCGAGAGTCACTCACCACGATGGGAGGAAGGATACGTCCAATTCACGAAGCCGAAGAAACAAGAGAATGCGATAGACAATGGGCAAGCCGCCATGGCGGGTTTTTTCACGAGTTTTCAACCACTCATTGACACTGATCGGGATCGGCCAATGGCCGATCCGCCATTCTGTCAGAAAGGAGCACAGGGGGGTGGCAGCTACGCTGCTCATGGGTTGAGCGTGGCGGAGGTCTCCACAAGCGTGCATGCGAGGACCTCAGACACACTCAACCCCCGGGATGCCCGCATCCCGCCCCTGAGCTCCTTCACTCCAATCGACTTTTGCTCTGAAAACATTTGTCGGGGCTATTGGCCCGGCATCCATTTCTATCATCAGTGGTTCAATCCCTCCAACCCAACCCCGGCTCCGCCGGCATGACCATTGTTTTATCTGCCTTGGAGCCTCAGCCAATAAAGGCTTTTTGCGGCATAATCCTATCTCGAAGGATTGACGGTGTATTGTACCGCCACAGCGATAAAAAACTTCACCTAAAATACACTATATAAATGAGTTGCATTGCGCTTTGTATTGGCCCTGGAGGAAGGACACTTTAACCACGGAGTGGGGAGCAGAAGGCAGGCTCTTTCTTATTCTGTGTTCTCTGCACTCTGTGGTCAATTTCCTGCCTTGGATTTCAGGACAAGAATCTTGTTCCAAGATCCTCTACTCTTCTTCTGCTCCCTGGCATCGTATTCGTGTTCATTCGTCTCATTCGTGGTTATAAGGCCTTGAACTCTTCCTCATTTATCTCGGCTTGTTTGAGAATGGAGCGGAATGTTCCCGTTGGCACGTCCCCGGGATGCATGGCCACATAAGTTTGTCTGCCGTCAACGTGCCGCAATACCACATGGGACCCGCTTTGCCTACGAACTTCAAATCCCGCTCGTTGCAAGCGACGTAGGACTTCCTTCGCTTTGTATGGCATCAGGCCACTTCCAGCGTAGCCAGAATGGCCTCCCCCGGGTTGGGAACAGAGGTTCCCGCTGATCTCATTTCTTCAACCCAAAGGGTGATAAGATCTTTTGCTGAAGCCATCGCTCCCTCGATTCCGCTTCCATGCGTTGTGAGACCAAGAGAAGGCACATGAGCGTAATAAAATCCTGGCATTGCCTGAGAATCCTCTACACGCTCAATGAGCACAGCGTATTTCATCTAAGATCAATACCACACTGCGCTGGTCTTGTCGAGAGACACTCACCGCGATGGGAGGAAGGATATTTTCACCACGGAGTGGAAGCGGTAGGAATCGGAGCTTTTTTCTTGTTTTGTGTTCTCGGTGCACTCTGTGGTCAATTTCCTGCCTTGGATTTCAGGACAAGAATCTTGTTCCAAGATCCTCTACTCTTCTTCTACTCCTTGGCGTCGGATTCGTGTATTTCGTGTCATTCGTGGTCAAAATCATCTGAGATTCCGACAGCCATTCAGACCGGAGGGATTTACCACGAATATAACGAATGAACACGAATATCGGAGAGAAGAAGGACCTGTTTTTTTTATCCGTACTCTTCGATCCCTGGTTTGCTTTCTCCTTTCATATTGGGCCTTGCTTTCCCTTCGAAACTCAGATCTTTCGGAGCGGCGATTTCAATCGCCGTCGTAGCCTACCCGCCAGCGGCGGAATTCTTTTAAGTGTGCAGCGACTGAAGTCGCCGTTCCGTTCCGTATTGTTGGAAAAAGAAACAGGTTCCCTGTTCCTCTACGTTTTTTCTCTGCGTCTCTTCCGGGTTCATTTTCTTGGTCCGGCGGTCTTCTATTCGTGTATTTAGTGAAATTCGTGGTTTAAAAACTCTGAGATCCCGCCTGCCATGCAGACATCAGAGATCTACCACGAATAACTCGAATGGGCACGAATGTCGGAAGGAAGAGGAATTCAAGTCTCCTGTGTCCGTGCTTTCTGGGGAATTTGCCAGCTAGGCGAAACAGCATAAGTGGCTGGCTGTCTCGCTTCGATCGGCTGTGGTTTGTTTTCCTCGGGTTCGCGTTCCGCTCGCTTCCATACAAAATTCACGTGTCCACCATAGCCTTGGCGACGGTGGACAATTTCTCATTCAACATTACCAGCCAGCC
>JBGTLQ010000076.1:0-11812 GCA_041744075.1 Terrimicrobiaceae bacterium
CAATTTCCCCTCTGAAAATTCACGACACTACACAGTGCAGCCAAGATTCTGGAGTTTAACGGCACCTTATCTTGTCACCAGGACCGGCTCGACCGTTTGGCCTACAATTTTCGTCTGAGCCAGTTGTAGATTGGAGCACAGACAAACAGAGGCAAAATTATCAAAATGATGCCAACCGTTCCGTGAATACGAGCGAAAATAACTGTGAGCCAGATGCCAAGAACAATAATTGTTGTGACGAATCCGGCCTTGTCATGGGAAGTTTGAAGCATGTTTACCGTATATTATTCACTTTAAGATTTTGTGGGACATCGCGAATCGAATTTAACTGAAGCAATTGCCTCTGAAAGTTCCACTGTCAGAAGCTGGTGGAGGGATGCGGGCTTCATCGCGGGTTTGCCATCCACCACCACGGCGAATGCCCACTGCCTGCCTCCATTGACATCAGGGTCGGCAAGCAGACGGTGGAAAAAATCTTGTGCGTTTATCTCGGGCATGTGATCGCGGAAAAATGAGACGGTTTCGAATACAAACAAATCCATCATCTCGGGAATGATCTCTTGCACCGCGTCCGCTGAAACAAGCTGGCGTTCAATGGGGATCTCGAAAACCAGTATCGGGTTTAGATGCGCCGGATGGCCGAGACCCACCCGAAACTTCGGATATCGCGTTAACTCCTCGAAACGACGGGATTCGAAATAAAAGTGCGTATGCATGGCCTGGTCAACGAGGATCGTGAAATAGAGGCAGGCAAGGAATTGAGGACGGCGTTCTGCGGGAACTTGCGCAAGTTCCGAGCAGCCATGTGTCCAGATGTGCCCCGCCGCAAGGATGATGGAATGTTCCTGCGGCTCGAAGCCTCGGAAAAGCAGCACCAGGTCGGAGCGGAATTTCTGATGGTAGTATTCCTTCAGTTTCATGGCTTCTTTTCTGCTCCCATTACGGGGCTCCTGCCCAAACTGGTCATAGAGTATCGAGAAGACATTTACTTAAATACTGCATTCTTTTAAAGGCTATCAAGGAACTGCTGACGTGCCGTCCGGTGTAGAGTTGTTTTCCTTCTTTCTTCTTGCTGTGGAAAAGAATCGATTTCGTCGCCCAAGTCATCGAGGATTTGATTCCACTGTGACTGCTCGATCTCATTTGCCACAAAAATAGTGTAACCGTTGATTCCGTTTACAGCATGTGTCGGATTAAGCCGCGTTGAAAGCATCGGCCAAGAATGCTTTGCAACTTCAAGACTGATGAGCCTGTCTGGGGTGCCCAGAGGATGAATGGCGAAAGGGAACTCCCATTTTTGGTCCCAAATGCAATCAATTGTGCAATCATCCGGTTTTGATACTGTGACAAATGGCATAGTGAATGTTTTGTCAGTCGACGAATAAATCAAACCACGGGAGTACCGAGTCATCAATTGAGCCTTACCCCAGCGCTGGCGGCTGGTCTTGTCGTCAAGGGCTGACACGGCCCATAGTTTGTTTGTGTAGCCAATTTCAATGTTTCGAAGGTATTCACACGAAAATATGTAGAGATTCATTGGGCTTGCATTGTATTAAAACGGGTCTTGATCTTCATCAGATTGGGTATGGTCCATGGCTTGTGCCGCAACTGGGTTGAATCGACCATATAAAATCGGGAATGTGCCGTCCTCCATCGCCTTCAAAATGGGGAGCATCAAAGCCTCATACTCTTGTTTGAACTTGGGATAGGCTTGGATGATGTCTGGGCGCTCCTTGTAAATAAACCACAAGCCCAAGGCACGGGCATTTTGCGGAGGTGGCAGGCATGCAAATTTACTTGTCTCAACGAAGGCCTTCATCTGGAAGGCTTCGTTATTAACTTTGTTGCCAGTAGCCGCCATCCGCGAAATCCAGACTTCAGCCAACAACTGATACGGTTCCCAATCAGGATGTTCGGAGGAAATGAGACGATACATGCATTCTTGGGCTGCAATAATTTCGTTGCCGCATACTTCGGCGTTGAAAATACTTTTTAAGAAGGTTCCGATGCCCATTGGGTTGAATTTGGTGGATGTGATTTCTGGATATACAGTAAGAACTTATATTTCCGGTGCGTCTGTCAGTTCATCGCAGTCATCGTGAACTTTGTCGCCTTCAAAGTTTTCGGATCGACGGTGTAGAATCCTCCTCGTCCGGCGCTCATGCGCCAGGTGTCGGGCGGGGACATGAATACGAGGATGAGGTCTTTGGTCGAGCCGTCTGCGTTCTGAGTATAGCCGCTCATGTCCCAGTCGGCATGGAAATGGAGGCAGGCGAGCAGGGCGTCGAGCGGGTATTCGTAAGAATCGGCGATGGCTTTTCGGGAGCGCTTAATTTTTTTGATCAAGGCGGTTCGTTCTTCCTCGGAGAATGGAATGACCGGGACTTTCAGGACTTCTTCCGGATCGGGAGGACGCTGAAAGCCGGGCATCTCGCGAATCACCCGGCGTGGCGGGCGACGGGTATTGCCATATTGAATAATTTTTTTCGGCGTGATGGGCTTTCCCTCCATTTTCTTGTCGAACTGAGCAATGCTTTTGACGCCCGCGAGTTGAGCCGAGCCTTGCAAGGCCTTCAAGTCGTCCCGGTAGTAGTCGAACCATGGAATGCCGCAGGCCTCATATTCCTTGGCCGTGAAGGGTGGGTGAGTCGGGTCTTCATTGGTTATTGCTCGCCAGTCCAGCGCATTGCACAAGTGGACGAAGCAACGGACAGGGTTCGCGGTATCCCAATCCTCAAAAGGATTAGGGTCCTCATAAATCTCCTGTCGCATCAGTCCGCCAGCACCAAGGCCCATCGCCCCATACCCCCCTCTGGGTGAACATCTTTTCTCGATTGACCGCGGAACCAAATGCTTGCGGAACAGTGCGGGTATAAGTTCCAGCAACTCCTCCGGCAGGCTGGGAACGATTGAATTCTTGAAATACGACTCCACTCGCATCGGGCACGCTTGCAATTGGATGCCGCCGAATTCCGCTTTGCCGGTCAGTTGTTCCTCGACGGAAAAACCGGAGCCGTGAGTCGCGGCAACAAATTGCCGGATGAGGCCCTCGCCCACAGCAAAGCCGTCGAGCCACCGCTGATCGGGGACAACGACATAATTCTGCGGCTCGCGCTGGAATTCGGGTCCCCACGCTTCCCCCGAGATGGCGTTAATCTTACCCGCCCCCACCTTCAGCGCAAACGGATAACCCGATGAGAAACGTATCCAGAGCGCCTCGTTCTGATACATCGGCATCATCACGCCACCCCGCATCAACCACTCCGCAGGAACATCGAAGTCGTCAACCGAGCGCAAAGGAAACTCCCCCAGGCCTTCGGGAAGCGGATACTCGCCACCGTCATCGGGAATTCTCAGCGTTCGCTGGAAGGAAACCGTCAGGGTGGACATTTCGTCCGAAATCCGTGCGTTTGTTTGCGCCGTCCTCCGCAAGGCGACTTCGACATCGGCATCGGTAAGGGCCTCGGCGGTCGCCGTCACTTTGCTGGTGGATGACCTGCTGGAAAGTTCCCAGATGGTCCCGTGCTCGATGAATTCATTCAGCATCTGAACCAATTCGTAACGATCTTCCGGCAGGACAAAACTCGGGCGAATATCTTGAACATGCTGTTCCAGCAGGGATTCGAGTTGCCGGGGTATTTTCGGGAAAGCAAACAAAAGAGAGTGGTCGTCGAGTTGGATCATGGGAGGGTTACCATTCTCCGTCGCGGATTTCACGGACGGCATGTGTGATGCGCTTAGCGGGGGCACCCTGGACGGTGCGGAGCAATTCGGCGATCAGGGCCGGGCGCTCGCGGATGATTTTAAGGAGGTCGGCGGAAACCTTACCGGCCAGCGCCAGCAAAACGTCGGGATCTTCCCCAAGTTCCCTGGCGATCCGTTGAATCGTCTCCTCGCCGGGAGGTGGCTGCTCGCCCCGCTCGATCTTGCTGAGATACGATGGTTCGATCCCAACGCGCCCGGCCACACGGCGAAGCGAAAACTCCTTTGCGGGTTTTGCCTCCCGCCGCTCGCGGACATATGGACCAAATGCCAGACTCATTCCCAAAAGAAAAAAGGAGTTCGGCGAGGTTTGCGATCAAAACAGGGCGAGCTCAACGGCTCCTTCAAAAGCGGGGACCGGTTCCAGTCGTTGCACTTCGATCGGTTCCAAATGGCCTGAAGCTGGGCGTCGTAGAAGGCGTCACGTTGCTGGCGCTGAATCGTGTCGAATGTCTGTTGCCGAACAAGCGCGTCCGTGAGGTCACCCCCGAAAGCCGCGACGGTTGAGAGGAGAAGGCAAAGGGATATAAATGCTTTTATAGTGCGTAGAACATACTACACATCTTGTGTGTGTCAAATGGGACTTTCAGTCCCGCGTATTGGCAGATCTTATTTCCGCAAGATGTCAATACGCGGGACCCTTTTGACGCGAGACCCCCGTGTTGAACCCATGACCCTGCCTCTCGCTTGGTGATTTCTGCCTGCACGCACCAGAACTTTTATGGAAGCAGAATTTCTTCACTGCAAATTCAACTGCGCGGTTTCCGGCTCAGGCTTGGAGGGGATCGTGGAGTCTTGGGCAGGCTGGCGTCCCGGTGGGACCATCGATGACAAATAAGCGATCAGCGCGTCCACTTGGTAAGGGGACAAATTTTTTCCGTAAGCAGGCATGTTGCCTCCGCCTTGGATGACTTGTCTGGCCAGTTGAGGAACAGTGAGGCGCATGCCCACGTCGGCGAGGTCGGGGCCGCGTTTGCCGCCGATCCCTTCGATGGCATGGCAATTGCGGCACTGTTTGTTTTGGAGCACGATCAGTCCTTGAAGTTCCAACGGGCTGCGTCCGAGGACACGGGACTCAGGAGTGATGTCTGCGGTCCACGCGCGCATTTCCGGCGACCATGGCGAGGTGATTCCCAGATAAGTCAGCACTCCGAAGGTGGTATAAACCAAGAGGACGATAATCACGGCCACTGGTCTGCGGCTGAAATGTTTTTCGCCCGTGCCATTAAAAAATGGCAGTGCGAAGAGAACCAAAATCACGACCGGCGGAACGGCGAGCAGGGCAAATGTCTCCATCCAGTCCGGCATGAGAGCCGCCACAGCAAAGATCCACATGAAGAAAAAGTCCGGGCGCGGAACAACATCCGTATTAGCCGGGAAGGGCGGTGCGGTTGGCCCTTTGGGTCCAAAAAATGCCGCGCAGAACAGAATGCCACCAATAACAATCGATGCCGCGAAGAGGTCCTTCCCGATACCGTGCGGAGCGAAGGGGATGCCCTCTTTTTTGATGATGGCGGCGTATTCTTTTTCGTAGGTCTCCTTGACCACGACTTGGCCGGGCTTGGGGTATTCGTTGATGCCTTTCGTAAGGACCATGCGGAGATGAAGCGCAACCAAGGCCAGGATCGTTCCCGGCAGAATAAAAACGTGGATTGCAAAAAAGCGCGAAAGGGTCTCGCTGGCAATGATTGGACCGCCCAGCATCAGGTGAACCAACTGTTCACCAATAAAGGGCACCCGCCCGACAATCGCCGCTCCAATGCCAAGGCCCCAATAAGCATCTTCGTCAAAACGCATCACCTGCCCGGTGAATGCCAGTCCCAGCGTGACCAACATCAGAATACAGCCCGAAATCCATGTGATCTCGCGGGGATACTTGTAAGCCCCGAAGAGGAAAACCTGCGTCATGTGGAGGAACATGATCGTGACCATGAACTCCGACCCCCAATAATGCATGGCTCGCAGAAACCATCCGAGCGGTTGTTCGTAGGTCAAGTATTCCAAGGTGCTGTAGGCTTCTGCCCCGGATGGCACGTAAACAAAGGCCAACAACGTGCCCGTGACCAACTGCAACATCAGGCAGAGCAGGGTCGCGCTGCCAAAAACATAGAACCAACTGGCGCTCGACTTGGGGATCATGTGACCCCCGGTGTGTTCCCAGAGGTTCGTGATCTTCAGGCGGTCATCCAGCCAAAGGAAAACGCCGCGGGCCGCTTCCATGGCCTGCGTTTGCAAAGGAATATGCGGCGTTTTGCTCATACGTTGGGATTCGCGAGAGTTGGCAAAATGCCCCCTTTGATCAAGAGGCGACCGGTGTCAATTTTGTGTTCGTAAGTGTAAAGTCCTCGCGGCGGAGGCCCGGAGGCATGGCTTCCATCCTCATAATAAGCGCCTCCATGACACGGACACATAAAAAGTCGCGATTCTTCAAACCACCGCACGGGACACCCCAAGTGGGTGCAGTTGATGGCAAACACCGTGAAGTCCTCGCCAGTGGTGCGCCGAACGTAACAAGGGATCTCCGCCGTCCCGCCATCCCAGGAACGCTTCAGAGGATTATCGTACACCGCAAGCCGGGTGGTTCCTTCCCCGAATTGGTCAATCGGACCCAAATCAATCCACTGCAAATCTGGTTTCTCGGCAAAGCTGTTCAATGCATATCCAAGTATGGGAACCGCAACCAAGCCGCCTGCGACCACATTCAAACCCACCCCAAGCTTGAGCAGGAAATCCCGCCGCGAAGCTTTATCACTTCCTTCCGCAGAACCGCAGGCGCAGGGTTTGTTTTCTTTGTTTGTTGGGTCTTCCATGGTGCTTGCCTCTTTCTGATTAACGCTGGTTGATGGGAACCGGCTGCCCGAATTCATTCACACGGTTCGACACGAGCCACGCCGTGATATTAGAAACTTCGTCAGGCGTCATCGCCCGCCCGGGAGTCCGGCTACGAAAATCTGGACACCCCAATTCCGGACGCCCCGCCACGGTGATCGTGCGCAAATATTGGTTGCTGACCATGCCCAAGTAAGCTGGAGCCACAACAGAGCCAGCCTTGCCGGGCAGGCCCTTGCCATCGGCTCCATGACACGAGGCGCAGGACACACCAAAAGCTTCCCGACCAGCCGCCACATCGCCAAGAGCCGCCGCGTATGGAGGCAGATCGCCGGGGTCGGCAGGTTTGGAAGCAAGGATTCCGGATACGAGGACATCAATTTGTTGGGCGGTGAGTGTGCCGCCGCGAGATTGCAGAAACGCAGGCATGTTGCTCCCTGGAACACCATTGGTGATGACCTCCCGAAGTTCGTCCTCAGGGATAAAACTCAGATACGTGGGTTGGTCCATGCTAATTGAGCCGGAGATTGTCCCGTCCATGCCATGACACGCTCGGCAGTTTTCAGCATACAAAGTTGTGAAATCCAGCATCGAGTCAGCAGGCTGCCAACGATCAGCGGGTTTGGGTTTTCCCGGCATCCAATCGCAACCCACCAGAGGGAGGAGCGTGATAGCCACTGTGAATGTGAGAATGTGTTTCATTCGTTCTCCTTCGTTTCGATTTGGGCTTCCACTCCGAGTTTCACCGCCAGCGGCCATGTTTGCATGGTCTCAATCTTACCAGTCTTGAAAACCACAAAACCACCAACCACCCCAAAACCAATCTGACAAATCACAAACGGCAGCCAGTCGATCACGCCAGCAAGCCGAGGGTCCACGGCATGCAGTCCGGCAAGGACAAGCGCCGACCAAATCAGCGGTGTGACGATTCCTCCCCAGAACCATGCAAATTTGGTGGGAAGCATCGGGAGGAGAACGACGTAAAGGAGTCCAACCATGACTGAGATGGTCAGATGAGCGACACTCCCCACAATCAATCCGAGCAGATTGAATTCCGTGAGTGTTTTGGTGTCAGCCAATGCCAGTTCGGGAACACCTGCGGCAGCGAGGATGTTGATTGGATACCAAATACTGCCATACCTTAGAAGACCCCACCCGCATGCCAGTATCGCCATCGCGACAGCCCCTGCCAGCCCGCCTTTGATTCCAGAACTGTAGGGATGAACTTCAACGGGCAGGTGAACGCGGTGGCCCGCTTCACCAACTTTGAGGCGGAGTACCCGGTGCGAGGCATTGGCCACAGGAATCGGACCATCAACCACAGGGACCGCTTCGTGTTTGGGATTAGGAAACACATCTCCAAATAACCCAACCGCGCCCACAAGCCCTACCAAAAGCCCAACAACCGAAACGGCAGGACTTGTCACCACGCCGGCAAATATCAGCACCAATCCAAACGCCAAAATGATGGGCCAGCCAGTGGGTTCCGGCAGCGAAATGGTTTCAGGTGTTTTGTCTTTGTCGGAATTCATGGGTTTCGGACACTGATGATATAAACTACGGTGAGAACAACGACCCAGATGGCATCTACAAAGTGCCAATACCAAGAAACCATCTCGATGTGTTCATGATGATGCGAAGGAATTCTATTTCTGAGTCCTGCAACAAAAACGACGCTGAGCAAAACAAGCCCCACAAGAACATGGCTGGCGTGAAGCCCGACCAAGGAATAAAAGGTCGTGCCAAAAACGTTGGTGTTGATGGTGAGGCCTTCCTTGTAAATGAGATGCCACCATTCGTGGGCGGTGAAATAAACAAAGAATACCCCCAGCCCAATGGTCAGCCCCCACCAGAGCAGGAAGCCTTTTTTGTGGCCGCGGATGAGAAACCGTTCGCCCATGACCACGGTAAAACTGCTTCCAAAAAGTGCGATGCTGGCCAACCACGGGAATTCCAGAACGTCCTGTGGCAATGGCCCATTGAGGCTCTTGCCCATATAAAATAGGTAAGCCACCACGAAGATCGTGAAGAGCGCGGACTCGGTGAGAATCAGGCATGCCAAACCCACCTTGCGCGGCGATGGCAACTTCCATTCGTCTGTGATTTCTGCGGTGCTCATTCGTATTTCCAATCCGGGTCATCCGGGTGTTTGAGATCCCACAAGGGGCGGCGGCTTTTCACTTCTGGGAGTTTGGCAAAATTATAGTCAGCCGGAGGGGAAGTGGTGGCCCACTCCAAGGTCCAAGCATCCCATGGGTCGTCCCCGGCGGGTTTGCCCTTGCGATAGGAATAGATGAGGTTGATCACAAAAAAGAGGATCCCCGGAATTTGGATCAGCACGCCGATGGTTGAGAGTTGATTCCAGATTTCCCAACCCCTTCCTGCTTCATAGGTAAAAATTCGCCGTGGCATGCCCAGTATGCCGGAGATGTGTTGAGGGGCAAACGTCAGGTGGAAACCAATCGTGAATAGCCAGAAGTGCAGAAGCCCAAGTTTTTTGTTCGGCATTTTTCCAAGAGCCTTGGGATACCAATAATAGATGCCGGCAAAGATCGTATAGAGCAGTCCGCCGATCAGCACATAGTGGAAATGGGCGACCACAAAATACGAGTCGCTGAGCTGCCAGGTGAACGGAGCCACAGCCAGAATTACGCCTGTGAGGCCAGCAATTAGGAACTGAAACAAGAACCCGATGCAGAAAAGCATTGGCAGCTCGAGCCGGATTTTTCCCCCATACATGGTGCCCAGCCAGTTAAATATTTTGATCCCGGTGGGGATGGCGATGAGCATCGTGGAGATCGCAAAAAACGTGTTACCCAGGGAGGTCATTCCCACAGTGAACATGTGATGCGCCCAAACCCCCAAGCTCAGAAATGCAATCATCACCGTCGCAGCAACCATAATCGGATAACCGAAGATGGGTTTGCGGGAAAAGACAGGGATCACCTCCGACGCGATGGCGAATCCGGGTAGAATCAGGATGTAAACCTCCGGATGCCCGAAGATCCAAAAGAAGTGCTGCCACAAAACCGCCGAACCACCGGCCTGCGTGTCAAAAAAGGCCGCTCCCAAATAGCGGTCGAGCATTAACATGATCTGACAAGCGGTAAGAGGCGGGACAGCAATGATAACCAGAAATCCAACAACCAAGTAGAGCCAAACAAACAGCGGCATCCTTCCCAATGTCATCCCTTTGCAGCGATAACAAACAATGGTGACGATGATATTCAGGGCCGTGGATATGCTGGCAATGCCTCCCAGCAAAAGGGAAAGCGTCCAGTAATCGGTGCTTGTGCCGCGCGAGAACGCCTTTGCTGTGAGCGGCGAGTAAGCAAACCATCCCACATCAGGGGCAGAACCCGCCGCATACAGGCCTGGTCCACCAAGGTAACTAAAAAACAGAAGGAGGCCACTGAACAAAAACGCCCAAAAGCCAAAAGCATTTAAGCGAGGGAAGGCCATATCCCGCGCCCCAATCATCAGGGGAACCAAGAAGTTCGCAAATCCAAAGATAATCGGCATGCCGACAAGGAAGACCATCGCCGTTCCGTGCATCGTGAAAAACCGATTAAAAACGTCCGGCTCCAAAAATGTGTTGCTTGGGAAAAAGAGCTGCAAACGCATCATCGTGGCCATCACCCCGGCAATCACAAAAAAAAGGAGCCCCGACCCGATATACATCAGCCCGAGTTTTTTGTGATCCACGGTGAAGACCAATTCCTGAGCAATCCGAGTGAACGAACCGGATTCGTGACCCACCTTTTGAGGGGCAGGAAATTCGTAGTCTTTTTCGACAGCGGGTGTTTCGGTGGCCACGGTGCTTAAATGGAAAAGAGTTTCATTTCAGGGTTTTCAGATAGGCGACAATGGAGTCCACCTCGGCGTCCAACAATTGCATGTCAGGCATCAAACAGCCCACCTTGACCTCTTGGGGATCTTTGACCCAAGCCCAAAGGTGCTTGTCATCCAAAGGGGCCACGCCGGCCCCAATCGTTTGACGCAGCATCAGCTTGGTCAAATCAGGCCCAAAAATTCCTTGCGCCACGGAGTCGCCCACTTTGTGGCAGTTGATGCAGGAGGTGGCATAAAACAGCTTTTCGCCTTCGATTTCGGCGGGGGTTGTTGGTGCGGGAATGGGGGCTTTCTGGGCTGCCACCCAACGCTCAAAATCCTCGGGGGTGTGAACAATAACACGCAACAACATGTTGGCGTGTTGGGTGCCGCAATATTCCGCGCAGTTTCCGAAATACACGCCGGGTTCAAATGGCTCGATCCATGTTTTGTTTGTGCGATTGGGGACCAAGTCAGTTTTTCCTGCCAATTGTGGCACCCAAAAGCTGTGAATCACATCTGCTGATTGCAGCTCAATATGAGTGGGCCGGGCTTTGGCGGGATCCCGGTCGCTCATTGGCACATGGATCTCATTGGCTGTGATAATTCCAAGATCCGGGTAGTGAATCTCCCACCACCATTGATGGCCAACCAAACGGATTTGCAGCGCATTTTCAGGAAGAACCTTGTTTTGGATTTCGCCAATGGTTCGGCTGGTGACCAGGATCAGCACCACTGTGATGAGGATGGGAATCACCGTCCACGCCAACTCAATGTTTGTGCTCCCGTAAATTTGTGGCGGTTCACTTCCATCATCAGATGGTCTCTGACGGTAGCGAATCACGATAAAAACCAAGAGAGTTGTCACGACGATAAAGATTCCGAGGGTGATCCACAAAACGACCATCGCTGTGGTCATAATCATTTCGGCAGGCAGGGAATGAGGATCAAACACATCGGCGATGCGACGCATCGGGTAGTCGGAACCACTCAGATTGGCGAGCAGCGCCGCCGGGGATAGAAGGGTCAGAAGGACTGCGATCAGAAAGCTTAATCGATTCTGATTTCTCACATTCCTCATAACATTTTCGGTGTTAACAGAAAGCATCGCTTTCAAGGAAACAATTTTTCAAAAAAACTTCCGAGGGGTGAGATTAATTTTGGTGAGGCCATGGGTAAAACTCACAAGAGATAAGTGGGCGGGCAAGGGACTGCCCAGCCCTACCATCAAAGGGGCGCTTCGCGCTCGCGCCAGCTCGTTCTTTCTTTGGTAGGGTTGGGCCATCCCATAAGCGTTAACCTATTTTTGACTCAAAACGCGCCGAAGGCGCTATGGAAATTAGCCGGTGGCGCAAGCCACCGGATAGAAATTGATTTTGATTGCACCCCG
>JBGTLQ010000077.1:0-7022 GCA_041744075.1 Terrimicrobiaceae bacterium
TCAATCAAAAGTCCTTCCTACTGATTTATCATGTTCTCCAAGACCACTGTTGGTTGTTTTAGACTCATTTTTCTTCATATGCGGTGTCCGTGCAGTTAAGAAAGCTTAATGAGGTTACTAGCTATGGATTAGCTGCATCCCCTTGGCCGACAAATTCCATTGAATCTGCGTAGATGGTGTCAAAAATACTTCGAAACTCTTGGTATTCGTCATTCAGAATATTGTTCGGAGACCGCAGCCTAACATTTTTGGAGATTAAATGGTCTGATTCCAATATGACAGATTTCACTCCATACTTTGTTTTCATCATAATATCGATCCTGAGGTAGTCAGAGTCGGGGTGAATATGTATTCGATTGTGGTGACTTACTTGTAAAGCGTATAGAAAGGAATCGGCAATGAACTGCCGAGATCGCATCGAATTTCCCTTTATGTGTAATAATGTTTCACTCGGCCTATCATACAGAGGGCTACTTCTGCTGACTCTTAGGAAGTCTACTGACCTGGTGACGCATGAGACTAAAAGAAATGCGAAGAGTGTAACGGCGATAAACTTCATGGCATTTTTTTCCGAGTGTCCTTAGTGGGGGTTCATATATGTCTAGGCGGTGGATTTCTTGGGTAATTACGCAAGAGAAAGAATTCTGTTACGGAACAAGGAACAATTTTCCGGTGTAGGGACATTTTACAGAGGTGCCGGGGGGATAGCTACGAACATCCACATATCCAGATTCTGGAGAATATGGGCTCAGGACGAAACCCGGTTTCTCTGAAACAACCGTGCCATAAGCCGGGCTATTTCTGGCAACATTTTTACGCTCGGAAAGCTTCTCACGTGATCTAAAATACAGCATACTTCCTGCAAGATGGTAACCCAAATCGGTCTGTTTTTCGATCTCCTCGAGTGTCTGTTTTGTGGTTTTTCCTTTGGTGTTTAATGTCACTTTCGGGACTTCGCCAACAATGAAAACATCCCATGTGATGGCCACACGATCCCCGTCAGCTTCTTTAACCTCATTGAGCAGCCCATCAACAACAGCAGTGACCGGCGCTTGGTCATAGATCCTTTCGCGCAGACGGGTTTCCTCTAGTAACTTTGTGAGATGCTTCTCCCCTTCTTCCTCGGCCAATCGAATCTCCGCGGGAACTTTATTGGCCTTAAGGATGAACATCAATCGTCGTCCGGGTTCATCCATGGAGAGGGTCTGATTTGGATCAGCGAATTTGGCCGCCAACCCCATTTCCCTTGGTTGCCATGGAACCAGCATCAAGGCGACTTCTCCTTTGCTCAGTGTGCGATAGACCCGGGCTTCTCTCGTCTGAAAGGATGGTGTCTTGGATTCATCGTCCACAAATCCAAGAAAATCGATGACCCGAAGAGTCCCGCTGATGATCGTTTTGTCGTCAATCAGCTTGGGCTCGACTTCAAAAGTGATGCCCAGGTCTTTCGTTTCAAATGCCGTCGGCGTTCCTCTCTCGTCAAACTCGCTCGGATAGCTGAACTCGATCGGGTAGCGGAATTCGCGAATGATTTGCACAGTTGCTCTTTGTCCCGATCGCGTCGTGACTTTTGGTGCGGAAAGCAGATCAACCCCTTTGACTTTGCTTACGAAACGCAAGAATTCCTGAAAGGATTCATCCGAGGAGGATTTTAATGCCTTTTCAAAGGTTTCACGGTTTTGTGAGTAGATGTCGTTTTCGAATTCCAGAAGTTTGAACTCAATCTCGATCTGGGGCACGTCTGGAACTGGTGATGGGGCTGATTCAGATCTTATATGGGTAGAGGCTGGCACAGGTGTGGGGACAACTGCGGAGTTTGTTGCGTCAGATTCTGCCGCAACCGGACGAAAGGCAATCAACGCGACTCCGCAAACCAGCACGAGAGAGAATACAAATCCGCGATGTGTTCGTGAGGGCATGGAGCGGTCGAGATTGGCATCCAGCAGACGTGCGACACGTGCGGTCACATCGGCTCCTCCAGCCATAGGAACGGTAGGGAATAGGCGGGAATCGCTGGCTTTAATCAGCCGGATGACTGCGAGGAGTCCGTCCGCGTATTCTTCAGCGGAGGTGGAACTGCATAAGGCTGCGTCATCAGCAGCGAGCTCTGCAGAAGCCTTGAGTTGTGCGGAAGCAAACCAAGCCAGGGGATTGAACCAGTGTAAAGTTGTTACGATTCCTGAGAGGAAGAGGAAGCCGACGTCAAAGAGTCGGGCGTGTGCGACCTCGTGGAGCAGGACGACCTTCAGGCAGGCCTTGGACTCCGCTAACAGACGCTCTGGAATCAAGATGACTGACGAACGGATTCCAACGGTCATAGGAGACCCGATTTCCCTCGAAGCATAGACCGGAATCCCCGTCTTGGCATCTGCGGAGAAGTCACCCTTCGCGCTGGCGAATCCGATGAAGCGGGAACGCCGCTTCACCGCGTGGAGCGTTCCATACCCCCGCACCAATCGGATGGCCGAGATAAGGACCCCCACGGCCCAAACTGACCAGATGAGGATAGGCCATTGCGATCTTGGAGCGATTGATGGGGAGCCCGTGATAGCCGAGCCGGATTCCACAGAGCCAGCCGGGATATTGATCTGCACAGCGGCGGGTGTAGGATCCACACGGGTCGATGTTGCAATCGATGGTGCGGCCCGGAGAACGGGAAGTGGAATCTGGATGCCGAGCAAGATGAATAATGAACAGGCCGTCACCACAGCGAAAGAAGCCTGCCAGATGAGGTGCCGACAGGCGGCAGAAAGCCGGGGTATCGATGCAAGAAGAAGTGCAACGAAAAATGCCCCTGTGGAGAGGAGGCACAACTGAACCAGGGGGAACAAACTCATTTTCGCCGCTCCTTCTTGGCCTTGGCGATTAGGAGTTCCAGGCGGTCGAGTTCGCGATCCGAAATCTCAAGGTCCCGGCTGCCAACAAGTGTGGCCACGACACTTTCCGCGGAGTTTTCAAAAAAGGCCTCCAAAATGCGCTTCAGAACCGAGACCTTGGCCTTCTCGGCCGAAACGACCGGCTGAAAGAGATATTTGGCTCCTTCCCGGCGATGGGTCAGCAGGCCCTTCTTTTCAAGGATGCTCAATGACGCCCGAACTGCGGAGTAACTGGGGGCAGACTCCATGCCATCCTGAACCTCCGCCGCACTGGCATGACCACGTGCATAAATGATTTCCATGATCTGGCGCTCGCGCCGACTCAGGTTGGCGAGGGTAAACTTCATGCGGGGCATACAATCTCATTTAAAAGACCACGGTCCGATGTGTCAACCGAATAATGCTGGTTTTTTAGCATTTTTACATAACTTTTTAAATGAGCTCGCACACCTGAATCAGTAATTGCGTAATGACAGCGGGGTCATTCACTCGCATTGACGTGTCGGAGTTGATGTTTGGGATGCTGTCCTTCCTGGGCAGAAACGACTATTATCCTAAACCCGGGGTGGCGCTGGTGCTTGCCCTGGGCTATGGGAAGAAGCCCCTTTGGGCTTAGACTAACGCCATTCACGCCTGACCCGTCGTATGAACAGATGCGATTGCAAAACAATTACCCTAAAAATGGAAATAGATTTTTTACATAATGAAACTAAGAGAACGAAGGCTGAACGATTTACATCGAAAGAAAGCCTCACTTTTGCGTGAGCTCCTAAGTGAGTAACAACTTTTCATAACTCCCTGATTCTTCGTTACCTTTGTTTCCTTCTGTTGGCTCATTTTCCTTTTCAGGATTGCCCACTTATTTCCACACATTAAACCAAATCTTCCTATCTGCGTCGAAAATATGGTCGGCCTTCGTTAGATCAGGAGAGAAATCCAGTTCCTCGATCGAATTCAGCACAATATTCGAGTATTTGATTCTTTGACTATTTGTAGGGGTTAATGAAATGATATCGTTGCTTAACGCATAATATTTGATGATGAGCTCGGATGGAAGCACGACGGCATCGGTTCCGATTCGTTCTGTCTTTAACACCTCAAGTTCAGAAATTAGCTGGCCATTTAAATTCCGACTTTCCCATGCGATGGGAAAATAGCCGAGATTTGGGTCGAGATACACTTTGTAAACAACCTCCATATCAATAAATCTGTCACGACCTCCTTTTATATAGAGGACTAAGCACTGTTTCTCTTGGAATAATGCTTCCTCAAAAGAGAGAACTCGCTGGGTAATCGAATCTGCTTTTAGTCCTGCAATTAAGGAGATCTCGTTCTTGGTCCAAAGTGCTTCTCCATGGTCTGCAAATGCGAACTCATAAGGCGACAAAAGTAATGGATAGTTTCTTACAAAAGTTGGAAGTGCATCGGATACTTTTTGGATATTAACAAGCCTTTCAAGTGGGAAATACCGGAATCTACGGGTTCCATCAAATAACTCCTCTCTTTCGACCGCAATACCACCATCGTCCGGTGTATACTCTCGGTAGCTGACTCTGAATCTTTCATCGCTTTCGAATATTATAAGCTTGGCAGCTAGGCTTTTGGAATCGCCAAAGTAGCTTTCTATTTCATAACCCGCACACCTGATATTTTCAATATTGCGCAAAATTACTTTCGTAATATCTGAATTCAGAGTTTCTGCTCTGGCTTCGGCAAAGAGAATCCCTATGCATGTCAACATTACCTGAAGAAACTTTTTCATTATGTATTGTGCGCGTTGATGATATTTCTCCGCGGTTCCCGCCCTTCCCTGAGTGAAACAACAAGTGCCTTCATGGATATGGCTGGATGTATCGCATTGATTTGTTCTGGCTAATCATAATGCCAGCATGTGGTATGCAGTCAAACGAAATAAGGGGACAATTGTGGGCATTTTATGCAGCTCTAATTCAATTTCTTTGACTCTCATTTTTTTATATAATTATTGTCATTTGCATTAGTCGGTTCGTATAAAAAGACCTCTTGGAGAAACCTCAACTTTCATGTTCTCCACCTGTTTTTTCATCTCGGCAAGCAATGCCTCAACCGTTGGCTTGTTCATTTTCAATGAGAATTTGGGAGCTTCCTTGTCGCTGGATCGTGTATAAGCGATGGAAAAATCACTGAATTCGGGATCGCTCTCCCGAACCCTTTCACGAAGGAGTTCGATGATCTCGCGTATCGGCAGATCAGTAAAATCCTGATCGGGTAATTCAACAGAGAGATATGGTTGCGGCGGCGCCTTGTGCCACTCCTGCTCATCCTCGTCAAAGATATGTTTCGCAAGCGTCTCATCGAGTGCGAATTTGAATGAACCAAGTGAGTTGATCGAAACATCCACAAAAGTTGCGATCCAAGTGACGGCTGGGTAAATTGTTCGGATCTCTCTGGGAAGTACAATTTCGACCCCATCTGGGCTCCGCACCGCCTCCTCCTGTGTCACAACCAGTTCCTGAAATAAATCGCCATCGGCCTTGTAACTCTTCCAGCCAACTGGACGGTAGTCGCTGTCAGGGTCGAAATACACCACATAGTTGCCGAGGTCCCTGCCTCCGATGCTGTTGCGGAGATAACGATCTGGAACCTTCACCGCCACGCACTCGATGCCGTGATAGACTTCCTTTCCAACAACATGAGCGTCAGCAAGGAAACGTTCCCAATTTGTTGCATCTTTAAGAAGCAGCAATGGTGGGGTATTCCTGAGGGCACGAACATCGGTCAGCGACATAAAATCGAATGGGGTGGTAATAAACGTCCTGTAAATCAGCCAAGTATCAAACTCCCTGAGGCCCTTGTGTCGCACCAGAGTCTGGCTATCGCCTCCAAATGACATTTTGCGCGATATCCCACCGTCATAACTGTAGCTTATACCAAAATCAACATTGCCCACGTCGTTAAATTGTCGATAACGGTAGCGGCAATTCCTTCCCATTTCCCACCACTCCATTTGGAACCGTCCGACATCCCTGCCAAGGATAGTGTCGCGTTCAACAAAACTGAGGGATTCCACATTTGCGAACGCCATTTGATTTTTCTGGGCGATCAACTCCAATAGGGTCAGGTCTTTAGTAGCCGTAACCGGCTTGACCACAACCAGAAGTAAGGCAGCACAAAGCGTGGCTACTCCGAGAACACCCCCTCGCCTCCGAGAGAATGGTTTTCGTGAAATGTTCCCGTCCAGGATGCGTTTCAGCCTTGAATGGATGTGCGAGGCGGGCACAATGCCAAGCCCGGCGTGCCTGGGCATATCCTTCCACTGTTTGCAAAAGCTCAGCAACGTTTCAGCATAGGTCTCCGGTGAGCCCTGAACCGCCACCACAGCATCATCAGCGGCCAATTCCGCTTCCAGCTTGAGTCGCCACAGCCCCAGCCACACAAGAGGTTGAAACCAAAGCAGCGCTGCAACTATTCTGCAGAAAACCAAGGCAAAAAGATCGTTGCGTTGAAAGTGCGCAAGCTCATGCCGCAAGACACTTTCTCTTTGACCACCTGACCAATTAATAGCGTCTTTGGGCAGGATAAGACATGGACGCAGAAGAGATCCGAGCATGGGGGTGTGACAATTGGGAGAAATCAGAAGCTCCGGCCGATTGCGAAGTTTTAAATCCATGCAAAGCGATTCGTAGTGAACTCGCATGCGCTCATCTGTCACGAATTTGCATTGACGGCGGATCCTTCTCCAGTGAAAGCCTCCCACCAACAAGGGAAATAACGCAATGCAAGCACCGACCCCCCAAGCCAACGGAAGAATGTTCCATCCCTGAAAAGGTATAAACCTGACTTCAGTTGGCTCATCATGGAGTGCAGCGACAACTGGAGTCGCAACTGGCATTGCAATCATTTCCCGAGATGGAACCCCGTGCTCCAGACCATCAGTGACACGCACAATGTCCGCTTTGGTTTGTAACTTTGATGCGTTGAGGATTGGTACTGGCACTTCCCACCGCAGCCAACCCAGCACGCAACATATGGTGGTGATAATAAAGCTCAACAACCAGGCGGAATGTCTTACCTCTGGAGAACGGATGCAGGCCGTAACTCCCCACGTCAATGTGAAGACAATCACAGAAAAAACGAAAGAAAACAGGAAGAAGCTATGATCGCTGG
>JBGTLQ010000078.1:0-3427 GCA_041744075.1 Terrimicrobiaceae bacterium
CGGAGGGTGAACGCCTTTGGCTGCGTGAGAAGTCTTCATGCCCGCCACCACACAGAGTATTGTTCACCTCACACAAATTCCAACTGCCGGATTTAGGTTGATTGACAGGCCAAAGAACCCGCCGATATAGTAATTTTGCTCTACCCATTGAATTTTCAAAGAAATTTTCATTTTTTGCTGGTTCCATTTTTATCCAAAGGCTAAATCTGATGACCCAACACACCACTCCCTATGCCCCTGAACAAATCGGATACACCCTTGTGAGATTTAATAGTACGGGGATTTTTGAAACTCACAAAGATCATATGGTTGATCCCTATGCCGCCACACGAGCCCCTAAGGGTCCGCAAGTGGAGGGCATTCAATTCGCCCCTCAAGAGGCCAATAAAATATTACCGGCCATGGTCGTCCTGCATGATCGCTACGGACTCACGTCCCCCATTCAAGAATTGGCTAAAGGACTGTCCTGCCAAGGGTACGTGGTCTTAGTCCCAAACCTGTATGGGCGGCAGGGCGGAATGGTGACGGCCAATGCGGAGGTCGCCGATGCGTTAATGGAGCGTGTCAATGAACAACAAGCCTTACAGGACATCAATGCCTGCTTTGAGTTTCTCAACGCCAATCTGACGGAAGATACGAATTTGGAACGAACCACCCGCAACGCGCATGCCGTGGTCGGGTTTGGAATGGGCGCGACCCTTGCCATCAAAACTGCCGCTCATCGGCGTCGGCTCCGGGCCGCCGTTGCCATCTGCGGCATTATTCCTGCCGATACCGAAATAGCCCAACGCCTCTATTGCCCATTATTGCTACAGATGCCGGGGAAGGATCCTCTCAATTCGGCAGATGAACTTGACCGATTTTGTCAGGCGGCCACACAAGCCGGAAAAACCGTAGAAGTCCAATCTTATCCCGAAGCCTCTGATGGATTCTGGCAAAGCGGCTCTCCCAATTACCGCTTGTCAGATGCCGAAGAGGCCCTGCAAACCTCAATGGATTTTATTAACAAGATCTTAAAAAATATCCCATAGGCGTCATGCCACATTCATTACCCCCCATACTCCATCACCACAAACCCTTGTTTTCCTGAATTCCATGGCTCTGCATGCCAATCGGAAATTAATGCCGGCCCACTCTTTTATTGTAGGCATCCAGATTTTTGTTTTTTATTTTCTCTCTCCTGCTTTCGCCATCCAGGAATTGCCTGGAACACCCTGGTCTCTCCTTGAACAACAACGAGAACAGATCCTTCAAATTGCCTCTGATGACGAGGCCTTTGCCTTTTTTCAATCCCCGACTAAACCACAGGGTCAGGGGTCACGAACCCGTTCAAAGCCTCAATCTTCCCCGCCAAGCGTGAATCTGTCCGAAGAAATCAAGGAAACCATCACGACTTATTTGGCAGCCCTGGCTGTCACTGCCCATGCCCAAGAATTTCGGAAACGCATTGGGCAATCCTCGGCAAGTCCACCATCCCTGGAAGCCGGCCTCGGGGAATCTCAATTCCAGTGGATCACGAAGCACGTTCCCCTCAACTCTCTGGAACCGGTGATGGATTTCTACCAACAGGTGTCCGCATTGTCCCAAATGACTTCTCAACCCCTTCCTCCAGGCAACGATTTTGCCAAATTTGCATCCTATTTCGACCAAACCTACCAGGATCGGGATGACAGTCCATTATCCTGGGTGAACATTTTCCAGCAACACGGCCGAAAGGGAATTGAGGCCAGATTGCTCGAATATTGGCAAGCACCTGATCAACTGGCCGATGGGCACACGCCTTCTCCATCCACTCAACATGCCTATGCGGGCCACTATATTCGAACCAGGCTCCTGCCAATGTTCCGGGCCACCCTCCATACCCAAATCATCCGGCTAGAAGCCACGGCATATGAAACAGCACGGGAAACCTGGCACCACATTCAGCAGTGGCAACAACGAGAACAGACCAAATCCGCCGCCACTCGACTTTGTGGAACATGGCAATGGCTGGTACATAATCACCAAAACCATGGAGATCGTAAAGGGACGATCACCTTTTCGCCACCCGACCAGCCTTCGCCGTCTCAACTCGAGCCAACCATCATTTCGATTCAAGGGGATACCGTCTATCTCAAATGGACCTTCCCCCAGGGTTATCAAGAAGATAGCCTGCTGATCAGCAACCACGATACCCATCTTGAAGGGACATTCAAAAATTCCCTCGGCCCCCATGGCAGTATTTCCGGCAAACGACTATCTTCCTGCCGATCCTAACCTCTCTTCCCGTTCCTTCCAGCCTTCATCACTCTCCCTTATCTTCCGAAAAGGTGTAAAATATCTTAATAAAGGAGAGGACAAAGGTATGTTCCCGTATGAGTCATCAGAATCCGACATTCGCCGGTTCGGGCAAACACTGGCCGAACAAGCTCATCAACATACCCCAGGGTTTTGGGACCACCGGTGGGGGACGAACCTTCTCTTAGATTGGGGAACTCGCGATGAACAGTTCAAAGTGCAACTATTTCGCTTTATCGATGTCCTGCCCGCTCTCCAGACCGATACACAATTTGTGCACATCTTGAAGGAATACTTTCAAGACCTGCCATCCCTCCCGTCTCCCCTGCGGTGGCTCCTCACACGCCTTTCGAGCAATCCCCTAGCCGCCAAAGTGGGGACCAGGATATTGAGGCGGCAATTTCTTAAAATGGCTTACACGTTTATGGCAGGGGAGAACGTTGCTCAGGCGTTACCGACGCTGGCCCATCTTTGGCAAACCCGATGCGCCTGTTCCATTGATTTGCTGGGAGAAGCCACCGTCAGTGAATATGAGGCTGATCTCTATCACAAACGGTGCCTTCAGACGTTGACCCAATTGCACCAGGCCACCCAACAGTGGAATCCACAACCTATTTTAGAAAACGATCATCTGGGGTCCCTCCCCCGAATCAATTTGTCCATCAAACTCTCCGCCTTATACTCGCAATTAGACCCTATTGACCCCGACGGCAGTTACACAGCGTTGGCCCCTCGCCTGCGGTCAATTGTCGATCTGGCGCAAACTCTGCCGGCCTCTATCACGTTCGACATGGAGCAGGCCGAATTGGAACCTCTCATCCTCACAGTTTTTACTCGTCTGTTTTCTGAGCCCTCGTACCAACACTTCCCCCACGCCGGAATTGCCTTACAAGCCTATTTGAAGCACTCCTCCCACACGTTGGATTCCCTTCTGGAATGGGGGAAGAAGCGAAATGCTCCGTTCGGCATTCGCCTGGTCAAAGGCGCCTACTGGGACTCCGAAGTCATCCGCTACCAACAACGGGGTTGGCCTATACCGGTTTACCTCAAGAAAACCGACACCGATGCCAACTATGAACATCTGGCCCAAAAAATTGTGGACCATCGGACCTTCATTCGCCCGGCCTTTGGCTCACATAATATCCGAACC
>JBGTLQ010000079.1:0-10895 GCA_041744075.1 Terrimicrobiaceae bacterium
TGATAACACTTGCAGGCAAAAATCTGGGATGGGTGTAAATGGGGGCTCCGGGCTCGTAGAAACTGTAGGGTGGGTTGGGTTCCGTGAGGTTCAAGCTGGCCTCAAAAAACGCACGGATCGTCCCAATGTCTTCCCAATATCCTTGAAAAATGTAGGAAAGAACTTTGTAGCGGCCGATCGCGCCGGGAATAATATTTTTGCCGAAGTCCACAAAGTCATTGTCGAGGCACTCTTCAAGCACATGGCGCTTAAAAATATAAATCCCCATGGAGGCCTGATAAAGGTCAGCCTCCGGGGGATGGCCGATTTGTTGCAGGAGATCCGCTGGGATGCGGAGGCTGTCGAGTTGATCGTCATCCTTGGGTTTTTCGACAAACCGAACGATGCGGCGATTGGCATCGGTCTCCATGATTCCAAACCCGGTCGCTGCTTCACGGCTCACGGGGATGGTGGCAATGGTCAGGTCGGCATCATTTTCGACGTGCTGACGGAGAACCTGTCGGTAGTCCATGCGGTAGAGCTGGTCACCGCTCAATATGATAAAATAATCGTAGGGACGCTCCAGAAAGTAGCGAAGATTCTGGCGGACGGCATCGGCCGTGCCTTGATACCACTGCGCACCATCTGGAGTTTGTTGGGCTGCCAAGATTTCAACAAAGCTTGTGCTGAAATTGTCGAATTTGTAACTCGCGTTGATGTGGCGATGCAGGGAGGTGCTATTAAATTGGGTCAGCACGTAGATCCCCCGGATTTGCGAGTTGAGGCAGTTACTGATTGGAATATCGACCAAGCGGTATTTGCCACCAAGGGGCACGGCCGGCTTTGCGCGTTCCTTGGTGAGAGGGTAAAGACGCGAGCCTGCGCCGCCGCCCATGATGATCGCCAACGTTCGGTCGATGGGTAACATGAGAGGGAGGGATTGCACAGATGCAGCTTGATTGCTGAGCGGCGGCTTGTCACGCTTCAAAAACTTATGTGTGGAATTGTTGGTTATGTGGGCAAAGGCGAGTGTTCATCCGTTCTTTTGGATGGGTTACGGCGCTTGGAATATCGGGGGTATGACTCAGCAGGCATTGCCATCCTGAATGGTGACGGCTTGCAGGTTCGCAAGGCGGTCGGGCGCATCGCAAACCTCACCAAGGTGGTTGCTGAATCTCCGGCCCACGGTCGGCTTGGAATTTCCCACACCCGGTGGGCCACCCATGGCAGTGTGACCCATGAAAACGCGCATCCCCACTTTGATGCTTCCGGCAAATTGGCGATTGTTCACAATGGGGTCATCGAAAATTACCAGGTCCTCCGCGAGGCCCTTCGTGAGAAAGGCCACGAGTTTCATTCCCAGACAGACACCGAGGTCCTGGCTCATTTGATCGGAGAGGCGTTCGACAAATCCTCCGCAAACACCTCTGAGGCCTTGGTGGAAGCTGTTCGTAACGCTCTCAAGCAGGTTATCGGAACCTACGGAATTGCAGCCATTCATGCTGATGTGCCAGGCGTTTTGGTTGGAGCGCGGAGGGGCAGCCCGCTGGTTCTGGGGGTTGGAAAGGGCGAACATTTTTTGGCAAGTGATGTGAGTGCCATCGTGGCCCACACCCGCGAAGCGGTTTACCTCAATGACTACGAAATTGTGGCGCTCACCGAGGAGGGGTTTGATATTTCCACCTTGGCGGGATCGGATGCCAGCTACCAAGTCAGCAAAGTCGAATACACCGCCGAAGATGTCGATAAGGGGAAATATGCCCACTTCATGCTTAAAGAAATCTTCGAGCAACCAAACACGGTCCGTGATGCCATGAGGGGAAGACTCTCTCTTGAGGAAGCAACTGCGAAGTTGGGGGGGCTGGAAATGACCAATGCTGATCTCCGCTCGGTGGAACGTATTGTCCTCAGCGGCTGCGGAACAGCATTTCATGCGGCGATGGTCGGTGAATATCTCATCGAGTCCATGGCCCGCCTGCCAGTTGAATGCGAGTTTGCCAGCGAGTTGCGCTACCGCAACCTGCCCACCACGCGGGACACCTTGGTGTTTGTGATCAGTCAGAGTGGAGAAACCGCTGATACCCTCGCGGCCTTGCGCGAAAGCCAGCGCAAAGGCCACCGCACGTTAGGTATTTGCAACAATGTCGCCAGCACCATTGCCAGAGAGAGCGACGGCGGAGCCTACATGCACGCAGGTCCGGAAATCGGAGTGGCCGCCACAAAATCCTTCACCTCCCAACTCACGATCCTCACGATTTTAGCCCTCCTGTTGGGACGTATCCGCTACCTTTCCTTTGCCGAAGGATTGCAAATCCTTCGTGAAATGGAGGCACTCCCTGACAAAATTGCGAGGATCCTCGAGCAGGAAGAACACATTGCCGCCATCGCCCGCAAATACGCGAAGAGCTCGAACTTTCTCTTCATGGGACGCCAGGCCAATTACCCGATTGCCCTTGAGGCCGCCCTCAAGCTCAAGGAGATCAGTTACATTGCAGCATCCGGCTACCCCAGTGCAGAGCTGAAACATGGCGTCATCGCACTTGTGAACGAAGAAACGCCCTCGGTTTTCATTGCGCCCGATGACGCGGTCCGCGAAAAAAATTTGAGCAACATCGAGGAGGTCAAAGCCCGCAAAGGCCCGGTGATCGCTGTCGGCACAGAAGGCGATGAACACTTGGCCCAGCTTGCTGATGATACCATCTTTATTCCGAAGGCTCCCGACTACCTGACTCCGATTCTGAGCGTCATTCCCCTCCAGCTGTTTGCCTATCACATTGCGGTGACGCTCGGTTGTGACGTGGACAAACCCCGCAATCTCGCCAAAAGCGTGACCGTGGAGTAAAAATGGAGCCCAACAGGATCTTGGTGCTTCAGTTGAAGCGGATCGGGGATCTGCTGCTGACGACACCGGCTCTTTCGGTATTGCAGGAAATTTTTCCCAATGCGGCCATCACCCTGCTCACGGAAAAATCCTGCGCCGGGATGCTGTCTGCCATCCCGGGAGTGCGTGCCTTTGCAAGGGGCCAGAAGGGATTCTGGGGTGCTGCCATGGCCGGGCATGACATCTGTCTCGACTTCACTGGCACCGACCGCTCGGCGCTATTGACGATCCTCTCTCGCGCAAAAAATCGGGCAACATTTTCCAGATTTCAAAAAAAAATTCCTCAACGCCTTGCCTACACCCACTTCGTTGATTCCTCGGTACGCAATCGCCACACCGCTGACCATTACACCGACCTTCTGAAAGTGCTGGGGATTCCGCGCGAAAATGAACCCCTCCGGTTATGCCTACCTCAAGATGTTGTTCTTGCGGCTTCCGCATTGATCCCAAAATCCCCCTATGCCGTGATTCATGCGGGCACTGCCCGCCCGGAGAAATACTGGCTGCCCGAACGATGGGCCGAAGTTGCCACAGCTCTGGCAAAAGATCACGGCCTACACATTGTGCTCACTGGCTCCAACGATTTTGCAGAAACTGACCACTTGGCAGCCATTCGTAACGCCATGCCAAGGGACATCGCGGTGATCGACCTATCAGGAAAAACCGGCCTCCCGGAGCTCGCAGCCGTAATCCAAGGTGCAGCAATTTTTTGCGGCGTGGACACTGCCGCCATGCACCTCGCAGATGCCGTCAAGACCCCTTGCGTGGCCCTCTTTGGCCCCACCAACCCCTTCCACTGGCGCCCTCGCCACACCCGCTCCACCGTCCTTCGTGCCCGCACGATGGAACCCTTCACCCCAGATCAACAAGGCGGAGCGATGTCAGAGATTTCTGCGGAGCAGGTCATCTCGGCTGTTTCGATTTTCATTTTGGGCGATTGACAGCCTCAGCATGATCACGCTTAGATGGCACTCGTGAAAATCCTCCTCGCTTTTGGTGTTGTTGCTATACTGACTTCCTGCACGACTTTGGAAAACCGTCGTGATCTCTATTGTGCAGGAGAGCAGGTGAATGGTCCTTACACCCGAGCTCTCAGATACGGAATTCCCCAGCCTCAGCCAGTGGCCGGCACGGTGACTGTGACCGTTGAAACCACCAGCTCCTACAAAAACGTCGTTCGATAATTTCGAATCACTCGGCTTCCCGGAGTCCATGGTCTCCGGAATCGCTTCGGAGGTGGATGGTTTTGGTGCTTAGGTCGTGCACGGCGCGAATGTAACGCACGGTTCGGCTTTTGGCCCGCATTAGGATGGAATGTGTGATGGCCTTTCCCCCGACCAGTCGGACTCCCGGAACCAACGAACTGTGACTGATGCCCGTTGCACAGAAAATCGCGCTGTCACCACTCACGAGGTCATCCACAAGAAAAATCTTGGAGAGATCTTCCTCGGGCGTGGTTTTAAGAACCTCCCTGCGCTCCTCATCATCCCTTGGCCACATCCGCAACTGCATTTCTCCACCAAGCGCTTTGAGAGCCGCGGCTGATAACACCCCTTCAGGTGCCCCGCCAATCCCAAAATACAAGTCAATCGATGGGTCCGGAAGAGATGGGGTCACCGCAGCAGCAATGTCACCGTCCATGATCAATCGAAGCGCCGCACCGCTTTTTCGCACGGCAGCGATCAGATCGTGATGCCGGGGACGGTTTAGGGTCATCACAACCAATTCGCTGACTCTTTTGTCTAGCGCTTTTGCGATCAATGGGAGCATCACCTCCAATGGGGTGTCGAGGTCAAATGGCTGCATCCCTTCTTTGAGGGCTCTCACCACATCCGGCCCGTAGGCGAGTTTCTGCGTATAAAAGGTGGGGATGTTCCGCATCGTGCGTGGTTCCCCATCTTTGGTTTGACTGGCAGCCATCACGGAAATCGAATTCGGCATGCCATTGGCGATGTTGCTCGTGCCATCAATCGGGTCGAGCGCGATGTCAAAATGAGGAGATCCCTCTTTCCATGTCCCCAATTTGTCACCAAGAAAAATTCCGGGTGCATTGTCCTTGATCCCCTCACCAATCACAACTTCCCCCCGGATATCCACAAGGTCAAAGACACCAAAAATGGCATCACAGGCCGCGGCATCTGCTTTTTCCTTCTGCCCCCGTCCCAACCAAGACAGCGTATTTAGTGCGGCATTTTCTGTGGCTCGGACAAATTCAAACTCAATCGTTCTTTCGGGATCATTCATTCTCGCGGAGCATGGGCAATCTCACTTCATCAGAAAAGAAGGAATTCAAAAAAATAAACAGATTCCTAAAATTAGATAGGATTGTTTAAATACTCGTAAGGTTGCCAGTGCTCCCATCCTTGCAAATGTTCGAGATACAGCAGAAAAAATCCCACCTCGCGATAATAGAATAAGTTGCATGGGTGTTGCAGATTCGCCTACCTTGTGCCCGATGTATCCCTCCATGAGATTTCGCGCCCTCCCAATTGCCCTATTCCTCGCTACGATCTGTTCTGCCAGCGCGCAAACTCCCGATGGCTCCACCGTTCAGGACACCCCGGGAATTGCTTTGGTCAAACCTCAGGCCTGGTCGAAGGAATCGGAAGTCCGTGTGGTTGAATTCTCATCCTTCCTTGATCGCCGTGCTGCCAGCAATCCTGCGGCAGGTTATTACGAATTCCAAACACCCAGCGGTCAGAAAATCCAACATGATTCCTCCAAGGTCTTAAGAGTGATTGTTTACCCTGACGCAAATCGCATCCCCACCCTCATTCAACTGACGGACCGCAACAAAATCGAAGAAGCCGTTAAAGAGATCGAAGCCCTGACGGTCCGTTTTCCGGCCACAAAAACCTATATCCAACCAAAGTTGGTCGAATTTTCTGAGTTGCTCACGCGATTCGATAGTGGCGAGGTTAAAGTGGATGGCAAGTGGGTGAAGCGGCGTCAGTTTCTTGACAAACAAGCAGCGGGGTTGGTCGATATTCTGAAAGTCGAAATTGAACGTGCCAACCCACCAGGCAGCTTCAACCTCAAAGATGATCCCAAGTATCTCGAATTGCTAACCATGTCGGAAGACTCCCCAAGGGCCAAAACCCTCGCCGGTCAAATGGAGTCTCTTCATGCAAAAGTCCTGCGCGCTGAACAGCGCCGTCAGACCCTCAAAAAATTGGGAACCCCCTCACTACCCATTGAAGAAGCCCGCGCTCTTGTTGTTCAGTTGGAGGGGCTTGAACCCAGTGAGGATCCTGCCAGCATCCTCTTCCTGGAAAATTGGAAAACTGGGACCAAAAAACTTGAGGAGCTGAACAAGTCCGC
This sequence comes from Terrimicrobiaceae bacterium, assembly GCA_041744075.1. Taxonomy (GTDB): domain Bacteria; phylum Verrucomicrobiota; class Verrucomicrobiia; order Chthoniobacterales; family Terrimicrobiaceae; genus JAJTZA01. Next base: position 6,182 of record JBGTLQ010000079.1, read on the forward strand.
TGAAGCATTGGCTGACGCGATCGAGCCTCAGATGGCTGCGGTGACGGATTTCTCCAAAGTGCCGGAACTAACGCCCGAGACCCAGACGCAAGCCTCGTCGCTTTTGAACGGCAACAAATCATTTCAAGCCAGCCGCGCCCCAGTGCAGCTCAAATCTGCGAATCGCAAAGCTGAGTCCGTCGATGTGGTTGCCAACGGATTTGTGGCCCTGGTGCCTCTTGTGAAAGCCAATCAATATCTTGAAGCAAAGGAGATTCTTGATGGGATGGCGCCGCTCGCGGACCAAGTTGGGCCCGAGAGCGTGAAGGTCATCGGTGAATTGCAAAAGATATCGGCTTCAAAGATCGAGCATTTCACGAGAGTTCGCGATGAAGCGAAGGCCTTGGTAGATTCTGGAAAGCCCGATGAGGCGGTTGCGAAATACGAGGAAGCGCTAACCATTATTGCCGATCCAGGCATCACGCGAGCGATTGATGAAATCAAAAATCCCCCGACGCCAACGCCGTGACTGATTTTGCAGCGACGACCTCCTCCGAACACATCAGCCTGCCAGTGCAGGTCATGTATTTTGACACAGATGCTGGCGGAGTGGTCCACAATATCGCGTATCTGAGGTTTATTGAAACCGCGAGAACGTTGCTCGCTATTCAATTGGGCATGAGTTTTGACGAGATCCTTCGCACGGGCATCCACCCTGTCGTTGTGCGCACGGAAATCGACTATCGCCGCCCCGCGAAGCTTGGGGAACATCTCCACATTAATGGAAAAATCGCGGAGGTTGGGAGAGTCAGGTTTTGGGTGGAGTTTGAGATTCTGCGGGACTTCGATAGCAAGCAACTTGTGACCTGCCGCCAATCCTTGGCATTGGTTCAGATGCCAGAAGGCAAACCGATTCGAGTGAGTGAAGGTTTTCCTTCTTTGGGTCATCCCGAATGAGCTCGCGGGCCGGAGCCGTCGGGCTTCTCCTTTTGGCGGCCTTTGTCCTTCATGTGGCGACAGCCGGATGGGGAAATCTTTATAACGAAACGGACGGACAATACGCGGGTGCCTCCAAGGTCATGGCGACAGGCGGCAACTGGCTGGTCCCGGAAAACAACAACATCCCACGACTCGTTAAACCGCCACTGTTGTATTGGGCCATGGCCAGCACAATGGTCGTGGCAGGGATTAATGAATTTTCCACAAGGCTCCCCGGTGCCTTGTCCATCGTCCTGTGGGTGGGCATCACGTATCTCATCGGAAGTCAGTGGGGAGGACATCGCCGAGGGCTGTGGGCGGGAGGAATTCTGGCGACAATGCTGGGTTCCTTCACCCTGGCGAGGATTGTCATGCCGGAGCCACTTTTCACCGCACTCATTGCGGGGTCGATCCTCACCTTTTTTCAGGCCGCCCGCTCGACTCATCCGGCCCGATGGATGATCGGATTTTGGGTCTTGGGAGGCTTGGCCGCTTTTGTGAAGGGACCCCACGGTTTGATTTATCCGACCGTGATTGTGGGGATTGCGCTAATGGGGACTAGTTTTGTAGGGCGCAGGTCACCTTTGCCAGTGGGAATGCGGGCGTTGTTTCCCATCACAGGCTTGCTCTTGGCTGCTCTTATTAATTTGCCATGGTATTTTTATATTGAGGGAAAATTTCCAGGTTATCTAACCAACCTGATTTTTACGGAACATGTGGGTCATGTCACGGGAAGCTCCGCACCCGCCACGAACTATTCGAATGTGCCGAGATTAACGTTTCTCTTCCTGCATTTGGCATGGTTTTTTCCATGGTCAATGGCGGCCCTCTTTGCAGTGCCCCGGGCAATGAAACAATTACCTCCTCCTCCCTTATGGAGCGTGGGGGCCTGGCTTGTGATCTCGTGGATTTTTGCGGTGGGGCTCTCTGTGATGCTTGCCGGGCAGCGTCAGGACTATTACGCGATGACGCTCTGGCCGGCCTTTGCTTTGGGGGCGGCTTGGGTGATTGAGAAATCTTCCCTCAAAGCTGCGAGCTTTGCCGTGGCCGGGATCCTTGTGTTGGCATTGCTGGCCTGCCTGGCGGCACCCCATATCCTCGCAGGCACCAGCACGGCCGCAGTTGCAGATCGTGCCACAGCGCTCTCCACGGTCCTACAATTTGGCCCCGAGGTCTGGCACGGCTTGACCCTCATTGCAGGGATTTCTCTGAGCATGGCAATTCTCTTTGCTTTGGCTGCTGGTTTTTCAGCGGCTCGATCGTTTTGGTTGCTTGCCATTGCAGGTGCCTGCCTTGGTCTGGGTGCCATTGCAGGGACAGCCAAAGTGGCCCCGTTCTTTTCCCTTGGCGACATTGCGGCCACAATCAGCGAGCGGGCTGGTGAGGATGGCATCATCATTTTCGATGGGGATATCGACACCGGCAGCAGCCTGCTTTTTTATCTTGATCGCGAGATCTATCTGCTGGGGGCCAACCCAGAGGCCGATTATATCGTGCGAACTCAGGGTATCGGTATTTCTCGGTATCTGAAGAAGGAGAACCTTATTCGCCTGTGGAACTCGCCCTCACCTGTCGTCCTGATCACCGAATCTTCCCTGCTTCCGGAATGGCAGCGGTTGTTAGGGCATGCGGTCTCCGTCGCCACCTGTGGCACCATGGTTGTTCTTTCCAACTCTCGGGAATAAAGTTTGCTTTGGTGCCCGGTCTGAATTGTGTTTACTGACCCGATACCTATGGAAAACGTCATTATTGTTGGAACAGGCTGTGCAGGCCTCACAGCAGCCATTTACACCGCCCGCGCGAGCCTCAATCCCTTGGTCCTCCAAGGCAGACTCCCCGGCGGTCAGCTCACAACCACAACCGCCGTGGAAAATTTTCCTGGGTTTCCAGACGGCATTGATGGGCCGGAACTCATTCTCCGCATGCAACAACAGGCTGAGAAATTTGGTGCCCGTTTCCAATATGGAGTCGTCGAGGCCTTTGAGCACACTGGCACTCACAGCCGCGTGAAAATTGATGATGCATGGGTCGAAACCCGTGCACTCATCATCGCCAGCGGTGCATCACCCCGCTACATCGGGCTGGAGGGGGAATCCTCGCTCATCGGCCACGGGCTTACGTCCTGCGCAACTTGCGATGGAGCATTTTACCGCAATGTGCCGGTCTGCGTCATCGGTGGCGGGGACTCCGCCTGCGAGGAAGCCACATTTCTCACCCGCTTTGCCTCCAAAGTTTATCTTATCCACCGACGTGATTCTCTGCGCGCTTCCAAAATCATGGCAGACCGTGCCCTTTCAAATCCCAAGATTGAAGTCATTTGGGATTCGGCAGTGACCTCTTATCTCACTGATGATGGTGGAGAAGTCCGGGGCGTCATGCTCAAAAATCTCAAAACCGAAACCGAGTCGGAACTGGAAGTGAAGTGTGTGTTTGTTGCCATCGGCCACGAGCCTAACACCGCCCCTTTTCGCAGTGCTCTGGAAGTCGATGAGAGTGGCTACCTGATTCAAACCAAAGGAACTGCCACAAACCTCCCCGGAGTTTATGCGGCTGGTGACGTCGCTGATCATGTCTATCGCCAGGCCATCACCGCCGCAGGCCAAGGCTGCGCCGCGGCCATCGAAGCAGAACGCTGGCTTGCTTCCGAAGAATGAATCCTATTTTTCTGTTGCGCTGTGGGAAATTGCGTCCAAGGTTGTCTTTATGTCCAAACCTGAAATCACTGCTTACCTGAAAACCCATTGTGGATGGAGCAAAGGCGTCCGCGCTGTGCTCGCAAAGTATGAACTTCCCTACGAAGAGAAGGACATTATTCAAAACCCGAATTTTCGGTTTGAAATGGAACAACTCAGCGGTCAATCCCTTTCCCCCTGTGTGGTGGTCAATGGGACGATCCTGCCTGATATCAGCGGCGAAGAAGTGGAACAATATCTGTTGGCTAACAGCTTGGTTTCCAACTCTGACACCCCTGTGGACGTTCCGCTCAACGCTCCTTGTTCGGATGAAGAACATGCCGCCATGGTGCGTGTGCAGGTCTAAGAACCAACCTGAATCCTCTTTACCCAGAGGCCTCAATCACGGATTAAATCTCAGATCAAATCCTTACCTACACCATGGCCATTCAAAAACGTGTGCTTTGTGTGCTTGGGGATGGATTTGAAGAAATTGAAACCATAACTCCGATCGATCTTCTTCGGCGTGCTGGCGCTGAAGTGGTGATCGCCTCTGCGAATGGTAGCTTCCAAGTGGAGGGACGTTCCGGGATTCGGATGCAGGCTGATGAGGTCCTTGGCAAACAAAGCGCCTTCGAGTTTGACATGTTGCTGCTGCCCGGCGGGCCGGGGGTTGCGATGCTGAGAACCGATGGTCGAGCCGCACGGTTGGCAAAAGAGTTTTTTGACCACGGAAAATTCGTCGCCGCCATTTGCGCAGCACCTCTCATTTTGCATGATGCCGGGCTCTTGGAAGACACAAAACACACGTGTCATTCGTCGGCCACTCAGGAGCTTTTTGATGCCAGCATCGCAGAAAGAGTGGTCGAAGATGGCCGGGTGATCACATCCCGTGGAGCGGGAACCTCCCTGGATTTCTCCCTGACATTGCTACGTCGACTCTTCAGTCAGGAAAAGGCTGACGAAATCTCAGCGGCCATCATGGCCTGATGCGAAGCGCAACCTGCATCAAAGAGTTTTGGACATCCTCCAAAACTACGTATTCACTCTGCGCATGAATTTTGGCTGGAGAACGTGGGGGTTGA
>JBGTLQ010000080.1:0-8605 GCA_041744075.1 Terrimicrobiaceae bacterium
TGAGGATGTTGTCGATCCACCCCCCAAAGTAGCCGCTCACCGCACCAATCACGACGCCAAGCAGCAAAGACACTGCCATGGCCACAAAACCCACCGAGAGCGAAATATAGGAACCATTCAGCATGCGGGAAAAAACATCTCTTCCCAAGTTGTCGGTACCCAGCCAGTGCGCAGCGGAAGGGGGATTTAATTTGTTGGCGAGGTTGGTCGCATTGGGGTCATAGGGAAAATAAATCCCAAAAAGTGCGCAAATGCCGGTGATGAGGGCCGTGAGAACAAAGATAAGGATAACAACCAATCCGCCGATGGCCACAGGGTTGGCAAAAAATTTGCGCAGCACGCGTTTGGTTGGCGTGCTGGCCGGGGCTGGAGCGCTGGTGGCTTTGATGGGTGCTTCCGTGGTCATTCGAGTCGGACGCGGGGATCAACCACCGCATAGAGGACATCGGCCAGCAGGTTGCCGAGGAGGATGAGGCCTGCAACAATAAAATTCAAAGCAACCAAAGTGGGATAGTCTCGTTCCAAGACGGCTTCATAACCCAAGCGGCCCATGCCAGGGTAAGCGAAGATGGTTTCGATGATGAGTGAACCTCCGATGAGGGCCGGGAGCAGACTGCCGATTCCTGTGATGAGGGGACGCACGGCATTGCGGAGCGCATGCTTGTAAAAGACTGTTTCTTCAGGAAGCCCCTTTGCCCGGGCGGTGCGGATATAGTCTTCGTGCATGGCTTCCAGAACCGTGGCGCGGATATATCGCGACTGAACGGCTATGCCACCCAGAGCAAGAATCGTCCCCGGAAGGACCACATGCCACAGTCGGTCCAACCAGCGGTTCGCAAAGGTAGGAAAATCAATGCCGTAGGACTGGGTGCCAAGAACCGGAACTCCCGTATAATTCACCAAGCCAATCAAAATCAGATAAGCAACCCAAAATCCCGGAAGGGCAATGAGCGCGAAGGCTCCCATCGAGGACAACATGTCCGCCGTGGTGCCAGCCCGCCGCGCGGCCCAGACGCCCCAGAGCAGGCCAAAAACAAGCGAGAGAGAAATGGCGTAAAGATTAAGAGTCAGTGTGGCAGGAAGCCGTTCGAGGATGCGGTTGATCACCGGGCGTTCGTCCTTGATGCTTTTGAGGCGACCGGTGAAAAGGTCCCTCATATTTAGCAAGTATTGCTCGTAAATCGGACGGTCCAGATGGAACTTTTTCCTGAACATCTCTTTCACTTGAGGCGTGATCTTGGGGTTCAGTTCCCCCCAAGGATTCGGGCCACCCGGTGCGAGGATAATCATCAAAAACGAGATGATGCTGATAATAAAAACCAGCACTGTGCTAATCGCGAGGCGTCTGAGAATAAAATTCAGCATGGGCTTACGGGCTGGCGGGTTCTTTCAAGGGTGGAAGCTTCGAGGAAAATTCCGGGCGATAAAACCAATCTGAGTAATAGCTCCATCCGGCTTTGGTCATTTCAATGGGTGTATCCATCCACTCCCCATCAACCGGTCGCCGGATGCGGAAGGAATCCCTCCACACCACCGAGGTGCTTTCCGGCACATAGAGAAAGAGGTAGGGCTGTTGTTTGTAAATTGTTTCCTGCATCTCACCGGCCATGGAGACAATTTTTGTGCGTTGGTATTCTTGGCGGATTTGCTCGAGGAGGCGATCCACCTTCGGATTGTTATATCCCACGACATTGAGTTGCTCGGGATTGGCCTGAGACGAGTGCCAGATTTGGAATTGGTCATAGTCAGGCCCCAGGGCCCACCCCAAAACCATCGCATCGAAGTTGCCCTTATTGATAAAATTCCTAAGAAACACCGCCCACTCATACATTTCGATTTTCACCTCAATGCCAATCTGCCTGAGGTTATCCTGAACTAGCGTGGCGATGTCGCGGCGGATCTCATTGCCGTTGTTCGTGATCAGGGTGAAGGCAAACCTTTTTCCGTCCTTGGCAAGGATTCCGTCAGGACCGGGAACCCATCCCGCCTCGGCAAGCAGGGCACGCGCTTTCTCCTTGTCATACATAAAAGGTTCTACGTCGGGATTAAAAAACCACATCTGAGGAGTGAAGACGCCGGTGCTTTGGGTGCCATGACCGTACAGAATATACTTCACCATCTCGGGGATGTTGATGGCATGGGCCAACGCGATGCGAACCCGCTCGTCATCAAAGGGTGGCCGCTTGAGGTTCCATCCGATGTAGGAATAGGAATTGCCGGGCATGGAAAAAAGTTCGAAGCGTTCGTCTTTTTCGAAGCCGCTGACCGCCCAGGGATCCACACTCCAAAAATCGACCTGATGGGTTTCGAAAGCCAGACGCAGGGCGAGTTGATCCCCTAAAATCCGGTAAACGATGCCATCGAGCCATGGACCGGGGCCATCAAAGTAGGTGGGATTTCGTTCCAAGCGGACGTATTCATTCGTCTTCCACTCGGTAAATTTGAAGGGACCTGTGCCAATCGGTTTGCGGTCAAAGTTTTCCACCCACCATTCCTGGGGTTTTCCTTCGAGCAAGTGGGCTGGGAGGATGGACATCATCCAACTGGAGAGCGCCGGGGAATAGGGCCTGCGATAAACCACGCGAAATTCGAAAGGTGATGGCGTCTCGACAAAGAGGATCGTGTCAAAGTCCGGCTTGCGCGGCGAAGCAACGGATTCGTCCATAAGGGCGCTGAACGTGAAGGCCGGGTCACGCGAAGTGAAGGGCTCTCCATCATGCCACAACACATCCTGACGCAAACGAAACAAGACCTCCGGCTCGGCAAGGAAAGGTTGGGTTTCCGTGAGCGTGATATTGGGCTCAAGAGATTTTGGCAAAAAGCCTGCGATCTTGGCTTTGGCCTCCTCTTCAGACCCGAGCACAGTGACTTCAAACGCTGTGGATCCTTCGACCCAAACCCGCGCAATTTTCCCACCGCCCAGGGAGGCGCGAATTTTTTCGAGGGCTGCGCCTGGTGGCTCCTTGGTTTCCACGCGAATGACTTGGAGAGGCACCTTGCCATCAAACATTCCCACAATTTCCTGAGAGGCATCGATTCCCGGTTGCTTTAATTTGATGAGCAGGGCATTGCCTTCCAGACGCACGGAAGTGAGCTGCCACCCTGACCAGCGACTCCGGCTTGCTTCCAACCGAAGGAGGGCGGTGAGCGCCTCGTTTTCATTTTCGAAAAACACGGTCGTCGTTTGAGTGAGTTCGTACGACTCGGCCAGGTCGGTTGTGATTTCGATATTCTCATCATACTTAAGAAGCCCATTAAAAATCGAACCGCTCACCTGGCTTGCGGCGGAGTCTGCTCCTTTGATCGGATTGAGGGTGGATGGCTCTCCCAACATTCCAATCGAGAACTCATTCTTTTTTGTGGTGGTCAGCATGACCACGTTCAAAAACGAGGCCACAATCAGCGCCACAAAAAGCGCCGGCAGTCCGTAAACAAAAAACTTGATCATGATTTCAGTGAGGAGCGGCCAGCGGCGCGCTTGAGAGAATCAACACGAATTTGCGGCTTTTTGCCACTGACTTTCTTCATCACAAAACGGGTGCCAGCATCGGCTCCGGCCGCGCCCAAGCCGATCTGACCAGGCTGGCGCCCATCCAGAATGGTTGCAGGGATGCCAGCGGTGACAGCAATTTGCACGGCTTCCAGTTTGGTGTGCATGCCACCCACCGAATACTCGCCCTTTTCAGGCCGCACCAACGAGAACGCTTTTTCCATGTCGCGCACGATTTTTATGCGGCGCCCCGAGTTGTCGGTGAGACCATCCGAGCTGGTCAGCAACAACAGCCGCGACGCTCGCACGAGCAAAGCCACCTCCGCCGAAAGACGGTCATTGTCACCAAACCGAACTTCCTCGACCGCCACCGAATCATTTTCATTGATAATGGGAATAATGCTGGCGAACTCAAGAAGTCGTTCGAGGGTGTTGCGGGCATTGGCGCGGCGGGTTCGGCTGTCGATGTCGCCATGAGTGAGGAGAAGCTGGGCGACTTTGAGACCATGATGGCGAAACGAATCGGTGTAGAGCCTCATCAACTCGGGTTGGCCCACAGCGGCGCAGGCCTGTTTGCCGTGGAGGTCCGTGGGCCTCGATTTCAGCCCGAGAACCGAAACCCCGGCTGCAATCGCGGCACTGCTAACCAAAACACAGGGGTGCCCGGTCAGCACCAAGGCAGAAACATCGTCAGCAAACCTTCGAAATTGTTTTGCATCAAGCGCTCCGCCTCCCGGTTTGGCAAGAACCCCCGTGCCAAATTTGAGCACAATGCGACCTTCGGCAGGACTCATGATTTGGCTCCCAAAGCAATTTCCAGCATTCCCGCCTCCAAGGAGAGCGGTTCGTTAACAGTCATAGCGAGTCGTCTTTGCATCGTTTCCCAAGAATCAATCATGGCAAGCAATTCGGCGGTCGAAAAGCGTGTAGCGAGTTTATTGCAAACTTCGTGGGGGGAGGAGCCGCCATGGGCAGCCCGGAGAGCTCCGCCGAGCGTATAGAGGATCACACCAACCACGCGCTCGCGTTCTCGAAGCACCGAAGATTCGGTCATCGCTTTGATTTGCTCCTCACGTTCTTCCAGCCATTCCCCACCGCCTGAAGCATTCTTAAATTTTGCGGACTCTTGTTTGAAGACACTCTCAAACTCCTTGGCGATGCGAGTTCGTGCCTCGCTGAGAACTTGCTGCACAGCTCGTGTGAGTCGGAAGGCACCAGCCACCGAGGGTTCCTTGCCTTGCAGCAGGCATTCCCCCAAGGCCTGGATGACTGCCTCCCCACCTGGACCCGGACCAATGGTCCCACCCAAAAGCGAGGTCTCCACACAGCGGGATAAAATGGTTTCCAAGATCGCCTCGGGCAGAGAGCTTGTGAGGATCAAGATGGAGCCCTCGGGTGGTTCTTCCAACGTCTTTAAGAACGCATTGGCAGCAGCAGGCTGAAGCCGATCAGCATCTTGAATAATGCAAACCTTCGAAGACGAGAGCAATGGTTTGCGATGGATGATGGTCTCAAGAGCACGGATTTGATCAATGACGATTCGACGGGATTTGGATTCCGGCTGAACGAAGTGGGCATCCGGGTGAGCAAGGATCGACTGAGGCTCGCATTGCAGAACCGTGGCCGCCAACCGATGGGCCACCCAAGTTTTTCCACTCCCCGAGGAACCCGTCAGCAGGTGAGCATGTGCCAGTCGCCCATCGCGGTGGGCGCTGAGCAACAAATCAAGCGCGGATTCCTTCGAGCAGGGCATGGCCGCAGGTGGCGAGTTGGGCACGGATTTCCCGTGCGATGGTTTCAGGAGGTTGTGAGGCGTCAATCACACGAACCCGGTCAGGTGAAGCTTTGGCAAGTTGGAGATACCCTTCCCTCACCGCCCGATAAAAATCGGCGGGTTGATCCTCCATCCGGTCATGAAGCGCCTCGGGCCGCCCTTCACGTAACCGCTGAAAGGCCGCCGTTTCATCCATGTCCAAAAGAAAGGTCACATCCGGCAATCGTTGCCCCGCAGCAAAATGGTTCACAAGTGCCACGGATTCCGTCGAAATCTTGCGGGCCACCCCTTGGTAAACGGTTGTTGAGTCAAGGAACCTGTCCGAAATCACAACCCGCCCCTCCTCCAAAGCCGGAAGAATGACCTGACGAACCAACTGCGCCCGGCTAGCGGCAAAAAGCAGCAATTCTGTTTCTGGAACCATCTCATCCCCCTCGGGCGCATGTTGCAGAAGGTGACGGATCACCTCTCCCACTGGCGTGCCACCCGGCTCTCGCACCAACAATGGATTTTTGCCAGCTTCGCTGAGGGTCCGCATCAGCATCCCGATCTGGGTGCTTTTGCCGCACCCCTCCGAGCCCTCAAAGCTGATAAAGAAACCTGGTTGACGAAATTGTGTCATGGGAAAGATGGTGATTATTCAATGAAGAAGCGTCAGTAGCAAAGCAGGAAAATTGCGATGGATGATTTTCTCTCAGAAGCTTTTGTGTTCTGATCAGGAACTTATTTCGATCTCGACACGGCACTGCTGCCGCCGCGTGCCGCCTCAGATCCCTGTCATCAATGGGGGAACACTAGGACAGAACCACGGGAGCAAAACTTTTAGGTCTCATTACGAGACTCTTTTATTGACAATAACGGGACTCCACTTTTCAGTGAAGCTATGAAAACAATCAGCGTTCGGGAGATGAAAGCGCACTGGCCTCAGGTGGAGGAAGGTGTTCGCCGGGGCGAGGAATACATGGTGCTGAACCATGGACGGCCTGCCGCGCGAATCTCTCCGGCACTTCCCCGTCAGGTTGCCGTGTGGGACGACCACCTCGCGACGGCCATCAAGCCCAAGCCGGGCCTTTCCTCGGAAGATTCCTTGCGGCAGGATCGGGACGGACGTTGGTAGGGAAACCGTCATGCTTTACCTGGATACCAGCGCACTCCTGAAGCTCTACATTTTGGAAGAGGGATCAGAGAGCGTACACGCAATGGTGAGAGGGCAAACCCATCCGCTCCCGGTGTGGGAAATCCAAGAGATGGAATTCACCAATGGTCTTTGGCTCAAGGTTTTTCGAAGGGAGATCAGCAAGTCCCAAGCCGAGTCCCAGCTGAAACTTTTCCAGCGTCGAAAGAAAACGGGCATCTACTTTTTTCCAGAAATCCATCGCCCATCTCTTATGGCCACCTTCGAGCGATTGAGCCGCAGGACACCCGAAACCGGTTGCCGCACGATGGATATCCTGCATGTGGCTTGCGCCTTGGAAGCGGGGGCCACCACATTCCTGAGCTTTGATGATCGCCAGCGCCGCCTCGCCACCAAGGAACGTCTGATGCTTGGAGTGTTGGATTGATGCGGGGAATGCGGATGAAGTCCAGGCGGTCGCGGGAAAAAAGCTGTGGAAAATTAGGATAGGCCGTCCAAATTATGTCGCAGCTTCTAAGAACGTCGTGTTCATTTCAGCAAATGATTCGTCTTTGGGGGCCTTCTTGTCATATCAATCAAATCCGATGAAACACTGGCTCGTAAAACAAGAACCCTCCGCTTATTCGTGGCAGGATTTCACGCGCGATGGTTCCACCGCATGGACGGGAGTCCGCAACTTTCAGGCCCGCAATAACCTTTCCTCAATGAAAGTCGGGGACAAAGTGTTGTTCTATCATAGCGTCATCGGCAAAGAAATTGTGGGCGAGGCCACGGTTTCCAAAGAAGCCTTTCCGGACCCCACCGCCAAAGAGGGCCAATGGGTCAGTGTGGAACTGAAACCCCTCCGCCCATTCCCCCACCCTGTCTCTCTGGAAAAAATCAAAACGGACACTGCCCTGAGAAACATGGCCCTCATCAAACAATCCCGTTTGAGTGTCATGCCTCTCACTCCGGCCGAATATCGCCGCCTTCTGAAAATTGGCGGGGTCAAGTGAGTGGCTCTGAGAATTAGTTTTGAAATTCCCTCACCTTTTCCATTTCGTGAATTAAAAACTTTCTGACCGCATCATCGGTGGAAAGGCCGACGGCTTGTTGGTAGGCAATCAGTGCCTCCCCAGGTAAACCTGCGTTGCGAAGCAAATGGGCGCGGGCGGCCCAGTAGGGTTGATGCGTTTCAAGCAGCGTGTGATCAAGCGCGTCCAATAATTGAAGCCCCTTCTTCGGACCATGGATTTCCGAGCACGCAATCGCGTGACCTATAGCGGCACCGACGGAGGACGTGTGCTTTTTCAACAATCGATAAAATCCTTCAATGGCTGCCCAATTGACGCTCCCGCCGCCCCGCCGCCCGGCATGAACGGACTGGATGGCCGCCTCCAGTTGAAAACGTCCGGGTGTCTTAAATCGGGCCGCTCTGCGGAGCCAATCATCAGCCTCCCGGATGAGCGGACCTGACCACAATTGCGGGTCTTGTTTTGTCAAAGGCACAAATTCGCCGTTGACCGATCGCCGCGCGGCCCGCCGGGAATGACAATGCAGCATGAGAGCAAGCAGACCCATGACCTCTGGTTCGTCGGGAACCAAACGCGTCAAGAGACGGGCCAACCAGATCGCCTCGTCTTCAAGATCGCTGCCCGCAATGCCATCAAGAAACGAACTCTCCCATCCCGCCCCAAAGGCCACATAAATGGCGTCCATGATCGCATCCAACCGCTCCGGCCAATCCTCCTCAGCCGGAATCTGAAAGGGGATCCCCGCCTCGCGAATTTTTGTTTTTGCCCGCACAAGTCGCTGACTCATCGTCGATGGGGAAACAAGGAAAGCGGAAGCGATTTGGCCGGCATCCAATCCCATCACAATTTGAAGGCAGAGAGGCGCGCGTGCCGCATGATCGATGGCTGGATGAGCGCATACGAATAACAACTTGAGCCGCTCATCAGGAAATTCCTGGGCTGTATCCCTTGTCGCCTGTGCTGTCGTGATCGCATGAATCAGGGACTCTTCCTGTCGAAGCCGGGTGGCGCCTCGACGCTGGGCATCGATGATGCGGCGCTTGGCCGTTGTGAGCAGCCAGGCCTCAGGTTTGGTGGGAACCCCACTCAGAGGCCATTGAGAGAGGGCGGCCAGAAAGGCATCCCCCAAGGCATCCTCAGCACTGGCAATATCCCCGCCAGCACGGGGAATGAGGAACGCGAGAAGTTGCGAG
>JBGTLQ010000081.1:0-2839 GCA_041744075.1 Terrimicrobiaceae bacterium
ATGCGATCGCAAAATTTTTCGGGAAAGTCGCGGGAAACAGCGAACGGCGCACCATCATGACGATGTTTGCAATTGCCGGGCCCAGTTCCGCCTTTATCAACAATACTCCGGTCGTGGCCGTGATGATGCCCGTGATTATGCGTCACGCCCGCGATCATCTGCTTCCTGTGTCCCGGCTGCTAATTCCGCTCTCCTATGCGGCGATTCTGGGCGGAATGTGCACTTTGATCGGCACCAGCACCAACTTGGTGGTTCATGGCATCATGCTTGATCGCGGGCTGCCGGGATTCACGATGTTTGAACTGGCCAAAATTGGGCTGCCACTTCTCATCTTCGGTTTCTTTTATATTCTCATTTTTTCGCACAAACTTCTTCCCAAGAAAGAAACGCTCACCACGATTCTTCCGCCGGAACAACGCAAACCACGTTTAATCCAGATTCTTGTAAGCAGGGACTCCACGCTATCAGGAAAATCCTTGGAAGATGTGGATTGGTTGAAAATTGGCAATCCTGCTGGGGTCAGAATTCTCGAGTTGCGACGTCGTGGCGCGCGATACGAAGGCGATCTTTCAGAAATTCGCCTTCAAGAACTGGATCGGATCACGCTCTCCCTAAGCAAAGACTGGACTGTGGAAACTGAGCACGGCGTTCAGTTGAAAATTAACGACCAATCTGAAAGCCAACTTGGATTTGAAACGCTCACATCTGTGGATGGAAGAATCGTGGAAGCCGTGCTGCCCAACAATAGTTCCTGGGTGGGACGTTCAGTGCGGCACATCAATCCCCGACGTTTGCAAAGCCTGCTGGTTTTGGCAGTTCATCGTAATGGAAGGAATCTCACAACAGACTTCCTGGACAACGTTCTTCACTCCGGAGACACCCTCTTGCTTCTAGGGTCCTCTCAGGCGTTGGAATCAGCCAGCAAAGAAGGAGAAGAATTCATTTTCTTGGAAACCCCTGACGATGAGGAGGCTGTGAAACCCGTCACCGCACCTTGGGCCAGCCCTTTGGTGATTGTGTCGTTGGTGTCGGTTGTGCTCTGTGCCACTTTAAATATTCTGCCGATTTCCGTAGCGGCATTGAGCGCCTGCCTCGTGCTCATGATCACCGGCGTTATAAAGCCCAAGGAAGCCTATCGAAGTGTCGAATGGAATTTGATCATGATTATCTGCGGAACCATGAGTTTGGGCTTGGCCCTGTCAAAAACCGGAACCGCCGCCTGGTTTGCAGTCAATACGATTCACTGGATGGAAACGATTTTCCCTGCGGCCATGCTCCCCATTCTGATGGTCGCTTTTTTTACTATCCTCACCAGTTGCTTCACCGAATTTGCCAGTAACAATGGCACCGCAGCCCTCATGGCCCCCTTGGCGATTGAAGTTGCCATCGAGCTTGGCGTCAGCCCCATGCCTTTCGTCGTCGCAGTGGCTCTGGCTGCCTCCGGTTCGTTCGCCACGCCGATTGGGTATCAAACCAATACAATGGTTTATGGTGCTGGCGGCTACGCTTTCCGCGACTTCTTTAGGATTGGGGCTCCGATGAATGTGGTCACTTGGATCGTGATGATTGTGCTGATCCCGGTATTTTGGAAATTCTGAAACGGTCCCGACCGCAATGGCAGCAAGGGATGGCGCAACGTCGCCATCACACTTTTCTGCTTGGATATGCAAGGCAGTGGAGGGCCATCCCTTCTATTTCAGGGCGGCAAGGAGGGGCGAACTCTGGTCGCCCAACCTGAAATATCCCGCGCTTTGCGCGGCTGATGTTTCGCTCGGCGACTGGGAAGTCGCCGCTCCGAGTTCAATTTTCGGAGATGCGCCCGGCAAAGCCTCACCCCTCTCCAAGAAGCCCGGATTAACCGCCAGCCAAGCGCTTGGCCTGTGCTTCTTCCTCGGTCATCTGCCCAAGAGCCACCTGCATTTCGAGGGTGACTGGATATTTTGCGATAATCTCGACGGGAGTTCCTGCCGGGGTATTTGAGAAATAAGTGGAGGCCACCTTGGATGGCAAGCGAATGCACCCGTGCGACGCAGGGTATCCGGGCAATCTGCCAGCATGGAATCCAACGCCGTGCACTTTGTTTTCTGCGTCTTGGAGGCGCATAAAATGAGGCATGGAGGAACCGACGAAACTCCCGCCTTCCGGCACGGGATGCCTGCGCGAATCGGCATCACCCACCAGCGTGCTTCCTTCGGCATCCACCACACGACCATAAAGGTTCGAGCGGTGGTTTGCGTTTTTCTGAGTCACCTTATAAGAGCCGACCGGGGTGCTGTGTCCGCGTTTACCGCTCGAAATCCGGCTCACCCCCCGCAACCAATCCCCCTGAAAATAGTATGCCTTTTGTTCGCCCAAATCGACATAGATTTTGGCTGGCCCGGTCGGGTTTTTCGGGGTGACGATTTTTGTCTTGGCCGGAGCCTTATTCGAAGCAAACAAGGCTGGGCGCTGAGGAGTCAGGCTGGGCGGAATGGGAACCGTGTGTGAGCTGGGTTGGTCTTCCCAGTAGAAGGTTTTGCCTTTGGGGAGTTTTTCAGCCGCGATAAGGTAAGCTTCAACCGGAAAGGGCTGACCAGCACCTTTAGATTTCTGGCTCTCCGGTTGCGTGGTTGAGCACCCAACGAGCAGGAAAATAGCCATCCACTGGCAATGACGAATAGAGATCATGAAAGGAATGAAGGAAGACACAAAAAAGGACCGTCGTAACCGACGATCCTTTTTCAAGTGAAGTTTGTTTAGCTGAAAGCAACCAAAATAGTTAGGTCGTTGCCTCACTCGACCACATCTGTTACCCCGAAATTCGTGGGGCTCTGTGAGGATTTCACACCGGTGATAGAAA
>JBGTLQ010000082.1:0-11747 GCA_041744075.1 Terrimicrobiaceae bacterium
GGCCGCCTCGGCCGGGCTTAGTTCTTCAGCTTGTGCCGCTGTGCTCGCAAAGACCAGGATCGAACAAATATAAATCGCCACGCAAAAAAATCCGCATCGATCTGAGCAAGGGTGGGTGCGGGTCATAAAAAGGAAGGATTATCGGGATTTCGATTGACCCTCCGCTTTTAGCAAACGATCCCGCGCTTTCTCAAGCACTTCCCGCTCTTTGTGCGTGAGGCTCGCAATCCCTTTGGCCGCGATTTTATCGAGCAAAGGATCGATCAGTTCGTGCAGATCTCCATCTTCGATTCCATCGACTCCAGAAGCCTTGGCCACATTGACTTGCTGACTTCTTCTGGCGGCGGCTCGCACCGGCTCCCGGCGAGTCCCGGAGCCCACGGGAACAGGCTCCTTGGTTTTGGCCGGCATCCACTCACACAGTTTGGTGTAGATCCCGAACCGATCCGTGACGCCCGACTGACAACACATAATATAAGCCACAAAGGTCATGGGCCAAAGCAGGCCAAGTTGAACCCAATCCTGGGCTGCAAAATACACCAGCGAGTATAAGCCCAGCAAAGCCACGGCAACCCATCGGGCCTGAATCACCCAGATAATTTCGAGCGTGGGGTAAATCAGTGCAAATGCCAAAAACAAAGCAAAATGCACGAGGCTGGAACCTGAACCTCCCTCCGGATAGACCACCGGAGTTGCCAGCCCATACATCACCACCAACACAGGAAGCGTGATGGCCAGAGCCACATAGAGTCGGATGAAGGCGGCCCGCCCGAGGAAGCGTTCCACCTCTCGACCAAACACATAGAGCATCGCCATTTGGATCAAAAACCAGAGACTCGGAGGCTGAACAAAAAGATAAGTGATCGGCTGCCAAAGCGCCCCGTTAAACAGCTCTGGAGTCGTCAGCGTCAACCATCCCAAAAACGTATCGCCGCCAAAACCCGCGATCAACGCAAACAAAATCATCGCCGTTGTGTGCGCCGCGACCAGAAGGGTCGTCACATACACTGGAAATCGCCCCGCGTAGAAAAGCGGCGTGTATTCATCAGAAACATTGAAATTCAGCATATCTCGAACTCTTGCACCCTCTCCAAGCTGCTTTTCTGCTCCCGATATTTGTCTCCAATCGAACCTTCCAATCGAGCCTTATATCCAGACTTTAAGTCCCGCTTTCGTGAATGCGTGGTTTTCTTAGTATCCACCTCAAATTGCCCTCTGGCCAGCGAAAATAAAGAGTCTAAGTAAAATAAATATCTTTAATACTGAAACGGCTTTCGCTATTATTTTTTGTGTTAACTAAAAGTGAGTAAAATCCGTATCAGTTGATCTAAATAGAAATGCAAACATCCCATACAACATCCCTTGAGATCAGTGATCTCAAGTTCACAGCGGACCGCGAACACAGCGGTTCGCCCACATCCACCGCAGCAGCCTCTGCCACCGCTGGTGAGCACGCACTTGGCCTCGCAAAACCTTCTCATCCCGGAATTCTCGCCTGGGTGGAGGCCGTCGCCGAAATGACCCAGGCCGACTCCATTTTTTGGTGCGATGGCTCCGCTGCCGAAGACAAACACATGCGTGAACTCCTGGTGCAGGCCGGGTGCGCACAATGGCTAAATCCTGAAAAGCGCCCCAACTCCCTGCTGGTCCGCAGCGATCCCCGCGATGTGGCCCGTGTCGAGCAACGCACCTTCATCTGCAGTCGCTCACCCAAAGACGCCGGTCCCACAAACAACTGGGAAGATCCCCGCGTGATGAAAGCCAAAATGGAAGGCTTCTACGCTGGCTGCATGAAAGGCCGCACCATGTATGTCGTGCCCTTCAGCATGGGCCCCATCGGTTCCCCCATCGCTCAATACGGTGTGGAACTCAGCGACAGCCCTTACGTGGTTGCCAATATGCGGATCATGACCCGCATGGGCTCCTCAGTTTACGAACAGATCAAGGGCGATGATGGTTACGTCAAATGCGTGCATTCCGTGGGCTACCCACTCGATGGACGGGCCGATGTGCCATGGCCTTGCAATCCTGAAAGCACTTACATCACACACTTTCCGGAAAAACGGCTCATTATGAGTTTCGGCTCCGGATACGGCGGCAACGCTTTGCTGGGCAAAAAATGCTTTGCACTTCGGATCGCCTCCACCATGGCGCGCGATGAATCGTGGATGGCCGAGCACATGCTCATTCTCGGCGTGAAAGACCCCAGCGGACGCAAAACATACGTGACCGCAGCGTTCCCAAGCGCTTGTGGCAAAACCAATTTTGCCATGCTCATTCCGCCAAAAGAACTCAAGGATGAAGGCTGGGAAGTCTCCACCGTCGGCGATGACATTGCGTGGATCAAACCCGGTCCCGATGGGTTCCTGCGGGCCATCAACCCTGAAGCCGGTTTCTTCGGGGTCGCACCGGGCACCTCGTATTCCAGCAATCCGATGGCCATGGATTCCATTAAAAAGGACACCATTTTCACCAATGTTGCCCTCACTGATGACGGCGATGTTTGGTGGGAAGAAATGTCGAAGGAAAAACCCGCCCACCTCATTGATTGGCGCGGCAATGACTGGAACCCTAACACGGTTGATGCCGACGGAAAACCTGTGGCAAGCAGCCACCCAAACAGTCGCTTCACCGCTCCGGCAAGCAATTGCCCGGTGATGGATTCTGAATGGCAAAATCCCGATGGCGTGCCGATCAGCGCGATCATCTTCGGCGGACGGCGTGCCACCACGATGCCGCTCATTTTCCAAGCCTTCAACTGGGTGCACGGAGTCTATCTCGGTGCCACGGTTGGCTCAGAAATGACCGCTGCCGCTGCTGGAACGCTCGGTCAGGTCCGGCGTGACCCGATGGCCATGCTGCCGTTCTGCGGATACAACATGGGCGATTACTTCAGCCACTGGTTGGAGATGCGTTCCAAAGTGAAATATCTGCCCCGGATTTTCCACGTGAACTGGTTCCGCAAAGATGCGAACGGCAAATTCATGTGGCCTGGATTTGGAGACAACACACGGGTGTTGAAATGGATCGCCGAGCGGGTGAATCTTGGAGCGCACGCTCTGGAAACCTCAGTCGGCTGGATTCCCGAATACAAAGACCTCGACATGCGCGGTCTTGAATCGGTGATCACCGAAGAGAAATTCGCTGAGCTCCAAAAACTGGACCGCAACGAGTGGCATCGCGAGCTGATCATGCAGGACGAGCTGTTCCTGACGCTCTACTCGAGTCTGCCGAAAGAGCTCATCTTCCAGCGTGAACTCTTAATATCGAGAATCTGACCGGGTTCTTAGAACAGATCCAAAACCAAACCCGTTCTCTGCTAATTAGCGGAGAACGGGTTTTTCTGTCTGATATGGTGACGGATGCCCGGCGACGGGGACGTCGCCGTTCTGTTAAGAGACGATGTTCTGCTGCGGCCGATTAAAACCCGTAGCGAATACCGACATTGATTGCGTGGGAGTATGGATTGCTCACTCTGACAGAGGTGATGACTCCGCCCCTTTGGCTGAAAGTTTGATCGGTGGTGGCAAAGAAACGATAGAGAAGCTCCAAGGTCCATGAATCACTGATCTCATAAGCGACACCCGCCAGAGCCTGGCCTGCAAGAACCAGATCCGAATCATTAGTGCGAAAGGCGCCAACACCCGGCACACCAAGAACGGTAAAGGTTTTATCCAGTGTCACGAGAGCGGGTCCAATGCCTGCCCCCACGAACGGTGTAAATTTCGTGGAATTCTTCCATTCAAAAATACCATTAAACATGAAGGCAAAGGTGGTTTCTCGTCCCGAGGCGGGAAATTGGATGCCTGTGGCTCCATTGAAAGCACCGACTTCACCCGTGAAGGTTTGGAACTCGAATTCCGCGCGGAACCAACTGGTGATCTGACGTCCATAAGCAACCCCCAGATTCCATTCGTTATCCAGCTCGAAGCTGGACTGGAATACACCTGCGTCACGATTCTTGGTGCTGAACCAATTATGGCCACCACGGATGGCGATATAGTTTTTATTTTCAGTGGGCCAGACTCTGTCATCCGTGATGCCGCCTGAGATTTCGGTGTTTGGTCCTGCGGAGAGTCCAGTGATAAATCCAAGAGTGCCGAGCAATGTGGTGAGGATAATTTTCATGACAATGGTTCTTACTGCTTTTGGGGTGGGGGGGTTGAGTTACTACACCGAAAAGATAGGGGGTTCTCCGAAGAAAGGTCAATGAACATAAAAAGAATCCGCGCTGTTTTTTGACTTGTCATGAAGGCCCACGGAAGATGGTTTTCTGCGCGCGTGATGCAGCTGAGAGAAATGATCCGGCCCGGAACGCGCGACGCAAATACCTCCCCGCCATGCATTGCAGCGAACCTTTAAGATGTACTTCCCCGTGTAAATGATATTGGCGAGAATGGCGTTAAGGTAAAACTATATGTAACACTATACAGTTAGGATATAGCCCTTTTGCGCCTAACAAATTGCCAGCCAATGGCCTGCGCGGCATCCGAACTTCAGACCTCCTGAAGTGCCAGGAAAGATGGCGAGCCTTTTTGGTAGGGATGGCGCTCCGTCGCCGTCCGACTTCTCGATTTGGCAAGCGACGGAGCGCCATCCCTACCACCTCCATGGGTCTCATCGGTTTTCCTTCAGGCGTTCTGCGTCATCGCGTGGATGTAAATGTTGGTGCCCATTTTTAGGGCGGCTTCGGCTTTGGCTGCGCCGAACCAACGGGCTCCGTTGGTCCAGCCGCAGTGCAGGTCGGAGGGGCTGAGCAAGGCCAACAGACGTCCGTTGAGCGTGAGGCCCCAGGGGCCGTGGGGCGTGCCCTGCATGTGCGGCCAGGCTTTCATGTTGAATAAGGCTTCGAAAAGCGGGTGATCGATGGGGAGTCTTTCGAATTTGGCTTCCGGCAGGATCTGCGGAAGTTCGTCCGCCATCTTCAAAAAGAATTTGTCGTTGGTTTTTTTATTGCCCTGTGTGCCGGAGCCGATTACGCAATCTTCGGCATAAAGAAAGCCGCCGCGGAGCAGGTATTCGCGCATATTCTTGCGAACCAAATCATCCAGTTGCGGCGGCGCTTCAGCATGCATGAACAGAAATGGAAACTCGGTCATTTTTTCCATATTAGTGATCTCGGCCACGTTCCATTCTTTGGCCAAATTGACGCTGCTCTTTTCGTTGAGTTGATCGATGAGGTTCAGGTCGCCATTCGGATGCACATTCCAGTTTAAGTCATTGTTATTGGCGCACAGGAACTTGAGGCGACCCCACTGGACTTTGGCCCCACGAACTTGATTGGCGGAGGCTCCGTGGCCAAGGTCCAAAAACGATGCGGCGCCGACAGCCATCAATTTGATAAATTCGTTTCGTGTCATAGCAGTCTCCATTTTCTGCGAAGCAGCAACTCGGCAGAATAAACTCCAAAACCCAGCAAGAGTAAAGTCCAGTCGAGAGCCCAAACTTTGCGACCATCCACGATTTTGGCGACCATCCACGATTTCAATTTCACACACCAAAGATATCCGATGGTGTGCATTTCAAGCGACGGCAAAGTCGTTCCAGAGTGTCGATGGTCACATTCTGTTCGCCCACTTCAATGCGTTGCAAAGTCAAAGAAGAAATCCCGAGTTTCCTCGCGAAGACCGCCATGGTGACTTCCCCACGGCGAGTCCGCAAAAATTTCCCGAGTTTTCTTCGATAAGCTCTCACAACTCGGCATGTTGAGTCTAAGTGTATCCCACATATGGGATAAATTGCCTCTCAATGAGCCAACCAACGGGCAACAAAACGCTCCCGTTTGAAAATTTGCCCGAAAACAGCTTCTCGTTACTCACGGCCTGCAAAACAGCAGGTTGGCTTTCACTTTCCACCAAGACACGCCAATACACGGGCCGCCCACATCCAGTATTTGTCCTCGTCAACCTCGGCGGATTCGACTCCGCCTGCGAACCGAGTTAGGCGCATGACTGTTTCCGGTCTGTCGGAATGAAATATTTGAAATCTTTGTCTCAAAATCAAGTGTGAGTTTTACGCCTTGCCCATCTCTGAGCGCATGCCCATGATTGGCACTATGTTGCCCAGCGCACTACGCAGGCTTGATGGTCTGACATGGAAAAAGGGCACCACGACCTTGCACGATGTCGATTACGAGTTCACCGCAGGCGATCCCCGCAGGTGTCTGGATCCAGTGAGTTCTTAGTTGAGGTTCAACCAGAAATGACGCAGGCGGATCGGTGTCGCCCCATATCGATCATGGCATGAAGCACTCTCTTGAATCGTTGAAGTCTTAACCACAACTTCCAATTGGTCTTGAATCTGCCACGAGGAATCATGTGCAGGTAATGGGTGGTTGACCAGCTCTTGAATCCAGCTGTTCACGTGATTGAACCAATAGGCAAAGCTGTGCTGTTGAACAAACGCGATCATCGTTGAGGCTTCAAAATCTGCTCCATGTAGCCCTTTCTTGAATCGTTCAATCCCACCCGAGATCCGCTTTTTGTCCGAGGACCGATTTTTCCAGTCTCCTACCACATATTCCCTCTCACGCTCTTCCTTGTCGCTGCCGTCATCATGGGTGGGTAATCGCTTGGCCTCTATTCCGTAGAGCCGATCCGTGGCTCCGAAGATGCGAGTGCCAGCAGACATAAATCTCGTCGGATGGGATACGAAATCCAAAGTCCTGCTGGCAGATTCGTCTTCGGGATCTTCAGGATAGAACGAAAAAAGTTGGTCGTGCGCCGCAAAGTTTAATTTCTTCCCTAATTCGGCACACAAATCCTTTTCGTTCCGCCGCTTTGGCTTTTTGGTTTGGAGGTTTCGCATGGTAGGAGTTATTTCAGCCAGAGAAGTTCGGAGGAATGCCTCTATCGCATTGACGACATCTGCCATCGCCCCGAATTCTTCCACATTTCCACTGCACGAGGAGTTGAATTGAATGGTGTCGGTCAAGGCCATACAGAAGGCAGCATTGGGAAAGCGTTTGTTGAGCGGGTTATTGGTTTTTAGGTTTGCCCTGTTGATTTATCCACCATGCGAATGTCTCGTCGGCATCTCTGATGGCCGCAGATTTCAACCAATACCGCTTTGGTTTCGGCTTGATGATAAACAGGCTTTTACCTTCAAAATGACGGACAATTCGACTACAGCGTAGGGAACGACCCAAATCTTTACTCAGCAAAATTTCTAAGTATTTCTCCAAGCCTTGCGCTTCGCCAAATTCGATAGGCTCTTCACTTCCTCGATGAAAGGCCACGCACCATGCTCTTCCCAGATCGATTGGGTCCCCTGAGATATGGATGTCCACAAATACCCCCCCCATCACCTGCTGAAAAACCTTCGCGTAGTCGAGAACCTCGTTCTGCCTAGAGTCTCGTGACCATTTAGACCGAGAGGTTTTACCATCTTTGATCAGTGGTATCATGAATTCCAAAACGTCCTCCAAAAGATGCTTTTGGATGCCCTTGAACAGTACTTTACCATCCTCAGGGTAGGGAAGATCCATGAGGCTTTTCTTGAGAGGAGTTCCCATTCTAAAAATAAGATATTGGGGACCAAATGCGGCAAAAAATTGAGCGGCTCTTCTGTTTCCCCGCAAAAATGCATGAAGTTTCTCTAATTCGTTTCGGTCCTGTGGAGTATCAGGTGCTGAAAAGCCCACAATTTTGTGTCGAAACAGCAATGGGGACCCACTCAACCTTAAGATCATCGCGAAATTTTCGTGTTCCTTTACTAAAAGGTGTGGAGGTGAAAACAACCGTTCATCTCTTGGCCACAGGAACCACTCCATTCCACACTCTGATATACGAGCAGTCTCAATGGAGTCATCCTGCAATCCCTCTGTATCCAAGAGTGGCAGTTTGAAATACTCTGGGCGGTATTGTGGTTTGTAGCGAGCTTTTGCCCCCTTGGCTCCGGTGCCATATTCCTTGATCTTTGCAGCAATCAAGCCCTCTGAGGATATCCAATTTCTTGTTTTCTTTAGAAACTTTATTCTGTCGGCAAGGGAATTTCCAGATGTTAAGGATTTATATAGCTCTAACAATCTGCCTCCCCCTAGCAAGTTTGCTTTCCACACCCGAGGTTCGACCGCCGCCATTCCACGATCCACCCAATGCAAATCTTGAGGGTCGATTTCGAAAATTGCACGTGCATCCAGAGAAGCAGACCTTCGGATTGTTGCGTGGAGCACAGGCTTTGTGAAATCTGGCTCGCGACGCTCTACAATAACCGCGACGGTCTTTACACCTACTTTGGACCCAACTTTTGAAGTTTCACTCGCAAACTTTCTCGTTTTGAATAGCCCGCCAATTGAGGCGAAATCCAACACTGCGGGAACATGCCAATTTTCAATGAGCGACTTGCGGAAGCGCTCTGGCTTTTCGTTGTAAAGGAGACCTGCATTTTGTAGGAGGCAAGCCTTTCCCATAAGTTCCAGCAAGGGCGGGACCGCCCGGAGGAATAAATAGGAAATATTCTTGTCAGGAACCGGTGGCCATTCCTTTCCCGCTTCATCGATTCGCTCATTATCAAACATCTCAGCTTCCGAAGTCAGGCTGGATTCAAATGGAGGGTTGCCGATGATCAATCGAAACCTTAATGTAGCCGAGATGAGAGCGCCGCGCTGCTCGAAAAAATCACCTCGATCAATGTTTCGGTGATCGTTAGGACTGGATTTGAGGTCAGGGAACTTGAGCTCCTTCAGCTTCCGAAAGATGAAGTCGGAATCCTTCGTATTTTGGGGAAACGTGCTGCAGAGCGCGATGCAAAGGCTGAAAATGGTGAGCTCCACGGAATCCGCCTCCAAATCCACCCCAAAAATGTTTTCCACCATCAATTCTTTCAACCGCTCCGGCGTCGCCTCCGGTTCAATGAGGCAAAAGGTTTCTACCAAGCGCTGCCAAGCTCCCACCAGAAACACCCCTGATCCGCAAGCCGGATCCAGCACGGGAAAAAATTGCATTGTTGGTTTCTTACCGCGAACAGACTCCACTGCCTCCCGAATCTGCTGCGGGGGCATCGATTCATCCAAGAGTAGATCAACGAGATGGTGTGGCGTGTAGAAAGACTGGCTTTTGCCTTCAAGAAAATCTTCGTAAACGTAGCTGATGGCCTCTACAGGCAGATGGCGAAACGAATAGCGCTGCCAGAAGTGGCGTTGTTCCCCTTGGATTTTCCCTTCGGCGAAATCGGCGATGGGCCGCATCACATCGCTCTGGGTGCTAAGCTCCAACAGGATCGCTCGCATTGGGACTCCTCCGGGCGCGTCTTTCATCCTAAAGATATCGCCATTAAAGTCCTTTGCCAATCGATCTAACGCCTTGAGAATCTCCTTCGGCTCGCCCAGAATCGAGTTAAAGCTGACTCTGCCTGGATCACTCCCTTTGCCAAAATAACCGTCTGGAAGAATGCCGCGAGCTTCCATGAAGCGCACCATAAGAGTCAGGATCAGCAGTCGACGGACAAAGCCACCAGCATGTTCAGCCAATTGCAGGGAGAGCCGGTTGTCCCTTTTGAAGTTCTCTTCCAGGGCTTTTCTGACCACCCGCATTTCTTCCACCATTGCAGCCATCCCGCCCAGTTCCCCTTCTATCAAGCCTTGATTTTCTGGATCTTCCCAGAAAGTGCCATTGTCAAAGCGACGTCCAGAAAAGCGATCCCAGCCTGACTCGGTATTTGCCGCAATGCCACTTGCCATGGCTCCAGCTATTGCCAAACTCTCCGCTGGATTCAGCAGCAGCGTTTCAATTGCTTGGGGCCGTGCCAATCCCTTTGAGGTGAAGTTCGGCTCTCGTAGCAGATTAAAAATCTCCACGGTCGAAGCCTGGAAAATAAAGGCGAACGGCACCTTGCCATAGTTCCAAAGCTTTAGCTGAAGTTGGGCGATATCGAAATCATCGCAAACGCCCGACAACGGCCCGGTCCGGTCGTAGAGGAAAGCTTCGGGCTTTGGGCCGCCGGCCTGGCTTTCAAGTCGAAAATAGACCCAATCCGCCCCATGCTCACTCGCCTCGCGCAAAAGCTTTTCCAAGCGCCCCCGCCACTGATGTGCTGCCAACTCCTTTCGTTCGCGGGCGCTTCTTTGCTCTGGCGAGACGCGAAAAAGCCCGCTTCCAGAAGCGAGCATATCGAGTTTTTTGAGGGCGGCGTCTACGGATTTGGACATGCGGCGAACAATGAATGGCAGAATGCCGCAGCGACGCAAGAAATCAACCGCATTGTTCATATGAACGGTTCTTCAGCAGGCCTTTTTTCAGTTACCCCCGAACATGGAGTTGATCTTTCAAAATCGCCTGCCGCGTATTTCTAAGCTTCGCAAACCATTCGCGGCCGGGGATCATACTCCATTGAGAATTTGGAACTGATGACCACCCGATCCCTCCCACCACGCTTTCCAAATGAACCACTCCACAAAAAAGCCGCCCTGCTTTCGCAGGACGGCTCACTTATTTTGAGGGGTTGAGGTTGGATGTTTATAACGCGGCTGCCGGTTCGGGCTGCGGGGGCTGGGGCGCAGAGTTGCTTCCCAGGTCGCGCACGATTCGGGCGGCTTGCCAGGCGGAGGCGAAGGCGCGTCCGGGTTCCGTGGTGCGGAAACGCAGAACGAGGCGTCCATGCTGTTCAGGATGGCGCTCACTTCCCGGAAGGCCGGGCGCAGGGCTGCGGTGAGGGCTTTTCTCTGCGCAATGGCTTTGCTGGGTGCGGCGATCATCTCGGCGTAATCATCCAGTTCCTTTTGAAGAGCGGTGAGTTGGACCGGGGTGATGTCGTAGGCGACCAATGCGGCGGCGTCCGACGCGAGAGCTGCTTGAAGCCGGTCCCGCAAGAGCGTGGCTTTCGCAACCAGCGAGGCGTCGCGCAAGGAACGCCAGCGACTGCGTGATAGCTCAATCTCGGCAGCTTCCGATTCCCGACCCTCCTCCTAAAAGAAATCGGTCAGGGAAATTTTGGTGCAAGCTGCTCGCGCCAAGGTCGCCAAGGGATTGTTCAAAGGGCGTTATCGAGCTGGATGTGTCCTCGCTCTGAATCCTTGGCGTGCAATGCGGACTTGGCGCGAACCTTTTCATTCCACCCACGCAGCAGCACCCGCCGGAGACACCACATCGGCCCCGAAGTGATTCAACACGGATTCTGGGCTGCAGTTCACAAAGCAGAAACGGTTGAGGATGCCTTGACTCTCTGGTGGAACCTTGCAAATTTCCATTTGTGAACACCACCTTCCGGGAAATTAAAAGAAGGGCTAGCGAACTTCCTGTTGCCGAACGAGAGCGTTTTGCTCAAAAGTTATTCGAGAACAGATCAAGAGATTTCCTAACGGTGCCCAGCGCAGTCAAAACGGACAGGAGGACCAGTTGAGTTACAAAAACACACTTTCGCTGCTGTTTGCGTCTATCTTCCTGATCGCTGCGACAATGGTCCAAGGCGGAGAAGCTGAGAAGCCAGGGGTGCCTGAAACGCAGAAGGCATCTCCAGCCCAACTCATTGCTAACGATTCGGTTGGACCCGTCCGCCTTGGCATGGCTGTCGCTCAGGTGCGAGAGGCTCTACCGAATTTAAAATTTGCGAGAACAACGGATGGCGAGGGGATGGCGCTGATCGAGGTAAAAAATGGTGAGGTCTTGGAGATGATTCTTTACGCTGGGGAGGAGAACCCGGACGGTCCAATCGATGAACAAGCCAAGGTGCAGCTCATTAGCGTGTTTGGTGAGGCGTACATGACCGCTGAGGGTGTCCATCCAGGGATGCCACTGGCAGAGGTTGAGAAG
>JBGTLQ010000083.1:0-15155 GCA_041744075.1 Terrimicrobiaceae bacterium
CGGCGCTTTCACGGGGGGACAAGTGGTTAACCCACGATTTGATGAATAAATTTGCCATCGCGGATGATACAGTCACCCTCGTCACAGCGAAATCGCGGACGTGACTACTTAGATACACATCGACATCTAAGAAATGAGTCAAGGATAATCGAGGTCATTCCTTGAAATATCAATCATGAGATTCCTGCTATTAGCTGTTCCGACAAACCCGGTAAGCTAAAGCTAATTCAAGTCCACAGATTGTTGAGCGGTGGAGAGGTCCTCAGCGGATATCGATCTCAATGAGTATTTATATCCTCCATAGACGGCCAACCCGTAGAACAAAAGATCCATGGGAGAGGATGTCTCCACCATCAATGAAGGCATCTTGGAATAGTCGAGAATGCCAATAACACTTAAAACATTCATCTCCTCATTTTTGGCCACGAATCCCATGAGTGAAAAAAGGTTTCCCAATATGCAGCCAAGCAGGGCAAGGAGGGCCCCAGTGAAACTGAATATTTTATCAATTCCCTTACCTAACCGGACAGCAAAGCCCACCAAAAACCCCACGCCAACCGCCATCCATCCGATTTGGTATTCAGTAGAAACAGTGACAGCAGCCCAAACAATCGCTGATATGATGGCAGCACCGAACCCTGCAGCCAGCGCCAGGGGTAAGTTTTGTTGGTTTTTGAAATATTCAAGAATGCGCTGTTGTTTATCGCTATCTATGTTGTCTGGCGTTGTCATAGTTTTATCTCCGAAAGAACTCACGGTTTGGGGTACTTTGTGCTCTTTACTGTCTGAGTAGAGCGGCAACTTTTATCACCCACTCCCCCACGGACCCTGAGCAACGCACCTAACGCATCCGATGCCTCCCTTGAAAGGCTTTGCGTTTGGCACAGGTTCATAAATTGCATAAAATCCTGCCTATGGAATCTGGTCAAGCAGGATTCGCAAATAGTTTGTTTTTCCATCCAGAAATACGTAGGCACCAGCCATACGGCATTGGTTCATACGTTCAAACGACTTAGGAATTATCAACGGCTCAGAGCTGTTGGCTCACTCCTTGCTCTTACGTTCCTCAGCGAGCAGAATCTTTAACCGCCGGTCCACGACGCGCTCGATCTTTCTGGTCAAAGGGGACATAAGCCATTTGATCGCTGAATTCACAGCACGTGACAGCATAGGTCTTTGCCATTCGGGGGCGCTGACCGATTGATTTGTCAAAGCTTCTTGAGCCAAAGGCTGTTCCATGATCGGCTCCGGACCGTGGAACTCAAACACCAGATACTTCGCGGCCATCGGCCCCTCGTTTTTCATGTCATGGAGCTGGGACGCAGGAAAATACATCACACTCCCAGGGCAGGCTTTGCACCCAAGCGATGTCACCTCGCCTTCGAGCACAACAATCGCGACGTCATGCGCATCAGCATGCTTGTCATAACCCGCACCGGAATCCAGAATCGTGAGATGTGCGTGTAACCGATGGAGGTAGGCTGTGGGCTCTTGGAAAAAACACTGCGCTTGGTATCCCTTGGCCGAAGAACCGTTACCGGGGCGCTTATCTGGAAAAGGAACAAAAGCAGTCTGGGCCTGTCCTTCGGTTTCAAGGGGAGGCCCACTCCATTTGAACATCAAGTAGGTGACCGGTGCTATGCCTGCATTTCGAATGGTGTGGTATTGGTAAGCAGGATAATAAGCGAAAGCTCCGCGTACGAGGTGGTGAACCGTCGCGGCCTCAGGATCCGGCCCATCGCCAAGAAGAATCTCGGCTTCCCCATCCAAGATTAGCAGTATTTCTTCTTCAACATGAGCATGGGGAGGGTGTGGCGATTTCCCGGGGTTAAGGACAGAGGCATGCACCGACATCGATGACAGATTGACAGTGCTGCCACGGGCAATGCCGTGCGGCTTCCACCCAGTGATCGGGTCACCCTCGAGCGGTAGGCTCCAGTTTTTGACCAAGGCTTCAATGTTTTCCGAGCTAAAGGGGCCTTTGTTGGGTGGTTGCGCTAAAACATTGGGTGCTTGCGCAGCCGTTCCTGAAACTACCATGACGGGAGGCGGAATGTCATCGAAGGTCATTGGCCACTCCTGATATTGCTTTGGCTGACGAATCACACGATCTGCTTGAGCATACTGCAGCAAGAGCGCTGTCCGCATCTGACTGCCCGTATTCTCAGTGCCATGCCACAGGCGACCGTCAAAGAAAATGGCGTCACCCACTTGCATTTGAGGCTTGATGATTTTTGCGTCAGCACATTCGGATCTGGCGAACTTAAGCACCGTTTCCTCTTCGAGGTCAGCCCGACTCAACCCGTTTTCAGTCATCAATTGCTGGACCGGTTTCCCGAACAAATGCGATCCAGGGATCAGGTTCAGCGCGCTACCCTGACTGATGCCATCAATCCCAATCCAAACAGACAGGTATCCTTCACCACCACAGCTCTCAACATCACTGTGCCAGTGATGCTTCTGGCCGGGACTTCGCACGATAACAGATGCGCCCCACAAAATGACGTTCTGCCCCAAGTGACGACATACGCGATCCAGGACCAAAGGACGGGTAGCAAGGTCGTAAAAAAGCCGATCATGAACAGCCAAGGCCTTGGGCCAGACGGGAATCTCCTTCTCGTGCACGTGTTTCCAATGACGCATAACCATCTTGCACTGGTCTTCAGAAAAAACCCGGACCGGGCCTTCAAAGCCATATAATGAGAGATCCGATTGTTCGTGCTGAATCATGCCTGAAAGTAACAAGTCAGTGTCCCATATCCATCAAAGAATTATGGTGTTCTTTGATCTCCTATCGTCGGAGTCCACAAAAATCCTTCTCATTTTTTGCAAGCCGAAATCCAATGTTCTCAAAAGCAACCGCCAGTCTGCCGCCTGCACAAGAATAGCCCCCATCAACTGAAAAACCTGGGACCGCTGGCCCCGCGACTGCGGGGCCGGCAGCTATTTTCTTCCTCAAATTCCAAAATAAAAAAAGTGGGCGGGCAAGGGACTGTCCAGCCCTACCAGCATAACGTTTTGTGCTCCAGCTAATGAACTGGCAGGCGGCCAGCTTCATTTCTTCTCAAGTATCTTTGCCTTCCACAATGCATAGGAGCTCAGGCATACAACCGCGCTCGCCCCAAACCATGAGAGATAGCTTGGCGCATACATCAAAGCAATTTGATCCACAATTTTGCTTCGCTCCTCTGACGTGGCCTCTGCCAGTACTCTGGGAGGCAGAATGGCGTCAAGTAGCGTGTGTGGAATCACGCTCGTCTGCATCGCCAAGACTGCAAACCAAATCAGACCGATAACGATCAGAAGTCGGAGGGAATTAGTCATAAATAATGTTCTCTTGGTTTCTCGCGCGACCAAAGGCAGGATGCCAAATGGACGGAGCGAGATGCAAGCAATCAAAGAAAAACGATCA
The DNA here is from genome assembly GCA_041744075.1 of Terrimicrobiaceae bacterium. Taxonomy (GTDB): domain Bacteria; phylum Verrucomicrobiota; class Verrucomicrobiia; order Chthoniobacterales; family Terrimicrobiaceae; genus JAJTZA01. The sequence continues at coordinate 3,413 of JBGTLQ010000083.1, forward strand.
TACGCACCGCATCTCACGCAGGACATGACCCTTTCCCTCGACAAGCCTCAGAACAATTTCTCAGCATTTGAACATCCTCTTGCTATCACCATGTGGGATTTTTCGTGGATCGAAAGGCGCTGGCCGGGTGCGGGGTATGAAAATTGGGACCTTGCCCTCGATGAACTTGCCGAACGGGGTTATGATGCCATTCGTCTGGATGCCTTTCCACATTTCCACGCGGCCGATCCTCATCAAGACTGGGAAATTCTTCCCTGTTGGAACCAACAGGATTGGGGCAGCCCCGCACGCAATCGGATTCGTCTTCAACCCTCGCTCAATGAATTTCTGGCCAAATGCTCGGATCGCAACATCCGGGTCGCTCTCTCCACTTGGTATCAAAACGACGCGACCAGTCAGCGTGAAAAAATTGAAACCCCTGAACACCAGGCCGAACAATGGCTGGGAGTGATCGAGGACATCAATCGAAGCGGTCTCGCGCACACGTTACTCTGGTTGGATTTGTGCAACGAATGGCCATTTTCCGTCTGGGCGCCATTTTTTAATCGCTCTGACCATGATGAGGACCGCTATGTAGCCGAGCGATCTCGGGATTGGATGAGGCGTGCCACAACACTTTTGCGGCAACACACCAACCTGCCATTGACATTCTCTTTGGTCGGACTGCCACGGGACTCGGACCATCACCTTGTCACAGAGGATTGGGATTTTCTCGATTTTTGGGAGACTCACATTTGGATGGTTCAGGGCAACCATGACGAATTTTATAAAACGATTGGCTACGACTTTCCACGTTGGGATTCCTCCGGCTACGAAAAGGTCGTCTCACAGGCCGAGTCGCTATACCGATCCAAACCCGATCACTGGCTGAACCTCCTAAAAGGCTTGATTGATGACGCCGCTGCTTTTTCAAAGATCACAGGCAAGCCACTGGCCACAACCGAGTGCTGGGGCATTGTGGATTACAAAGACTGGCCGTTGCTGGATTGGGGATGGGTCAAAGAATGTTGCGAAGTGGGAACTCTGCATGCCGCCGCAACCGGACGCTGGTTCGCCATCGCAACCAGCAACTTTTGTGGACCTCAGTTTAAGGGCATGTGGCGCGACGTGGCATGGCATCAGCGCATAACAGCCGCCATCAAGTCCTCAGTTGTGCCCCATTGATCTGTTCTTCGATAGAGGCAAATCGCGCTTCGTTTTTTCTCCAAAGTGAACCTTCTCCGATCAAAATTCCGACGCTTCCACCCACGAACCCCGCCAAAACGATTCTCCACATTTCAGGTCCGAGCAGGATCCACATAACTCCACCCAATACACTGCACGCAATTAGGTTATCAGAAACCTTCCGCGCAAGCGATCCATCTGGCTTAAGAATTTCCAGATCGTAGGTCACATCAATGAGCCCATTCTCATCTTTCTTTGGATTGACATAAATGACCACTGGCACCAAGAGTTTGCCAACGGGCAGCTTGTCTGCGCGGTCAATCTTTGGATGCATTGGTTTCGCCCACTCCGCGTAAATGTTTTCGTTGGCAGTTATAATAAACTGTCCGCCGAAACCATTTTTTGACTTCATACTCGCTGTATCGGGAACTGGCTTGCCATCCGAATCGCGCCAAACAAATCCATGCGGTTCGGCTTGAGCGAAGAGCGCTCCGAGCAGAAGAATAAGTGCTGCAAATGGGGTTTTCATTGGGTTGTTGAACGTTGCGCATCACTCGCCCGAAGGAGCTTTAGCGACTGAGGGTTGAGTGCATGCGCCTTCGCTGTTAGTTTTCGATTTTGGTGCTCGCCCTACGGAAACTGATCTGGACTCCATGCTTCTCAGTCGGGGTGGCAGACACCTGTGAGAAAAGTGTGTCATCAATAAAGATCGTCACAACTTTATCGCCGTTCCATGCGGCGGTGACAGCCCCGCGACCATTGAGCTTGAGGATGTTGCCGGGAATCTTATTCAACTCGTCACCATTCTCTCGCAGGGAAACGTGCGTCCACCATGGAGATGGGTCATTGGCTCCTTGAAGCTCCTCGACAACTGTGATGATCCGCTTCCCATCCGGCGAAGAATACGACTTGGAATCGGTGATGCTCGAATCACAGGAAGCCAACAGCAGGAGGCATGTTCCAATGGTGAAGATTTGGCGCATCATTTTTTCAGCGAACGTCCAGCGCATGCACTCCTACCAGCGGGAGCGCACGTCGACCACGGAGTGAGGGTGGTAGTTGGTGGAGAGCATCTTAACAGAACGGCTGGTAGTGGTTGTCACGGCGCGGCTTGTTAGCCCATGCTTCCGGGCGGGACGTCGATCAACCCTTCGATGAGTTCATCGAGATCCTCGTCTGGTAGTCCGTCAATATGTCCCGGTTGACAGAGCAGTGGCGAACTTCCGGAGACTGAATCCAAGATCGGTGCGTTCGTCGCCGCGACAACGAGTGCTTTCGCTCGGTTCACCTTCGCGTCGCGATCCCTTCCGAGAGTCAAAGCCTTGTTGTATTCAGTGTCCCAAAAGATGAACTGTTGTTGAGCTTGAGGCGAGAGCGTAGCAGCGACTTGATTCGTCGCTCGCATCTTCTTGGCCGTGCCTATCGCGGTCCAGATGATGAACAGCAATACGAGACCGCCGATGATGTAGAGTATTTCCATTTTCTCGGGCTAACGTCTAGCTCATCCACGGCGGGGAGAAAAGCCCGAAATCAAACTGGAGCGTTGCCCGCCGTTGGATGGAGCGCCGTTCGCTTCGGGGTTTTTGTGGGGGCGGCCATTCATTGGGCTTTATGGATGTCCAAATAGTATTGTGCGCCGCTGGCAATCGTCGTCGCCATCTCAAGGGAAAAGCCAAACCAGTATTCAGTCCCATCTGGCGCGTAATAAGAGAACAAGAATTCCTGCTCCGTCGCGTCATACCCACCCTCATACGGCCCAGATGAGAACATATCGTCTGATTCGATCTGGTCCCACTCAACGGCAGTCTTGTTCTCGGCGATGATCTCACGACAGATCTTACGGAGGTCATCGTCTGGCTCAATTTGCTGGTGAGTCACGATATTCATTTTGAAGCGAACGTTTGAAGTGTGGCACGGCGGGATTCGGGCGTCCAGAGCGAAGCGAACTAGCGACGTTGTCCGCCGTTGCCACCACTGACTTGTGCTCCCTCTTCTGGAATGTGGATCGCCGTGGATGTCTGAGCAGCATTGTTGGCGATGTAATTGCCGTCCGGCGGAACGACCGCCATATTCATCTCACTTACAACATTGCAGCCTTGAACGGATTCATGAGTCACCGGCCCACCTTGCAACGTCAGCAGGGTCTTGATGGGCACAATCCAAACAACCGATTTATTTGGAGCCAATTCAACAACAGGCTCAATCCATGTAGAGGTCATAAGTAGATTCCGGTAGCCCTTATCGTAAACTGTAAATGCATCTCCCTTCTTCGGCTTGATTTTGAGTGATGAATGGAACTGTTCGCCGTTAACTTGCACCTTGAGATTCTGCCTCGAGATATTAGTGAGAGTAGCCACAAACGAGGCCTCGCTGCTCTTCCCAGGAGCGTTATAAACTAGGGAATACGACAGAAGGTGAGTAAGGCTGCCTTCCTTATTTGGATCAGGACTTGGAGCAGCACAGGCACCCATACATGCCAAAAGAAGCATTAGCGATGTTACGATGTGGTTCATTTCTTTGGGAGAACAGTATTATTGAGCCGCGTGCGGCATAACACCTGCAAATGCCGCATCGAAGGGCAGACTTCGTGCATGGCGTCTCATTGGTGGTTTTTAGCCTTCATTGAGACCCCTTTTCAAGGATAAACGGGTTTTCCGCCTTTGCCTACGTAGTCAATCCAAGTCCAAAGAAGTTGGTCATCCAGCTTCCGTCGTCGAAACGCGGGCATTTGAGTTGATGGCTGGTGGTCGGTTGATGATTCCCGAGACTCGGAGAACAGGAATTCTCAAGGTTCATATTGTGAAATTCTCGATATACCATGCATATGAACGGTATATCAGATTTACATCAAGACAAAATTGGGCCAAGGCAAGATCCTCCACCAAGTTCCACCGGGTTGCCGCAGCGTAGTTGATAGAAGTGTCAGATCGATACGATCTGACGGTTATGCAAAATCTAGGGCGATTTTATCGACCTGTGCTATAAATGACGCTTACGCTAGTCATGGGGCGAGGTCATTTATCTTTTTCAGAAAAGGGGGAGAGTGTTCCTGACCCCAATATCTCAATATCATGGGTGTGTTTTGTTACACTTGATAATTGTCTAATCTTTACTTTTGAGAGTAAAGATTGGACTCGGAATTGGTGGCGATTCTAAAATCGTTTTGATCTTATCTGAATATTCGCGCTTGGCGGCAGCGATCCTTTCCATTTTCTCAGCAGGGACTGGTGGAGCACAAAAAAATGACGAGGAAGTGAATTCGCCCGTCAATCCCTTGCGATAATGCGAGATAACAACGTCAAGGTAGATGCTCCTGACGAGATCAGTATCAGCTTTAAGTTCTTTCGTCATGGAGTCGCTTTTTGTGATAAGCTCGACTTGGGCTGCTCGCTTTAGAACCAGATCAAAATTTCCATCACGGTATGCGGCTTTTCCTTCTGCGAGAAGAGTCTGAACTGACCAATCATTGTTTAAACTGGCCTCGGAACCATGTGTGGTGGAAAGAATCGATATCGATGAGAGAATGATAAAGATTATGGGTTTCATTGATTTTTTAGCCGTCCCCGATCAGCGTGACAACCGGCAGGGGTTCGCTGGATCGTTCGCATTCATTGCTTTGCAACGGCACAGGCCCTGAAATGATCTGAACTTTGGTCGTGGATATATCCAGCAACATTACGCCCCCTCGAATCACTAACAAATTGGATTTCAAGAAAATCGTGGATCGTCATCCTTTGATTTTTTCTGCAGCGTGCTTGATAGAAACGAAGTTGTGCTGGTTGAGTCGCTCATCGCCCGAGAGATGGAATGTCTGTAAAAGGAAATCATTTTGTTTCTCTGGTGATGCAACATTGTCCCATCGGCCTGCAAAGGTAATTGTAAGTCCTCCATTCATGTAAACAACATCTGTAATAATTGCAGAAGTAGCTTTGTAAGTTGGTTCAAATGGTATCACACTGTGTGATTCTGGTTGAACTTTCCCCGAGGACAGTCTCCGCACATGAACATCAATAGAAAACTCCGCCTGCTTCTCACTGCATGATAAATATTCGTTTCCGTTCAAAGGAAGGGATACCAAATCTGCTAGCTCCTGGCATGGTGCCGAGCAGATGAGCCAAAGATACGCGACGATGAATACGATTCTTTTCATGACCGTCCCCGATGACCAATCACCACTTGCTTCTGGCATGCTTCCTGCCCTCGAAGCGGAATCAGCAGGAAGCATGTCAGAAGTCCCGAAGGGATGGTGATCTGGTTCATCGGTCTGTCGGGATTTATCCTTTTGGCATTTTGAGGTCAATACACACGCCGTTCTCGTCGAACTCCAAGAGCCACATAGAACCCTGGATCATTGAAAAACGCCCGCCTGGAACCGGCTCGGTTCTGATAAATTCCGAAAGAGTGATATCTTCGTCAGACACAGGGGTAAGAAGCGGAAGCCGCTCCTGAATCTTCTTGAACGACTTTCCGATAAATATTTGTTTTTTGTGTCTGTCGGTATTGAAACCGCTCCAGAACTGTTTTGATGGAAAATCTCCGCTGCCCGCGCGCCAAGAATAATACTCTGGGTATTTATTTTTCTGCTTGAGGTCGAAAAGCCATCCCGGCTCGGTCTGCGAAAGAATCACGACGGCGAGAAAGAAACTGCCAAGCAACCCATAAACTACGAGTAGATAACGTTTCATTTTGTCTCCCAACGTCCGCGGTGAGGTATCCTTGCTTGCTTTTGACATCCGAGCCTGCTCCGCAGGCGAAATGCCAAAAGTCCCGCAGGGACAGGGATTACCTCGCCTCCGCTACACCCTTTACCGTTAGCTCGCTTTTTCATTTCGAAGTGGACTAATCCGGAACCTAGAGCTTGGGAACTCCAAATAGATCCCTGAACCAGTCCATCTGTATGTAGCAGTCACAATGTCTATCGAGGCTGGCTTACCCTTGAGTCCCTCCAAGTGATCGCAAAACAAGGCAAATGCCCCAGCTCCATCTTCAGTAGAGTTTCGGATGTGAATCGAATGCTGGCTCTGAGTGGAATAACTCTGTTCTAGGGTATCGTGGCTTGAGAGCAATCGACCGGAAAAGACTATTGTGACCGTGCTAGGCGATCGTTCCACTCTAAGAATAGTGCAGTCCGGGGAAAGAATCGCGGTGGTAGGGAATACAGAAGGGAGGAACAGCTCAGAGTGGGCTGTCAGACTTGCCACGAATATAAGGAAAGAGACGATGATTGTGCGCATTATGTTCAGCTGACAGTATTATTGAGCCGCACGCGGCAATTGTTGGAGATATGCCGCGTGCAGCATAATACCTACAAATGCCGAACTGAACGGTAGACTTCGTCCATGGCGTCTCATTTGGTTTCTTTAACCGCATAGAGACCCCTGTTCAAGAAAATTGAGGCCGCCAGTCAGGCCAAGTATTTTTGATCAAGTCATTTTTTGACAGGATTTCAGGATTTGCAGGATGTCCGGAAAATTCCTCTCCTCTCCAACCACTGGCTTCGTGTTTTCCATTTGTGGCAATCCGGGTCATTCTTCGTTCTCTTTGTTAGCTTCTGTTTAAAATGCTTTTCTCAATCAAAGGAATTCGTTCCGAATTCCTCTACGTATATTTGCATAAGTTTCTGATCTTCATGCTCTTCATGTCCTTCATGGTGAATTCCGCTTATTGGTTCTCAATCCGCTGTCCTGGTCTTAACGGCTTGGCGTGCGGCGCTGATGAGCAGTGGGCAGGCCTCGGAGCAGATGAGGGGGAGTGGATCTTCAATTGCCTGTTCTCGGGCGATCGTCAGCGGAGTTGGCAACCCGGGGCTGATGTTCCAAAGGATGTGATTGAGGCACTTTGTGGGCGGGCAGGTTTTTGCGATGACGGCTTCAGCTTCGGCGTCAGTGATGTTTTTTGTGACTGCATACATGCCGGTTTGGCGCCCTAAGGCATCGCAAAGGTCGGTGGAGATGGGTTCCCCCTTGAGGACGGCCAAGGCATTGCCGAGGGCGGCGGGATAGAAATGATCGATGGCGAGGCGTGTGGCGGTGAGGGAGCGGAGTTTTAATTGCCAGCCTGTTTTGAGGTTGGGGGCTGTTTTGAGAGGGCGGAAGTTATTGGCTTCATCGAAGCGGGCAATGCGTGCCGCGTCTTCGGGATCATGGGAAATGACGAGATCCGTGCGCGCAATGTCGTCAGAGTGAGTGATGACAAAATCGCCGGTGCAAACAATCTGGCCAATGGAAAGCGGACCCTTTTCGAGTCGGCTGGCCAGGAATGCAAGGATTTCGCTCAAAGTTCCGAATAAAGAATATTAACCACAGAATACACGGAGTACACAGAAAAGCGAGGAAGACAGGTCTGCTTTAATCCGTGTACTCTGTGTATTCTGTGGTTTGCTTCCCCTTCCTCCACGAAAAAAGGATTAACCACAGAATACACGGACTACACAGTAGGAATAAGATTTATGTCTATAGCTATCCGTATGCTCCGAACCATTCTGACGGCTCAGAACAACATCAGGGCCGGGTTTTCGATCAGGCGGCGGAGGGAGGCGAGGAAGGTGGCGCCGACGGCACCATCAACGACGCGGTGGTCGCCGCTGAGGGCGAGGGTCATTCGTTCGCCGACCACGATTTCGCCAGCGGCATTCACGACTGGTTTTTTGACGATCGACCCAACAGCGATGATGATCGCCTGTGGGGGGTTGACGATGGCATAGAATTGATCGACACCATAGGCTCCGAGGTTTGAGACTGTGATGGTTCCGCCTTGGAATTCTTCGGGTTTGAGTTTTTTCGAGCGGGCGCGGGTGGCTAGGTCTTTGACGCTGGCGCTGATTTCTTTGAGATTGAGCTTTTGCGCATCACGGATGACGGGAGTCAGGAGTCCATCATCGACAGAAACCGCCACTGACAAGTTAACGCCTGCGTATTGGATGATGGAATCTCCCGCCCATGCGGCGTTCACGGCTGGGTTGGCATGAGCGGCGCGGCTGACAGCGAGCAGGATAAAGTCATTGATGGTCAGCTTGGGCAGGTCTCCGGCCTCGTTGGCGGAGTTGAGTTCTTTGCGGACGCGGGTGAGCGCGGCGGCATCCACTTCGACGGAGAGGTAGAAATGAGGAATTTGCGTTTTGCTGGCGAGGAGGCGTTCGGCAATGACCTTCCTCATATTTGAGAGAGGAACCTTGGTGTCACCTTCGGCGGCGGGCTTGGCCTCGATTTTAGGACCGGCGGGGGCGGCGGCTGCGGACGGAGCGGAGGAACCGGCGGCGGGGACATCCTTCGATGTGATGCGACCGCCAGGGCCGGTGCCTTGAACGCCTTGAAGGGTCACGCCACGTTCGGCAGCAATTTTTTTGGCGAGCGGGCTGGCCTTGATTCGTGCGCCGGATTCGGGCGCGGCGGGAGCAGATTTTTCCGAGGATGATGGCTTTGATGGCTCGCTTTTGGCAGCGTCCTTGCCTGACTTTTCCGCAGGTGCAGCTTTGGTGGTCAGATCAGCTTTGGGCTTTTCCTCGGATGACTCAGCGGATTCTCCTTCGGCGAGGATGAGGGCAATTTTATCGCCGACCTTGGCCACGCCGGCATCGGGCACATAAATTTCTGTGAGCACGCCCTCATCGAAAGCTTCCATTTCCATGGTGGCCTTATCGGTTTCGATATCAGCCAGGATGTCGCCCATCTCGATGGTGTCTCCCTTTTTTTTCTTCCAGCGGGCGATGGTTCCTTCGGACATCGTGTCGCTCAACTTTGGCATCGTGATCAGTGGCATAACAGAGAATAGTGGGTGGGTTCGGACGGATCGGCCAGCTTAGCAGATCTCGCGGACTTTTTCGATGATCCGGTCAGGTGTGGGGAGTTGGAGATGCTCCACATGGGGAGAGTAGATAGCAGGCGCATCGAGGGTGCAGACACGGCGAACCGGGGCATCCAATTCGTCAAAGGCCAATTCCATAATAAGAGTCGCGATCTGTGCCGAGACGCCGCAGAAGGGTTTGCTTTCATCAACCAGAACCACGCGGTGGGTTTTGGCAACAGTTTTGAGGATCGCGTCTTGGTCGAGCGGACGGATGGAACGGAGGTCCAACACGTCGGCTTCGATGCCGTGTTCCGATGACAAAATTTCGGCAGCTTTCAGGGCGGTGTTCACTGAGCGTCCGTGGGCGATCAGAGACACATCGGACCCTTCGCGCTTGAGGTCAGCCACACCCAGAGGAATGAGGTATTCCTCCTCAGGGACTTCGCATTTTTCACCGTAAAGGAGGGTGTTCTCCATGAACATCACGGGATCATTGTCGCGAATGGCGGTTTTCATGAGGCCCTTGGCGTCATAGCCATTCACCGGGCTGACAACTTTGAGTCCTGGAATGGAGGCCAACCAATTTTCGGGAGTGTGGGAATGGGTCGCGCCGACATTGGTGCCGCCATTGGCGGGGCCGCGGATCACGATAGGGACATTGATCAGCCCGCCGCTCATGTAGCGAACCTGACCTGCGTTGTTTACGATTTGGTCATAGGCGACGGTCGCGAAGCTCCAAAACATGAGTTCGATCACGGGGCGCAGGCCAAGCATTGAGGCACCAACGCCCATGCCAATAAAAGCGGCTTCGCTGATGGGGGTATCGACGACGCGTTTGTCGCCATATTTTTTCCAGAGCCCTTTGGTGACTTTGTAAGCACCGTCGTATTGGGCCACTTCCTCTCCCATCAAGACCACATTCGGGTCGCGTTCAATCTCCTCGGCAAAGGCTTGGTTCAGAGCATCTCGGTATTCAATCAGGGCCATGAGTTAAAAAATAAAAGGGTTGAGCCGGTTTGGGAGGTTAGTCATTAAAAAAGAAGCGTCCGGTGCGTCCGGCTTCGGTCTGACGGTCCACCTCAAAATACACATCATCGAAGATGCTTTCAACGGTTGGGGCTGGGCTTTCGTCAGCAAACTTCGCGGACTCCGTGGCTTCGGCCTTAGCTTCTGCATCAATGGCCTCGTATTGCTCCTCGCTGAGAACTTTTTCTGAGATCAAGACTGCCTTGAACAACCGGAGGGGGTCATGTTCTTTTTTGTGGCGTTCGATTTCCTCCTCTTCGCGATAGCCGCCCTTGTGTTTGGCGTCAGCGACCGAATGACCGTAGTAGCGGTAGGTGTCAAACTCGATGACCATGGGCTTTGACTCCTTGTGCGCGCGCTCGATGGCCTTTTGGGTGACGGCCCGGACTTCGTAAAGATTTTCGCCATTCGCTTGAGCCCATTCGATTTGGAAGGCTTCGGCGCGTTGGGCGAGGCACTTGTCGATTACCGAGGAACGCTGAAGGCTGGTTCCCATCGAATACTTGTTGTTTTCGATGATGTAGATCACGGGAAGTTCGAAGAGCGCTGCCATGTTGAGGCTTTCGTAAAAGCAGCCTTGATTGACGGCCCCATCTCCAAGGAAGCAGAGGGCTGCACCTTTCAAGCCCTTGTATTTGATGCCGTAAGCGAGTCCAAGCCCCAGCGGGGTCTGACCCCCAACAATGCCGTGACCACCCCAATAATTTTTGTCAGGGGCAAAAAAGTGCATTGATCCGCCTTTGCCTTTCGAGCAGCCGGTGGCCTTGCCGTAAAGCTCCGCCATGCATTCATTCATTCCCATGCCCACGGCCAAGGCATGACCATGATCGCGGTAGGCGGTGATCACATGATCATCATCGCCCATGAGCGAAGTGGTGCCAGTCGCAATCGCTTCCTGGCCGATATACACGTGGAGGAATCCCCCCATTTTGCCCACGTTGTAGAATTTCAGAGCCGTCTGTTCGAACCGACGGATGCGCAACATCTGACGGAGCAAGCCAAGCTTGTCCTCAGAGCTGAGTTTTGCATTGATCGGTGCCTTGGAGTAATCGACCGGTTGTTTTTCTACTGCGGATTTGGGCATGCGTGGGCGTTTTGGATTTGGCGGATGGCAGAACGGTTTGAATCAGACCGGAAGAGCGGGCTGACGGCAAGTAACATCCACGCTCTTGGCCAAATTGACAACTCGGAAATTGTGGTTATTTGCCGATCGTGTGACAGAGAATACGGAGGACCTCGCAGGTCGAGGATATTGGAACGTGATTCATTGAGATAGCGTGCCAAGAAATTTGTTCCAAATTCCTCTACGGTCCCGGCCGAGGCTGGGGGGAATGGCAGGCAGGTGTGCCGGAGGCACAATAGATATTAGCCGGTGGTGCAAACCACCGGTTTCTGGGAAATCAGGTTCGCCCCGGCAGGGGCGGTGCTTCTCGCAGAGCAAACATTCTGTGTCCCAAATTCTTCCAGCGCCCCAGCCGGGGCGCATTGCGAACGGAAGAATCCGGTGGCTCGCGCCACCGGCTAATTTCCTCTGCGCCTCCGGTGCCTCAAAACGGGTCAATAGTCGAACGATGATCCGACTCCCTAGCCCAATTGTTCATTCACGCGACGGTCGGCAAGGGACTGCCGACCCCTACCAGCGAACGGGTGCTTCGCGCTTGCGCCAGCTTGTTCTTCCTTGGGGTAGGGCGAGGCAGTCCCTTGCCAGCCGAATTTTCTCTTCATGCGACGGTCGGCGAGGGACCGCCGACCCTACCGGTTGTACGCA
>JBGTLQ010000084.1:0-6498 GCA_041744075.1 Terrimicrobiaceae bacterium
GAAGGTGGCGGGTTCGACCTCGATTATCTCGGAAACCCTGGGCAAGAGTATACGATCCAATTCTCGCCGGACCTGACGCCAGACAGTTGGCAAACGCTGGGGACACGAGTCGCCAATTCATCTGGCATTGTCACGATCTTCGACAATCCACCGGCCGGAACGACGAAACGCTTCTATCGTATGTTGCTGCCCTAGGACGTGACTTTCAGAACTCAGGAACACCCACAAGACACCGGAGCGTTGCGCCCAAAGTTCGCGCGTAACAGCCAGAGGAGAATGGCAAGACGACACCTTTTCTCGGCCGATTCTCAATAATCAAAATGTCAAGATTCGTCACCTGACCGTATAAACGTGCGTTCGTTCGCTATCCGCCGGTTGGAACACTAAAGCGCTTCTATCGCCTCCTCCTGCCCTAGTGCAGTTTTCCACCTAACGAGTCTGTCGAAGGCCCGAACTACTGAAGGGGTATTTTGAGATTGAAAACAGCAGAAAATTCGCCAAATCCCACCTCCTCCGCCAGCGCGAAGCGCAAGGAGATGCATCCAAACTAGCATAGCCAAAATGGACAGGCGCAGCCAATCCCACCCCCTCCGACAGCAAACCATCAAATCGGAAAAATTAGCTGTAAACTTCGAAGTCCCCGATTTAGCCTCATACAAAATGCTTCCCCGAACTGGCATTGTAAAAAGATCGTATTCCTTAATACACTCACGACTGCCCAGTTGCGTCTCAACATTCCTATCCATTTCGGCTTTTCTAGCAATCACGGCGATGCCTGTTTTCGCACAAGACATCATTGAAGTGGATCCAAGCAAGGTGCTACGAACCTTTGATCGCAAGCCTATCGGAATCAATGTGAATCACCTGATGGATTCGCAGGAAAAGCGCCCTGCTGGGAGCCGACCGCTTGAAACTGCCCTGAAGGAAATGGGTGTCAGCAGCCTTCGGTTTCCGGAGGGAGAACAGGGAGACACTTACCTCTGGGCTGTCCCCCCCTTCCCTGCGGAAAGTGCTGCGCGTCCGCAGTGGGCCGTGCGAGGGGCCAGTCAATGGCCCGCGAGTGATCTCCGTTTTTCCACGCCGGATCATCAACCCCGTCCTGAGATTATGGGTTATGATGCTTTCCTCGACTTGGCTGAAGCGGCGGAGTGCGAACCGGTCATCATTGTCGCCTATGACTCAGTCCATAGACCAATCGAAGAAGGTGAGTATCGGGCCTCTCTCCAAGAACTCATCACCTCGGCGGCGGCTTGGGTGCGTTACTCTAACATCACCAAAGGCCGAAAGATTCGCTATTGGGAAATTGGCAACGAGACAGACATCTCTCCTGAGGTCAACAACAGCAGCGTCGATCCCGGTGCCAAGCAATATGCAGACGATGTGATTGCGTTTGCTCTCGCCATGAAAGCGGAGGATCCCTCGATCAAGATCGGTATCAATATTTGGAAAAATTCACGACTCAAGGAATTGCTCGCCATCCCGGACCTGTGGCCGCATGTGGATTTTATCTCCCTTCACAACTACCCTACTTTCGGATGGAAAGAGGGCTACGAACGTTTCCAATCCAGCACACCCAATTTGGTCGTGCACATCCAGGAAGCGGAGACTCTCCTTCAACAATCCCAACTTTCTTCTGAAGAAAAAAGTCGCATCGAATTTCTTGTCACAGAAACGAATGCCATCGATTGGGCCAAAAAAGACAAATGGGACAATTTTGCTGATCACGGGCACGCGTTGGTCATCTTTGACATGGTTGGTCAAACCTTGTTGGAACCGCGGGTGAGCCATTTGCATCTCTGGGTGACTCGCTGGATTGACAACGACAAGACCGATAAACCGCTTGATGTCTATGACTCTTTGACGCCGACCAATCAGCTCACGCCCACGGGACAGGCCCTGGGGCTTTGGGGACGACACATTGGACAGCAGCTTGTTGCGGCCAGTGGGACAAATATGGTCAATGCCTATGCAACCGCTTCGCCGATCGCAGATCGGTTGACCGTTTTTCTATTAAACAAAAACACCAAGAGCGAACAAGTGGGGTTGAATTTCAAGCATGTGTCCGACCCCCAGGTGGAATCCATTCAGCGCTTGACCGCTGATTCGCCAGAAGCCCTTTCTTCATCACTCACCGAGCTTTCTGCTTCTGCTATCTCACTGGAAGACATGGAACTTCCTCCCCTTTCAATCACCGCAATCACTCTTCGAATTGCGCAAGGTCAGGCTGAAATTTCCAAGCTGCGTCAAAGCATCCCATGAGAGTGACATCGAATTGTTTGGTTTCTGCGTTGGCCTTTCCGAGAACAAAATCCACCCCATGTCGTTTGTCCCAGACCTTGTATCCATCGGGTGTTGAAGACGTGATCACCACGGCATAACGTTCTGGCATCAGCGGATTGGGTTGGTTCCAGCAGCCAGCGATAAAATTCTGGGTCTTGAAATTGCGGCGGACGACTGCCGTGCATGGCACCGGGGACCTTGTCAAGGGTCACGGGAATTCCGAGTTTCTGTAACCGCTCAAGTAGCGCAAGACGTTCTGCGGCGGCGTCAGGGGCGGACTCCCCGATCACCATTTTTATTGGCAAACCCGTCAGATTCTCCGCACGCGTCGCAAGCGAGAGTTGTCCGTAAATCGCTCTCTCAACCTCATTGGTCAGGGGTTCAGGCTGCTCGGGTTTTTTAAAGACTGGAAATGGAATGTGATTTTCCTCCACCGCTTGCTCATAAAAATGCGGATACACGGCCAAGGCAGGGTAGGGCAAACGCACGTCAATGCCCGGATACATCGGGGCAATAGCAGCAAAAAATCCCGGGCGATCCATAGCCAGCTGAAGCGCTCCCCTTCCACCAATATGATGTCCCATCAGGGAAATCCGGTCACGGTCGATGGGATAATTTTCGAGGACCTGCTCAAGCCCTGTCCATGTTTCCGATGCGGAAATATCTGCCCAGTCGAACTGTCGATACGAAGCCGCCTGATACACAATGGCGTCCAGATTGCGGACATCCGCAAGCATTTCGAATAAGTTCCGATCATCCCCAAAGATGCCATGCAAAACCACAATCAAAGGCTGCTCGGTGTCTGAATCAATACTCCACCCGCACAACGTATGGTCGGTCCTCGCCAGTTCCACGGCGAACTACCCCAAACCAACGTGTGTTCCAAGGGTGGCCGTTCTCCGACCACATGAGACGAGGGGAACCAAATCGATCACTATCTGCTCACGCAGGCTCGGGTTGGCCGACGGTTTCGGCGAGGGCGCTCCATTTGGCGTTGGCGACTTCGAGAGCTTCGGCGACGTTGGAGAGATCGCGGTTCATCACGAAGGCGGCGGAGGGGCTTTCGGGGGATTCAAGGGCGGCGGCCAATTCGTTTTGACGCGTCTCCAATCGCTGGATTTCTGCTTCGACAGATGCGAGCTGGGCCTCGGCCTCGTGGCGTTGTTTGGCGAGGACCTTCCTTGCCTCGGCTTCTGCGCGCCGTTGTTCACGAATTTCTTTGAGTCCTAATTTGGGACGGTCTTCGACCACTTCGGTTTCCACGTCCTGATTGGGGCGATGATTGTGAAGAACGGCCACCAAGGCGTCTTTGGCCGAGGAGGCGCTGGTTTTGTCCAAGTAGTAATCGTAATTCCCGGCGTAGGGAGTCAGTTGTCCGGAGTGGATGTGGAGCACGGACGTGGAGATGGCGCGGATGAAGTGGACATCATGGCTGACAAACGCAAGCGTGCCTTCGTATTGCTTGAGGGCGGAGATCAGGGCATCAATGCTGGCAATATCCAAGTGTGTGGTGGGTTCATCCAGTAATAAATAATTGGGTGGATCCAATAGCAGCTTCACGAGGGCCAGGCGGCTTTTTTCGCCTCCACTTAAAACGGAGACTTTCTTAAAAACATCATCCCCTCGGAAGAGGAAGGACCCGAGGACCGAGCGGGCAGATTGTTCGTTCACTCCGGTGGTGTGTTCGAGGGCTTCTTCAAGGACGCTGCGTTTGATATCCAAGACATCCGTGCGGTGTTGGGCAAAATAACCCACGGAAATATTATGACCGACCACACGCTCTCCGGCAGATAGCGGAAGCAGGCCGGCCAGAATTTTTAAGAGGGTTGATTTGCCTGCACCATTGGGGCCCACAAGCACCGTTTGTTGACCCTTTTCGACCTCAAGATTTAAGTCCTCATACACGAGATGGTCGCCGTAGGCTTGACGAATATTTTTGAGGGTCATCACCCGCTGACCACCTCGCGGCGGCTGCGGGAAACGGAATTTGACCGTGGCCTCCGCATTTTCCGGGGGTGCGAGCCGTTCCATTTTCGCGAGCCTTTTGATGCGTTCCTGAGCTTGAGCGGCCTTGCTGGCCTTGGCGCGAAAGCGGTTAATAAAATCCTCCAAGTGGGCAATTTCCCGCTGCTGGTTTTTGTAGGCGGCCGCGTATTGTTCCTCGCGGGCTTTTTTCTGCTCCAGATAATAATCGTAGTTTCCGCTATACTTGGTGAGGCGTCCCCGTGAGATTTCGATAACGACTTCGCAAATGGCGTTTAGAAAGGCCCGATCATGAGAAATCGCAAGAATGGAGCCAGGATAATTTGACAAATAATTCTGGAACCACCCCAAGGATTCCAAATCGAGATGGTTGGTCGGTTCATCCAACATGAGAAGATCGGGCTCCATAACAAGGAGTCGTGCCAGATGAGCACGCATGATCCACCCGCCGCTCATGGTGTGGGCAGGCTTGTGGAAATCTTCCTCACGGAACGCCAAGCCGGAGAGAATGCGTTTGGCTTTGGCCTCAATGTTATAGCCATCCAACTCCACGAACTTTGCGACCGCCTCATGGTGCTCATGGGCTTCCTCATCAGGGAATTTGCGCAGCTGTTCAAAAACCTCCGCCATTTCTGGACTGGTCGATGCCGCAAGTTGAAGAACCGTTTCTTCCCCTGAAGGCGCACTTTCCTGAGGCAAAAAGCCTAGCGTGTAGCCTTTGGGTAGACTCACCGTACCAACATCCGGGGCGTTTTCCCCAAGAATCAGCGAAAATAGTGTCGATTTTCCAGCCCCATTGGGCCCGATCAATCCGGCTCGGTCTCCGGGATTGATTTGTAGGGAGGCGTCTTCAAAGAGAATGCGCCCTCCATAGGATTTGGTGAGTTTGGATACAGTCAGCATGGCAAAAAGTGAGAACGTAACAGTTCATGGAAAGGTTCTCACCCTTTTTCTTATTTCAGAAATGTGACGAACCATGAAAACTACGTATTAGTAAGCGCTTGCATGTTGCGCAACAAGTTGTATAATTTACGCTAATCCCGTGAAAGTACAAAGAGTTTCCCTCGAAAGCATAGCCAAAGCTGCTGGCGTACACAAAGCAACAGTTTCGCGATCGTTGCGCAATCATCCCACGATTCCCCCCGAGACCCGTGATAAAATCCAAAAAATCGCAAGGGAGATGGGATATCGACCGAACCCTCTAGTTTCCATGTTTCAGTCCCAGGCACGATCGAGCCGTCCGCACAGGATGCAGGCCACCTTGGGCTGGATCAATGACTATCCCAATCCTCATTGCTGGACCGATTTTCCATGGCTTCGAGGTTATATGGAGGGAGCACGCGAACGCTGTGAATCATTGGGATACCGCCTGGAGCAGCTCGATATTGCTGCGAACAACGGTCATTCAACCGAAGACGAAGTGCGCAAGGCTTCCAAGCACATGCTTCAGCACGGCATCTATGGCATTGTGTTGCCACTGGTACTCAACACCTCATTTTTGGAAACCCACTGGGAAAACTGTGTGGTTTCCGTGATTGGTGGTGGCCATCGAGACAAACCTGCCGGGGTTTTTGATATTGGTTCCCTCTTTTACCCCCAAGGATTCCCCTCCGCAGATCGCGATCTCTTCTACAACGCCAGGCTCGCCTACCAAAGCCTTCTCAAATTGGGATACTCACGTATTGGATTTGTTTACAGCAAGTATCTCGATAACGAGGCCCACGGCCGCGCGAGAGCCGGCTTCTTGATCGAGCAACAAAGCCATCAAAAGGATTACCAGATTCCGATCCTCTTTCTGGAGCGGTTTAAAGAGGGACGCCCGGTGGAGTTCGATCAATGGTTGGAAAAACACAAACCAGACGCCATTTTATGCGTCAATCCTGTGATTCGCCCCTGGGTGGAGGGACTTGGGCTTTCTGTCCCCAAGGACATCGGCCTCGCAAACCTGAACTTGGTTGATGACGTCTCCGAGTGGAGTGGTGTGAGCGAAAGCCATGCCGCTGTTGGGGCTGCTGCTGTTGATTTGATTATCTCCGCCCTCAGCCGCAATGAACTGGGCCTACCCCCTCAGCCAAGGAAGATTCTTGTGCCGGGAGTTTGGGTTGCGGGGACAACCCTTCGAAGCAAGAAGTAAAAAGATAAGTCGGCGGGTTTGGCAAACCAGCTACCGAGTGTTTAACGAAAAACGTTCCGTTTTCCGCTACGTTGAGCTTTTGAGACTACGAAAAACATTTT
>JBGTLQ010000085.1:0-5175 GCA_041744075.1 Terrimicrobiaceae bacterium
TTGTCGCCGTCCTTCGCTCCGATCAAGTCGGCCACTTTGATCACGACCCGTCCCGGTTTGCCTTGGGCACCGAGGAGTTTTTCCATCCAGTCATCATAGCCGATGCCGCTGTAAATCACGATGTCGGCATCCGCGACGGCCTTGGCGGTCGCGGCATCAGTCGTAAACTCGTGCGGATCCTGATTCGGGTTGTTGAGAATGCTCGTGACTTGCGCGGAATCACCGGCGATTTGCTGCACGACGCCCCCGTAAAAGTTTTCGGCGGCAACGATGTTGACAGTGGCTGCCATAACAGAAGCGGTCGAGAACGCGCAAACGGCAAGGCCCAAACTGAGTTGATGGAGTATTTTCATGGATATAATGGAGCGAGTTAGCGGGGCGGTTTATTGAACTTGAGTTTTCAATATCAGTTATTGGTCCACAAAAATCCTGAAACGTTCAATAAACATTCTCCAGTCAGGCCGCCAGACAGTCGGGGCAGCTGCCGTAGAGAACGATTTCGTGACTCTCCACCTGAAATCCAGAGGGAGCCATCGCGTTGACCCCTCTCACACAGCCGACGAGGTCGAAAAGGTGTTTGCACTGCTTGCACAGGAAAAAATGATGATGCTGGCGTGAGACGTGTTCGTAGTGCGGAGCCGCTCCGGGCACCTCGACCAAACGAACGCTGCCTTCTTCAACGAACTGTTTGAGCGCACGGTATACGGTGGCAATGCCAAGCGAGGGAACTTTTACCTTCGCAGCCTCGCAGATATCCAAAGGCGTCAGCGGGCGATTGGATTTCTCGATGACGGCGCTCACAATGAGCTTTTGCTGCGTCGTATAGGGCATATCCCCCGTTTATATTCGCCAGCATATGAGAGTCAACTATCAAAACTAATCGTATGCCGATGGCCATGTCGAATCGATGGAGGCGGCGAAGTTGAAAAGCCTCATTGAGCAGGGCGTTAATCCTGCCATGCCACCCGAGTAGTCGTAGCCTTCTCAAGAACGACTTTCGTGACTCGAAGCCGGGAAGCAGGGTTTACCATGAAGAGCATGAAGGACATGAAGGAGGGAAGGATGAGTTCATATTCTTCATGCTCTTCATGGTTTAATTTCCTCCCATGGACAGCGGCCCATCCCCGACGAGAGAGGGACCCCGCCCCGTCAGCTAAAACGTGATGGCGGCGCGTCCTCCGATCACGAAAGCGTTGTCCAGGTCCTGTGTGCCGCCGGGATTTATGATATATTGGACATCGGGCTGGATCACGAGCCAGGGAGTCACCTGGCACTGGTAGGTGACTTCTAGCACCATCTCCGCTCCAACGCCGACCGAGCCTTCGTCAATCAACGAGTTCCGCGCGGTGTTGCCAAGTTGGGCATAGGCGAAGGCGACACCCAGCGTGTCTTGATCCCGCGTGGGGACGAGACCCTTGTAGGTGAGGCCGGTGTCGAAGTAGAAATTGACAAAGTTGCGGTCTTCCTTGGTGAAGGCGATCCGGCCAAACCAACCCAAACCTTGATCGGATTTTTCCATCGCGATTGGAGTCTTGAAGGACTTTCCTCCCTTGCTATCGACCACGGATTTTCCATCTTTGGAGTTTCCGGTCGGCGCCGGAAGCTCGGCTGAGGGCTCGCGATAGAGCATCTGGTCTAGGATGAAATACCAGCCGTAGTTGCCCGAGTTTGTGCTTTCAGCCAAGGTGTTGGCGAGTTCGCCGGTCTGGATCCACATGCCCGCCTTGCCTTGTCCCGGCAGCCCGGTTTCGTCTTCGCGGTGGTTCCAGCGCACTTGGCCTTCGTTAAGGAAAAGAAAGCCGTTTTCCCCGTCAAGCCGCCAGCGGAACCCGTGGCGGTTCACATTCTGATCATAGACATTGCCTTGAAAGACGGCGGATTGGAAGGTGAACCAGTCCACGGGAGTGACGGCCAACCGCGCCCCCAGAGTGCCCATCGGGTAGCCGGGACCTCCTGCTGGGAGGTTGGTGTAGAGAAAAGCCGGCCAGCCGAAGGTGCCGTTAATGAACGTTCCCGCGTAGTCGGAAATGACAAATTCCGAGTCGGCGGTAAGCTGACCCAGCCGCAGCGAGATTTTGTCATCGAGCAGATTCTGCTGAAACCAAAGTTCCAGCATCCTCAGGGTGTTGAAACCCGCAATGTTGGAGATGGTAAGAAAATTCCCGACGAGATCCTCGCTGGCATCACGACCACTCAACCACAACCACGTCGTGCTCACGCTCGCCCCCTGCCATCCCACCGCTTTTTCCAGATCGAGGTTTATGCCAAAATCGAGCAACCCGGTATAAACGGTACCTTGTTCGAGTCCGCCGGTGGTGTTGCCCCAGACCTCGGTCGTGTAGCCGCCGAAAATCTCTACTCCGTTATCTTCCAAAGTGGTGCGGACACCGCCCCAATCTCCGAGCGCGTTGTCGCCTTCGAGCCACTCCTTCATCCCTGCGGTCGCCCCTGCGGCCTCTTGCTGATCATTGAGGATTTCCTGCTGGGCAAAGACCGGGCTCACGCCAAGCAATGCGATAAAACTAAGGAGTTGGGTTGTTTTCATATTTGGAAAGACGGCGGTTTATGACTTGACGGGAAGTGATAGTCAACTATCAATTACTGAACTTGAGATTAACTTCTCATTTTCATCATGAGCAAATTTTTTGATCGCAAGTCCCCACCCGCTACTCCATCGCGTCGCCGCAGCCTCGTGCGGGATGCGTGTGGCTGCCTGCAGCAGCAGATGTTTTTTTGGGGTTGTGATGCGCGCCACCGGGAGGGAAATCTTCTTGTCCGATTCGGTATGACCCGGCTTGGCCGCGAGGAAAATACCGGAGAGGGGAGCAGCCGCTATCGCATGGACTGGCGGGACGGCACGGTGGAGGTGCACAGCTTTTGCGCGGGTTGGTATCCCCGATTCGACGAGGGGGTGGTTTTTATTCGCAACCGAGAACGCCTTTATTCCTGCTCAGGCGATGAGCCTTTGACTCCCGGCGCGTATGAAGAGGAGCGCCACACCGCTTTAAATGCTGACGCTATGCTCAATCTCAGTCGTCCACTGGTGGAGTGGGTTTCCGAATACGAATCGTGGGTCCACGCGCAGACCACCAGCGGCTACCGGCAGAAGTGCTGGATGAAATTGCTTTCCCGCATGGGCGGCAAACCATGGCTCCCGCCCGAGCAAGCGGAAACATGGCGGAGATCGTTTGTGCAGGACCCAGCCTCAACGCCTCGCGCCAGAGAGCTTTTTCGCCGCGGCTTCCGCCGCCCCAAACCGCCAACTCCATTTTTCCCCAATCAAACCGCATCTGAAATTTATGCCCGCGCTGCTTGACCAACCTCCCGTCCTCCCGTGCCACTTGGCTTCTGACGACACACCCGCAGTCCTGCGGCGAATCGAGGAAACGACGCTGAATCTCTGCATCTGGCGCCGGAGCCCTCTTTCCGCCGCTTCACCGGCCATTGAAACGATCCTCGCTTCCGCGGCGGCGCTGGAACTGGATCTACGTGCTCCCGACGAAGCGCAGATCACGGCGGCAATCCGCCCGAACCATCCGACAGTGGCCAACTCGTCCGGCTTCCCGGCTTTTGTGGAAGACATTGTCCAGTTGGCCTCCCTCTTCGCCGACTTGGCCGGAACTCGCCATCCCCGCGTGCGCCTGGAGCGCGTTGAGGACGACGGCTGTGCACTTTTTCATTCCGACACGCTGCGGATGCGGATGCTCTGCACCTACGCAGGTCCAGGAACCCAATGGCTGGAGAACTCCAATGTCCGACGTGACCAACTCGGCTCCCAAGGCCGCAGCATTCACGAAGCCAATGCCGCCATTTTCAAGGACGCCACCTCCATTCGCTCCATCGCGAACTGGCATGTCGCGGTCTTCAAAGGCCGTGCTTGGTCCGAGGACGAGGATAATTCTCTCATCCACCGCAGCGCCCCCGTCCGCCATCGCGGGGAATATCGCCTCCGCCTCTGCATCGATCTGCCCAACAACTGCGCCTGCTAATTCTTTATGCAATCCAAAATCCAAAATCCAGAATCCCAAATCAAACTGCCCGTCACCGTTCTTTCCGGCTTCCTCGGAGCGGGCAAAACGACACTGCTCAACCACGTCCTCAACAATCGCGAAGGCCGCCGCGTTGCGGTGATCGTCAACGACATGAGCGAAGTGAACATCGACGCCGCGCTCGTGCGCGATGGCGGGGCGGAACTCAGCCGCACCGAGGAAAAACTCGTCGAGATGTCCAACGGCTGCATCTGCTGCACCCTGCGTGAAGATTTGTTGAAGGAAGTCACGCGCCTGGCCGACGAGGGGCGTTTCGACTACCTCCTCATTGAATCCACCGGGATTTCCGAGCCCTTGCCCGTCGCTCAGACATTCACCTTTGCTGATGAAGAAGGGCGCAGTCTGCAATCGCTCACACGACTCGACACGATGGTGACGGTGATTGATGCCGCAAACTTCCTCACCCAATACGAGGAGTCCGACACCCTGATTGAAAAGAACATTGCCCTCAGTGAGGAGGATCATCGCACCATCTCGGATCTTTTTGCCGATCAGGTCGAATTCGCTGACGTGATCGTGATCAACAAAATTGATCTCGTTTCGCCAGAGCAACGCGACGAACTCCGCGCCATCCTTCACAAACTCAATCCCGACGCCCGCATCGTCGAATCCGAACGCGGACGTGTGCCTCTCGGCGAGGTGCTCGACACGGGCCGGTTCGACATGGAAAAGGCCCAGCAGTCCGCCGGATGGCTCAAGGAACTGAACAACATCCACACGCCGGAGACCGAGGAATACGGCATCGGCAGTTTCGTGTTTCGCGCCAGGCGTCCGTTTCACCCGAAACGCTTCTGGGATTTTATTCATACGGAATGGCCGGGTTTGCTGCGCTCGAAAGGGTATTTCTGGCTGGCCACGCGGCACGACATGATCGGCCTCTGGTCTCAGGCAGGTGGCAGCGCGGAGTATCGACCTGTGGGATTCTGGTGGGCAACGGCCAAAGAACTGCCCACCGATGACGAAACCCTGCGCAGCATCATGGCCGATTGGCAAAAGCCTTACGGCGACCGTCGCCAGCAACTCGTTTTCATCGGCCAGAATCTTCCCGAGGAGGCCATGTTGGAAGGCTTGCGAAAATGCCTGCTCAACGACCGCGAGATGGCCTTCGGCCCCGAAGAATGGAAGA
>JBGTLQ010000086.1:0-3125 GCA_041744075.1 Terrimicrobiaceae bacterium
TCAATCTAACAACCCACAGACCTCATGAACCACAATTCAAAATTGAATCGGCACTATTTGCAAAAAAACGAGGGCAATCTTCTGATTATCACCCTTATCACCGTTGCCATTCTGTCAGTGCTGGTGGGTTCAGCTTTTCAACTCACCTCACAAAATGCGAGAATGACCGCCAGAGCAGAGGCATCCATGCAAGCGCAAGCTTTGGCAGATGGTGCCATGGAGATGATGTTTGCCCAATGGAGGCACTACGTTAGCAACAATATGGATATGACTTCTGGTCGGCTGCCGACCAGGGATGAATTGCGATTTATTGAGGAAGGCGTTCCGACGAATGATCTCAGGATAGCGCAAGCGTTCAACGTAAACGGCACGCAATACAGCATCGTGCGTTACCAAGTCCTTCCACTTGACCGCGATGGTGATGTCATGGAGAACGACGACGCAATGCCCGAAAACAGCGGGGGCGCTGGATTCGCAGCGATGGTCAACGCGCCCGATCAGCCCACCAGTATTTATCGATATGCCGCTGAAGTGACGGTCATTCGCGAAGGAGCCGGTCTAAACTCTATGCCGATTGCCGCTTCAGTCTTAAGAACATTCGAAGTAACGACAGTGGCGTTAACTGACTATTTCGCATTTTTTGAGCATCGTCTTGAGGCGCATCCCGGAGCACTTCAAGGCGTCTTTGGGAAGCTCGGAGGCAATGAGAATATTTATTATAGCAGCACCAATCTTACGATCTGGGATAAAGTCAGTGCTGCGGGAACGATTAATAATGGTTTTGCCCCGGGAGATGGCACACGCAAAAACTCCAAGGCAGGAAACTCGCGATGGGGAGCGGTTTTGCCCGCCAACGAAACACCGAATCTGAGCGATCCTGCGCAATTGTCGTGGAACCCAAGCACACGGGAGTCCCTGCGGAGCGCTGCGCACTTCGGCCAAAGCACCCCAAGCTCAACTCGTTCGGAAGTTTTGGGTACCAACCCCGAAATATTATTCAATGACCTTGCAAACCCGAACCATGCGGGGATGGGACGTGAGCTCATCGAAAAACCGGATCCTAATTTCCCGGATCCGATTGAAGGTTTTCGATTGTATAACCAAGCGGACGTTCGCATTATTGTTGATTCATCGGTTCCGATCAATTCACCAGACAGGCTTGCGGTATACATTAAAGACTACAGCGATCGGGATAGACCTGCGAAAGAGGTGGCGGTTCCACGCACGGATCCGTTTTTCGCAGCGGTTGCAGCCACAATTGTCCGAGGCAGTTCCTTGAATGCAACGACCAATCTTGCGACACAAGTCAATCCCTCCGGCAACGCGGCGCAGATTATTAATGACAAAAGGGAGGCCGCAGACATGCATGTGACATCCTTTGATATGGAGAAATTATCTTCCCTGCTGGGGAGCAAACCCGATGACGCCATAAGAACAAATTTGGCGGCTGAGGCGACGTCTTCCGCTTTGCCGATAGCCGGTGTTTCTGCCGCACAACTCACCGGTTCGTCCTCAGTCGTGCTTGGCGCAAAAAATCATCCTAACCTGCCATCGGGATTTAACGGCATGGTTTATATCACTGATGAGTCGGCAGAAAGGGCTTGGACTTCCAATGCCTCCAATGCAATTGCCGTAAAAGATAAAAGCCCTGCAATGGTTTTGGCAGCGGACAACGTGAGCCAAGTGAATCGGAGTAATTTGGAGAAAGGCATCCGTTTGGTCAATGCGGGTGTGTTAAGTGAAGATTTGACCTCTTTGAGAAATCCGAGTGGTTCGTTTGCCCTTGCCTCTGATAATCCGGTATATGTTTTGGGTGATTTTAACACCGGGCGCCAAGTCGAGGCCGGAGATGCTGTGACCGGAAGCCCCACGAGCAACAATGGCAACGACGATACGGGGGCCAATGGAGACGTCCCGTCGGCTACAGATGTGTTGGCCAACAAAAAAATGGGGAACGACCGATATA
The DNA here is from genome assembly GCA_041744075.1 of Terrimicrobiaceae bacterium. GTDB lineage: Bacteria > Verrucomicrobiota > Verrucomicrobiia > Chthoniobacterales > Terrimicrobiaceae > JAJTZA01. The sequence continues at coordinate 1,967 of JBGTLQ010000086.1, forward strand.
ACGAATTTACAAATTCAGATGGCTACGAGCGCAAACCCGCAATGATTGCAGCAGATGCCTTCAATATTCTTTCCAATAATTGGTCTGATGCCAACAGCTACAGCGACCTAGATACCAGACTCGCTGCTCACACGACTCTCAATGCAATCGTGGTTTCTGGCAACGTTCCCAGCGGCAAAATGGCAGCGGATGGGAAGATCAATCCCGACGTAAAAGACAAGTATAGTGGTGGTTTGGAAAATTTTCCCAGGTTTCTTGAGACTTGGGGAGGCTCGCGGCATGTGACTTTTTATGGATCTTTGATTCAGCTTTACAGAAGCAAATTTGCAAGTGGGAATTGGGGAAATAGTGAAGTTTACTCGGCCCCGCGCCGACGTTGGTATTATGATAACATGTTTAGAGAGGAGCAGGGCGAATGGCTCCTTGCTGATACGGAGTTCGGTCGCGGCAGAGCGATTCATCCCGGCAAATCCACTTACGAGTTGCCCTCAAGCTGGTCTTCAGGCAATGGATACTAATCAAAGGCATGTCCTGAATGGGGCATGATAGATCCACTCCCGCTTCAATCATCTTTTGCCTGGTATGTCACGCACTCGCATTCTCTTTGGTTTTCTGCTTTTGCTCCATGGGGCTGTCTTTGCACAAATTAACTTCACTCCCGAGGTTGTAGAGTATGATTTGGACGGAGTGGTCTTCAAGGATCTGCGATTCAAAAGTGAGGCGGGCTTTGTGAAATATCGCCCTCCCAGCGGCTGGAATTACAAAGGCGAATCTTCGCGCCTGCACCTTTTTCCTGGAGAACAGAGAAGGGGGACCGTTACATTTGAAAGCATTACGGGGAACAGTTTCGGAGCGTTGACGGAGAATAACTTGGAAGAATACACGGAGATTCTTCGGACCTTGATTCCGCCAGATGCTCTGAATGTGACCATAAAACCTGAGGATAAAAACTGGATATTTTTTGGGGGACAGGAAGGGCGATTATTGGAAGCAGAATATGAGCAGTTTGGTGAAGTGTTCACCATTGGACTCTTTTTCAGGAATTTCCCGCGGTACCAACTCCGAATCGGCATGCTGGCCCCGCAAGACGAATTTGAATCAATGAAAGAAGATATCAGGGTCAGTTTGCATGGTTGGGGAATGGATTTTGCTGCCGAGG
>JBGTLQ010000087.1:0-8842 GCA_041744075.1 Terrimicrobiaceae bacterium
CGCTGACGCATGCCGCCGGATAGTTCGTGGGGGTAGCTGCGGGCGCGTTGTGCGGCGTGAGGAATACGCAGGGTGTCGAGCAGTTCCACAGATTCCTTCCAGGCCTCGCGGTGCGAACACCCGCGGTGGAGACGAATCGATTCGGCGACCTGATCACCCACGGGAAACATGGGGTTCAACGAGGTCAGTGGATCTTGAAAAATATAACCAACCCGATTGCCGCGTAGACGCCGAAGTTGACGAGGGCTCGCTTGGAGCAGATCGTGGCCATCGAATTGAACACTCCCACTCGTGATCACTGCGGGGGGTGAGGGGAGCAGGCGCATGAGGGAAAGCGCCGTCACAGACTTGCCGCTTCCAGATTCACCCACAAGCCCAAGGGTGCCGGCACGTTGGAGAGTGAAGCTCAGCGATTTCACCGCCTGAACCCGCCGGTCTGGGAATTGAAATTCAATCAAAAGGTCACAAACTTCAAGCAAGGCCGAGGGTTCATCAGAAACCGGAACTGGTTTGGAATGGTCAACCCTGGTCGCCGCGCAGGGGGCACCGGACATACCTGGAGTCATTCGAGGGTCAAGCACATCGCGCAGCCCATCCCCGGCGAGATTGATGCCAACCACCAGAACAAAAACAACCAACCCGGGCAGCAGGGCGAGGTGAGGGGTGATGAGCAGGAGCTTGCGTCCCTCGCCTAGCATGGAGCCAAGGTCCGCCTGAGGGGGTTGCGCCCCGAGCCCAAGAAAGCTAAGCCCCGCCGTTTCCAAAATCATCCACCCCAACGTGGTGGCCATGGTGATGATGATGACAGGAAGGACATTTGGCAAAATTTCCCGCAGGAGGATGGCAAGCTCGGAGCGTCCGCTCATGCGGGCGGTGTCCACAAAATCGCGTTTGACCAGACCCATGGTTGCGCCGCGCACCGTCCTCGCAAAAAACGGGATATTTACGATGGCGATGGCAACAAGAGCGTTAAGGAGGCCCGGGCCAAGCACCGCCACGATGGCAAGCGCGAGAAGGAGGTAGGGAAAAGCCATCACCATGTCGATGCCCCGCATGAGGAAGCTGTCCCAGTGACGTCCAAAATATCCCGCCACCAAACCGATGCTTGAACCAAAAAAAGCCGCAATGAGCGTGGCGGCCACGGCCACGGCCAAGCTGATGCGGGTACCCCAGATCAGGCGTGAGAGAATGTCACGTCCCAACAAATCGGTCCCGAGCAGATGACCATCCGAGCCAGGAGTCAACAGGCGGGAGGTCAGACGGGTCTCATTCGGATCCGGCAGTGGAAGGAGTGGCGCCGCTAACGAAAGCAGGACCACAACCAGAACCAAAACGGCCCCGGCGACTCCCAACGGATTGTGCAAAAATCGCCGGATCATGGACGCAATCGCGGATCGAGCAGATGCTGAAGCACATCAGCCAGCAGGTTGAAGAGAACGTACCCGAAGGCCAGCACCAAGACGGCTCCCTGCACGAGAAGAATGTCGCGGGTTTGAATGGCAGTCACCAAAGCGCGCCCCAAACCTGGCCATTGGAAAACGGTTTCGACATACACCGCCCCTCCGAGCACAAATCCCGCTTGGATTCCCAACACGGGAATCATGCCGGTGATGGCATTACGCAGGGCGTGGTGTCCCACGATGCGAGCTTCGCCCAGCCCTTTGGCTCTTGCGGTACGAATGTAGTCCTGACGGAGGACCTCCAACATGTTGGTGCGCATCAGACGAGCCACAATGCCCGCAGCAACCAGAGCCAATGTGAAAGCTGGCAGCGTGAGGTGCATGAGGAGGCCCCCATCGTCGATCACAGATTGCATCCCACTGGCTGGAAACCAGCCGAGCGTGATGGAAAACATGGCAACCAGCAGCAATGCCAGCCAAAAGGAGGGCGTGGATATTCCCAACAGCACAAACAAGCCAACCACGCGGTCAGGCCATCCATTTTGCCAAACGGCGCAGGCCACCCCTGCCGCCAATCCGAACAGGGTGCAAAGCACAAACGCCGTTCCTGCCAACAACAGGGTTGGTCCCAATCGGTCAAAGATCTCATCACGGACCGGGCGATTGAGACTATAGGAGGTGCCAAAATCCCCTTGAGCCAAATGACCCAGCCACGTGAGGTATTGTTCATGTAACGGTCGGTCCAAAGCAAGATCCTGCCGCAGCTTGGTCAGGTTTTCGGTCGTGGCATAAGAACCCAAAATAGCCTCGGCGGGATCTCCGGGGATGAGGGCCATCATAAAAAATACCAACAAGCTGATGCCGAAAAGCACGGGAATCAGAGCGAGCAGGCGACCGGCGAGGTATCGAATCATGGCGCTCTGGGGCTCTTCCATGCATCTTGAAGAAGCAGCAGGAAAGAGGGTTGAAGTTCGACGCCATGAACGCGATTGGTGGCCACGGCATTTTGTTTCCAACTGGCAACAAAAACCCACGGCGCATCGTCACGGACGATTTTCTGGATCTGTTGGTAGATGCCTCCTCGGGTGTTCTGATCAGGTTCGCGTCGAGCCAGATCCAGCAATCGATCCACCTCGGGGTTGCTATAATATCCTGAGTTGAATCCTCCCTCCTCCGGCCAAGCCTCTGTTCTCAGGGCAAGAAAAGGGAGCGTGTCTGGGTCGTTGACCATCCATGCCATCTGAGCCATGTCGGCTTGCCCCAACAAACCCTTATTCACCCGGTTCAAGAAGGTGTTCCACTCAAAGGTCTCAATGCGAACTGTGAGTCCCACACGCGCAAGATCGGCTTGGATGGCGGCTGCCATTTCGCGTGGAGCCAACATTCCTGACCCGCCTTCTGCGGCATAAAGAGTGAGTGTGGCACCTTCCTGTCCTGCTTCCTTGATGAGTTCTCGGGCTTTCTCGGGGTCATAGGGAGCAGGCTTCAACTCAGGGTCCGTTGCCCACACAAACGCATTGGGAATTGGACCGGAAGGAACACTTGCCGTGCCTTGCAGCAAATCCCGAACAAGAGCCTCACGATTGATGGCCATGCTAACGGCCTGCCGCATGCGCACATCGCGGAAGGGACCCTCGCGGGTGTTCAAAATGAGAAACCACAAATGCGGACCAACAGCCTCCAGAACTTCAAAACGCGGTTCCTTGCGAAAAAAGGTGACCACATCGGGCGGCACTTCCATGACCAGATCGCAACCACCAGCCAGCAATTCGGTGAGGCGCGCGTTCTCATCGGTGAGGGGACGAAAAATCAGCGTCTCCAACCGCGCAATCCCATCCCAATAATCCGGGGAGCGTTGCAGACGAACCAGGCGGTTGCTTTCCCACCCGTCAAACACAAAGGGACCGGTGCCCACCGGATGGCGGCCAAAGGCTTTTCCAAATTTTTTGACGGCGGTGGGAGAAACCAAAAACCCGCTTGGTGAAGCCAGATTGGAAAGCAGGGGGGCAAAGGGTTCGTCCAAATAAAAAATCACCGTGCGCTCATCCGGTGTCTCGATTCGTTGGATACTGGAAAAAAAGAAGGCGAGGGGGAAAGGTCCCGTGTCATGGAACGGATGGTCTGGCTTCAAAATCCGCTCGAAATGGAATTTCACGGCCTCGGCGTTGAATGCGGTGCCATCATGGAAGCGCACATTTTCCCTCAACGTAAATCGGTAGGTTCGCCCCTCCTCGCTAACCTCCCAGGATTCTGCCAAACTTGGCTCAATCTCCAAGGTGCCATTTTTGAAACGCACCAACCCATCATACAAATTGGCGGCAATCCGAAAGTCGTTTAGTGCCGTCGCGGCTTGGGGATCGAGAGATTTGGGTTCGGCCAGCTGACCGATAACAAGGGTGTCAGTGGGGAGTGGTGTCACCCGCTGACAGGCGGTGAGGAGCGTGATGGCGGCAAGGAGTGCGGCCAGTCGGCTGACACAAGGTTCACCCATCACGATCTTGCGGCCCGGTTTCCTCTGGTTGGGGAGCGGGTTGAGAAAGAAATTCGGGCAGCCCACTGGCCACAGGGGTCTCACGGGTTTCTGGAAACTCGGCCACGGAATCGAGCATGTCGTGGCCGCTTGGGAAAAGCGGCTCGCTTCGTGCGTAGGCGGTGATGACTTGGGCGGTGCGGCGCAGGCCATCAAGATGGGTGCGTTCATAGCCGTGCGAAGCGTCCACCCCGAAGCTCACCAGCGCGGTGCGGATGTCATTGCCAGCTTCCACAGCGGAGGCACTATCACACCGATAAAAGCGGAAAACATCGCGTCCATGCAGGATGCGATTCTCCCGACAGAGCGAAAGCAGATGACGGCTGAGATGGTAGTCGAATGGTCCGCTGGAATCGGCCAGGCAGATCGATGGCCAGAGTTCGCTGGATTCCTGACCCTGCCCCACAGTTCCATTGTCTACCGAAACCATTTCGGCGACATTGCCGCGAAGAACCGCCGAGGCCCCCGAGCCAACCTCCTCGGAAATGGTGAACAAAAAATGCATTTCCACAGGAAGCGGACCATCTTCGCGCAAGGCTTTGATCACACTTAGCAAAACGGCGACGCCGGCTTTGTTGTCCAGATGACGGGCGTTGAGAAAACCGTTTTGGAGCAACTCGGGCTCGGCGTCCACGCCAACAAAATCGCCCACATTGATTCCGAGATTGAGAAGGTCCTGCTTGGTGTGGGCATGGTCATCCACCCTGACCTCAATCGCATCCCAAGAGGTTTCCTGGCGATCGATTTCTTGATCGAAAATGTGCCCCGAAGCCTTAAGAGGAAGAATCGTCCCACGCAGCAGGGTTGTGTCAGTGAACAGCGTCACGCGAGCTCCCTCGGCGAAGCGGCTTGACCACGTGCCAACCGGTCTCAGGCCCAATCGGCCATTGGGTTTCAGTTCTCTCACCATGGCCCCAAGCGTGTCGAGATGGGCCACGACGGCGCGCCCCGCCAGCGAGTTTTTTCCAGGCAAAGTGGCGCGTACGGCCCCGCGGCGGGTCAGTTCATATTTCACCTCAAGCCGGTCGAGTTCCTCACACAGGCGTCGTGTGATGGGATCCGTGTATCCAGTCGGACTATGGATGCGCAAAAACTCTAGCACGGTGTCGCAGAGGTAGGCGGTGTCGCAGGCAATGTCCGACTCGACGCGTGGGATTTGGGACAGGGAAAGATCTTCGGGCGGGTTCATGAAATGGGAAACAATTTCTCTGGGCGAGGACGGGCGGTGGTAGGAAAAAGCATGTCAATAAATCGTTCAGCGGTCGGCTGGGGTTCGTGATTTGCGAGGCCGGGCCGCTCATTGGCTTCAATAAACCAATACTGATCCTCCTCGACCGAGGGCACAATAAAGTCTAGACCGGTCACAGGAATTTGCAGGGCCTCGGCAGCACGCACAGCGGCTGCGGCAAGCGTCGGATGCAGGCGATCCGTGACGTCATGGATCGTGCCTCCGGTGTGAAGGTTCGCCGCATTGCGCACACGGATCGTGCGGTCAGCCTCCACCACCGAATCCAAGGTGAGCCCGGATTCTTTAAGACAGCGCTTGGTTTCAGCATCAATGGGGATCCGACTCTCCCCGCCTGTGGCAGATGCGCGGCGGCGGCTTGCCCCAGCGATGAGTTGGCGGGCGGTGTGTCGGCCCGTCCCCGTGATTTCCGGCGGACGCCGCACGGCCGAGGCCACGACCTCGTAATTGATCACCACAAGCCGCAAGTCCAGGCCGGACACAAATTCTTCAAGCAGGACTTGATCACAGATCAGCCGCGCTTTGGCCACGGCCTCTTCCACTTCCTCAGGCGTGCTGAGATTGACGGCGACGCCCTGACCCTGCTCACCTCGGGCGGGTTTAACCACCACGCGCCCGTGGGTGGCGAGGAAGTCATTGTTTTCCTCCGGTGACCCCGCGTCTTGTTGAGCCGGCAAGGAAAGTCCTGAGGCTTTCATCACCCGCCGGGTCACGGCTTTGTTATCCGACATGCTCATTGTCACTGCCGTGGTGAGATCGCTGAGGCTTTCTCGGCACGTGATGGAACGTCCGCCCAAGGTCAGCCGGAAATAGCCATGTTCCGTCGAGATCGGCTCAACCGCGATACCGCGGCGAAGGGCCTCGTTGATGATGATCATTGCATACGGGTTGAAACCTTCCGGCACGGCCGGTCCAACAAACAATTTTTCATTGATGGGGTTGCATCGTTTGATGGCAAAAACCGGGACGCGGCGGAACCCAAGTTTTTTGTAAAGCCGAATCGCGTCGGTGTTGCTGTGCAGGACCGACAGGTCCAGTTGTTGGCGGCCGCGTGCCCGGTAGAAGTCGATCAAATGACGCACCAACGCTTCTCCCACCCCGGGTCGGGTGACCTGTGGATCCACGGCCAACGACCAGAGGCTTGACCCATTTTCCAGATCCGAGAAGGCCAGCCCATGATCAACCCCCAAAGCCGCGCCCAACACGTTTCCCGTGCGGCTTGACGTGGCTGCCACTAGCTGAATGCGCTTGTCCTTGCGGTTCGCCCAGATCACATCGGCCTCCAATGGCACCATGCCTTGTGTCAGATAAATGCGATTGATGGCCTCAATTTGTTTGCGGGATGTGATGGGACCAATTTTTAGTTTTCCATCGTCAGGGCCATTCTCCACGTAATCTTCAAAATCCAGCCGGTAGGTATCTGAAGGATCCATAAACAAATCACGAGGGGCCGTGTTCAGAATCAGGTGGGGATCCGTCACATAGAACGCGATATCGCGGGTGCCCGGCTTTTCCTGCATCAATTCTTCGGCCACCATGCATGGGTCGGAAAAGGTGTGAGCAAAGATCAGCCTTCCCCAACCACAGGGAAGCACAACTCGGGATGGGGTGGGGGATGTCATGGGTCAGATCCCGTGGGACTGGAGCCAGAATTCCAGCAGGGCGGCCTGCCAAAGTTTGGATCCCTGCAAGGGTGTGATGTGGGCTTCCGGGTCGGCGAGAAGTGCATCGATCGATGGACGCTGAAAAATCCCGCGGCGAGTGGCGGCGTCGTTCGTCAAATACTCGCGGGTTAGCTCCAAAAAATTGCCACGCAAATATTTTAGCGCTGGCACGGGGAAGTATCCTTTGGGGCGATCAATCACCTCGGCGGGAATCACGCGTCGCGAGGCTTCCTTAAGAAGGTATTTTCCACCATCACGGATCTTGAGAGCCCCAGGCACGGTGGCAGCAAATTCCACCACTTCATGATCAAGGAACGGCACACGGGCTTCCAAGCTGGCAGCCATGGTGTTGTTATCGACCCGCTTGACCGGATCGTCCACCAACATGACCAAGCTGTCGATTCGCAGGGCCTTGTCCAGAGCGGTCTCTGCTCCGGGATGGGCAAAATGGTTTTTTACAAACTCTGACGCATAGTCCGATTGCACAAATTCTGGGGAGACCAAGCGGCTAAATTCCGCGAAGTCCCGGTCAAAAAAGTTTTGACGATAGGTCGCAAAGGCGTCGTTGGTTTCGGCCATCGGAGGATACCAGTGATACCCACCAAAAATTTCGTCAGCTCCTTGCCCGCTCTGAACAACTTTGACGTATTTGCTCACCTCCTGGGACAAGAGATAGAAGCCCACATTGTCATGGCTGGTCATGGGTTCGGACATTTGCGTCACACAATCCTTAAGCGCAGGCAAGGTTCGGGCGGCATCGATGAAGAGTTTGTGATGTTTGGTGCCGAAACGTTTTGCGATCAGATCGGAGTAGCGGAATTCGTCACCCTCCTCGCCGCCCACGCTTTCGAAGCCAATGGAAAAAGTGTCGATGAGCGCGCGGTCGTGTTCAGCCAACAGCCCCACAATCAAACTGGAATCCAGCCCGCCAGAGAGCAACACGCCAACTGGAACGTCCGCCACCAATCGGCGTTTCACCGAGCGGCGCAGCACGGAGAGTGTTTCTTCCTGCCATGCCGCCTCATCCCAGTCCTGCTGGGCCGCTGGAACACCAAAAGGCAATGTCCAATAGGGTTCCATGGTCTCGCGTCCGTCCGGTTCGATCATCCACGTCGTGGCGGGAGGAAGTTTTTTGACCCCGTTCAGAATCGTGTGGGGTGGCGGAACCACCGCATGAAAACTGAGGTAAAAATTGAGTGCGACCGGATCGAGAGAGGTGTCCACCCCGCCAGCCGCTAGCAGGGCGGGCAGGGACGAGGCAAATCGCAGAGTTTTTTCCTGCCGCGCGTAGTAAAGGGGTTTGATGCCCACGCGATCGCGTGCCAGCATTGTTCGACCGCTGGTCAACTCGGTGACAGCAAACGCAAACATCCCGTTAAAGCGTTTCACACATTCCTTGCCCCATGCGTGATAGGACTTGAGGATCACTTCTGTGTCCCCCTGCGAGAAAAATTGGTATCCCTTGCCTTCCAACTCGGCACGCAGTTCCCGGTAGTTGTAGATAGCCCCGTTAAAAACAATAGCCAGCCCGAGCTTTTTATCCACCATTGGCTGGGCCGATGCCTCGGTCAGATCAATAATCTTCAGACGACGGTGGCCCAAAAGAATATTTTTTCCTGCAAAGGTAGCGCCGGCGTCGGGTCCCCGACGTCGCATCACTTCCATCATCCGCTCAATCGCGGCTGGCTCTGGCGGTGTGCCCTTTAGGGCAATTTCACCACATATTCCACACATGAGCCGGTGTCTTCTTTTCGTTCGTCATAAACGAGTTTCCTTTCTTTATGGCAACGGGCGAAACCGCAGCCGGCTTAAACAATAAGTTAACAGAAAATTTCATAATACAAACCCTTATTCTCAAGCGACAAGTGGGCGGGCAATGGACAGCCCAGCCCTACCAAGGAAAAAACGACGTGTCCTCCCTCGCTGGTAGGGCGAGGCAGTCCCTTGCCCGCCCACTCGTCGTTCCCCGCACTGTCGGCTATTAATTGGCAAATCATCATCC
>JBGTLQ010000088.1:0-48297 GCA_041744075.1 Terrimicrobiaceae bacterium
TCCGATCGGTCTGCCACCTTCTCTGGAGGCTGAAGCCCGGTTTCGGCTTGCGGGTTGGAAGTTCGCCCTGCGCGACCCTCAAGGGGCCGCTGCCGAACTTACCCGCTGCTTGGAAATCAATGCGCCGTCAGGCTCTTTCGAGAATTTGAATTTCTCTGCTCTTCGTGCCCTGTGGTTGTTGGAAGGGTCGGGCAACCGAGGTGTCTTTGAGCAAAAAGCTTTGACCAGGGTGAAACAACAGGGAAGTCAGCGGGCGATCCATGCAACAGAGTCCCTGTTTTTTGCCCTTCGAGGCGATCAGGAGAATTTTCGACGCGCCATCGCTTCCTGGCTTGAACAGCCAACCGATGGGGCCACCAGCTCAGGCCTGCTCGCACTAAAGGCCGCCACAACTTTCGAAAACTGGAACCTTCTGGCAAGAGCCAGGGACATCTGCCGCACGGCTTTGAACCAGAACCCCACATTCTTTAATCTAAATGGGGAAATCAGCATCGAACGGGCGCTAGAAAACGCGATCATCATAAGCCTCCTTATGGAGTCCCAAACCGCCACGTCCAAATACCTCGTGAACGAATGGGTCGCGCGCGGTGCCAAGCGGGAGGAACTTGCCGCCGCAGGAGCCCGTGCGGCAGGAACCGGGCGCATAGCAACAGCCAGAATTCTGCATGAAAAAGTTTTTGAGATGCAGCCCATGAATCCCACATCCTGGCTTCAACTGCTCGCTTTGCGTTCTTTTCCGGGCGGAAAATCCGAACAACCAGCAGCCTGGTTTGTTTCTGCCTCTGAGGACCAACAGATCCAGATTCCCAGTCAATCCCTCCTCCAACTCGCGTATGCCCTCACAGGAGAAGGGGAAATCCGACAGGCACTTGCAATTCTAGAAGCCGTCCCCAAGGCCAAAGCCACTCCCCCAATCCAGCAAGCGAAAGACAATCTCATGATCGAGCTTGGCTTGAAAGAGCCAGAAGAGTCCCCCCCCCCCGCCAAAGCTGACGAGGAGCCACCCACGGACGTGGCCGAATCTTCGGGTAAGATCGCGGCCGCTGAAAAAGCCATCACTGAGCAGTGGAATCGTGACTGGGCGTCTGGATCCCTGGCGTCCGGCGAGGCGCTGGCTCGTCTGGCCATTGAAAGAAATGACCAGCCCAGACTTCAGGGTTTGGTCAAGGGAATGATTGAAAACCTCAACGCAAAACCAACTGATCTGGCCGCGTTTGCCAAGATCATGATGGAGGGCAAGAAATATGCGGAGGCGGTCCAAGTCTTCGCTCGATTGGATGAGTTTGGAATTTCGGATCATTCTCAAGCACTTTCCTACGCGGAAGCCCTTTGGAAAACAGGCCGACGAGCAGATGCCCTCGATATCGCCAAAGCCTTCGATCAAACAGCAAGGGTTGATCCCGCGCTTCGGCTATCGCTGGCCGCTTTTTATCTTTCTGTGGATCGACCGGATGCCGCCATCCATCAAATGGACCAGCCTGGTCAGAGTTTAATTTTGGCTCAGAAATCTGCGCCACTTCGCGCTGCAGCCGGGGCCTTGTTGCTGGCAAGGGATCGGACTGAAGACGCGCGGATCCAAATCGAAATTGCAGCGCAGGTCCCCCGGGCGGCCCCCCCGGATTTGGTGGCAAATTATTTTGAGCATTTAGAGGTGATTAGCAATGCAAAGTCGAATGCCCCAAAAGAAGGTCAGTCAGGTGCGAATGTCTCCGAGGGCTCTTCTGGCGATGAAGCATTTCACCACAGTCTCTTTGGGTTGTCCCCCACGGCCAATGAGTTTGCGCTGGCAGAAGTTGATCTGCGGGCCTTTCGTTGGGTGGTTGCACAAAGGGCACTCAAAGCAGGCTTCCCCGATGTGGCTCTCAATTGGCTCTCGATTGACCCGGTTCTCGCAATGAGTCCTGAGGCTATCGAGTTGGCATCGAAGGCCACAGACGCATCTTCCGAAGCGCTAAAAACCTATTGGTCGCTGGTTTCTGAAAGCCCGATGCGTGAGGCAAGGCAGGTCGCCGAAACGTTTTTTGCGCAAGCCGAAGCTACTCAAAAGAAACCCCAGCCTTGAGCATTTTGTCCACAAAGCCAGTATTATAAGTGCCTCGGCGGAAGTCCTCGTTCTGCATGATTGCCATTTGAAACGGGATTGTGGTTTTGATGCCAGTGATGAGGTATTCGCCGAGTGCCCGGTGCATGCGATTAATGCAGGCGGTGCGGCTTGATGCCACAGCAATGGTTTTTGCAATCATCGAATCGTAATTTGGTGGGATCGGATACCCAGCATAAGCGTGGGAATCGATACGAACCCCGCGACCACCTGGCGCATAGTAGAGTTCAATCTGGCCAGGACATGGTTGGAAGTTGTTGGCAGGATCTTCGGCATTGATCCGGCACTCCATGGCATGATGCCTCGGACGGGCATTCACGACATAATCACTGAGGTGCTCACCCGCTGCGACTTGAATTTGCTGCTTCACCAGATCACATCCATACACCTCTTCGGTGATTGGGTGTTCGACCTGAATGCGCGTGTTCATTTCCATGAAATAGAAATTCCCGTCATCGTCCACCAAGTATTCCATGGTCCCAGCATTTGAGTATCCCACCGATTCAGCAAGTTTGATCGAGGCATCACCCATCTTTTTCCTCAGGTCGGGAGTCATGAGAGGGGATGGACATTCTTCGACGATTTTCTGATTACGGCGTTGGATCGAGCAATCCCGTTCGCCCAAGTGCACAATCTGGCCATGTTCATCGCCAAACACTTGGAACTCGATGTGGTGGGGGTTCACAATAAACTTTTCGATGTAAACGCTTGCATTGCCGAAGGCTTTCTCGGCCTCCATGCGTGCTGCGTGAAATCCTTGGACGAGGGTTGCCTCATCGGTCGCAATTCGCATCCCGCGCCCGCCACCGCCCGCCACCGCCTTGATCATCACTGGATATCCAATCTTCCCGGCAATTTTCAGCGCCTCGGCCTCGGTATCAACCGTGCCATCACTCCCGGGTGAAACGGGAACTCCGGCTTTGCGGGCTGTGTCGCGCGCGGTGTTTTTGTCACCCATCAAACGAATGGCCGATGACGAAGGCCCAATGAACTTGATATTGCAGCTTGCGCAGACATCCGCAAAGTGGGCGTTTTCCGCAAGGAAGCCGTAGCCGGGATGGATCGCATCCACATCTGCGACTTCGGCGGCGCTGATGATGCGATCAAATTTTAGGTAGCTGTCAGCACTGGGGGCCGTGCCAATACAAATGGCCTCATCGGCAAGCTGCACGTGCAGGCTGTCCAGGTCAGGTTCGGAATAGACGGCCACGCTTTGGACCCCCAACTCTTTGCAGGCACGAATGATCCGCAGGGCAATTTCACCGCGGTTGGCTATCAGGATTTTTTTAAACATCTGGGCTTCGGGTGGATTATTTCACCCGGAAAAGCACCTGTCCAAATTGAACCGGCTTCCCATTTTCCGCGAGAATCTCGACGACGGTCCCGCTCAGTTCAGCTTTGATTTCATTCATCACTTTCATGGCCTCAATGATACAAACCACAGATTCAGCTCCGATGGTTTGCCCAACGGTCAAGAAGGGATCAGATTCCGGGGAGGCGGCCGCATAAAAGGTGCCGACCATGGGGGACTTGATTTCTTTCAGATCGGATGCGGGAACAATCGGTGTCGCTGCTGGAGTGGCCGCCGTAGGAGCTGTGAGTGGCGCGCCAGCAGGCGGTTGCTGATAGGCAACAATCTGCCCAGCTTCCGCAGTCTTGAGGGTGATTTTGAAGTCCTCGCGCTCCATTTTAAAAACGGCAAGGCCGTTTTTCTTCATGAGATCAATTAGGGTACGTATTTCTTTAAGGTCCACAGGCAGTCAGGTTGGTGAACTTTTAAGTTTCTCACCCCGTGCCATTCCGAGTCAAGGCAGGGTTTTTGGGGTTTTTGACCGCTCCCGGATAGCCTCCAGCTCCATTCCGTCATCGGTTCTCCAAAAAGGCTCCAATTCTGGAGGCAGTTTGTCGCTCACTCCCACTGTTTCAAAGTAGTGAAATTTCTTTTCCTGTCGAGCCACGCATCAGAAATATTGGTTCGAAAAAATCAGCAGCAGAACAGTAAGAGTCATTCATTGCGCGGAGCCTCTTGGTGCGCCAAGATAAAAGAATTTAATAAAACTTGCTGATACGTAGAAGAGGGATGTAATGGATGCAAGATTGTTAAGCTTTTATTACTGGGAGCATCTTTTCCCGGTTGACGCCAGCCTCTCCGTCTCTGGTCAGCATCGCACACCCTCACCTCCCCCCCAAAACAACCCACTATGAAACGCACTCTCCTCTTCTGTACCCTCGTCGCCGCGCAATTTGGTCAAACCTTTGCTGCCACTTTCACCGTTAACAATCTTCTAGATTCCGGGGCGGGCTCTCTTCGAGCAGCCATTGAGAGTGCTAACCTGGAGCCGGGAAGCATGATCGCTTTCAGCACAAACGGAACAATCCTTCTCAGTACGCCCTTGCCACCAGTGACGAGTCAAGTGACGATTGATGGGACGACGGCTCCGGGATTCGCGAGTTCTCCCGTTGTTTCCGTGGATTTTGCCGGGAAAACCGGTCTGGCCTTGGCAGAGGGATCCGATGGATCCACCGTCAGAGCATTGTCGCTTGTTCAATCGGTGGGGCCGACGGTGACGATTGCTTCCACAGGAAACACCATTGCGGGAAACTACATTGGCCTGAATCCCGCCGGAGTCTTATCTCCGAATCACGGTGATGGTATCAGCATTCTCCCTAAAGCCGACGGCAACCTCATCGGTAGTCTCGATGCTGTGGAAAGTATCACCTACTATGACACCTCGAATCCTGGCGACTTTACCATCCAACCTGTCAGCGCCTGGCAGGGACTGCGCAATGTGACTGGCAGCGCGACGGATTTCCTGATTTGTGGCACCACAGAATCCAATGGTTTGCTCTACGTCGGGCCGATCAATGGCGGCGGAGACAGTTACAGTGTTATCTATCCCGGAGGAGACACACTGAGCACCAGCATTTACGGTCCTGACAATCTTCAAGGAGGCGATATTCGTTTGGTCGGCGTTTACCGTCTGACTTCAGACAATCCCGCCACAAATTTCAATCATGGCTTTATCTGGGAGGGTTCACCCAGCGATTTGCCATCAGGTGGAACTTTTACACCCATCAATTATCCCGGCGCGGTTTATCAGTACACGCACAGCACCATGGGCAACCTTGCTGTTGGAAATGCGGATGGACCCAAAAAGGTCGGAAAGCAGACCTTGCCCATCGGTCCTGGCATCGCTTACATCTATGATGTCGAGACTCAGGCCTTTGTCGCTGAAGTCCAATATCCGAAATCCAAGAGCAACACGGCCTACGGAATTTGGCACAACGGCGGCACCAGTTACACGATCTGCGGCGGCTACAGCCCCATCGCCACTCACAACCTTCAGGACCAAGACACACCGCTCACCCAGGGCAAGGCCTACCTCGTTGATTATGATTCGGAGTCAAAGAAGTTCAGTAACTGGAAATCCTTTGATTACCAAAACGGGATGACAGGTACAAATTTTATCACGCACTTTGAAGGAATTAGCAGCGCGGAACCCGGAGTCTATCAATTAAATGCTGATTCGGTTGAGAGTGGATCATCGAACCCTTCTCAGGGCTCATGGGTCACGCTGCGCCGCAATGCCGACAGGACCTTCAGCGATGCCACATGGGTGGACCTCAACTATGGACCCGAAGGGATCACCAGCAGCAACTCGGTTTATGGACAGAATGTCGTTGGTGTTGTTATTGGCGAGTCGGACACGTTCTCCTACCAAGCCACCATCAACCTCGGATTCCAACTCTCGAATGTTATTTCTGGTAACAGTGCAAATGGAATCTCCATCAATGGGTCAGAGAACAACATTGTAGCCATGAATTACATCGGTTCAGACGCCAACGGCTCCAACGCTGCCGGCTTTGGGAACGGACAAAATGGGGTTTTCATCACCGGCAAGTCCTCCTCAAACCTCATTGGAGGTCAGGTTGCCGGGGACAACAACCCTACCGGTGACAAAGGGAGCACGCCTCCTGTCTTCCTCCGCCCGCCCCAGGGCAATCTGATCTCCGGCAACGGGCTCAACGGCGTCGCCATCGACGGCAAGTCAACTGACAATATGCTCAGTGGTAACTTCATCGGGACGGATGAATCAGGCATCGACTCGCTCGCCAACGGCGGGCATGGGGTCTTCATCAATGAATCGAACAACAACTCCCTCATTGGCTGCACGCTCTATCAGAATCCCTTTGTTTTTTACAATGTCATCAGCGGAAACAGCGGGGATGGCCTAAGAATCAATAATTCCAATAAGATCACCGTGCACGCCAATTTTATGGGTGTGGGTGCAGACAATGCATCCTTGGTGCCAAATGGTGGCAATGGAATGACCGTGATGGGGGAGTCCAAAAATACGACGGTCGGTGGAGTAATTCCTCTTGGGAACGTCATATCAGGAAATACGGGCAACGGCATAGCCGTGGTCGACAAGGCCAAGGGATTCGTGTCATTCAACACTTTCAATGGCATCTTCGCTTTTGCGGGAGCTGCTCCCAATGAAATGAACGGCACACTCATCACATCAACCGGCGGCGGGCAAGTTATCCGAACATGCATCATTGCCGGAAACGCATGGAATGGCATTCACATCGGGGGTGATGCCTCGGATGTCCAAGTTCTTGATACGGCTTCTGGTACCAACACTGACATCAATGCGGCCATTCCTAACGGTGAGGATGGTGTGCTCATCAGTGGAACCGCCCACAACATTGCTCTCGGTGGATTCAAACCGTCCGTCGAAACCCGCAACCACTTCTCGGGGAACACTGGCTACGGGGTTAATATCACCAATACGGCCTCGAATATATCTGTTTACGGAAACAATATTGGTTATGGAGATGCGCCGAGCGAGGGTCTCGAACCCTCCATCCCTAATGGCTGGGGCGGTGTCCTTCTGGATCATGGCACTTCAAAGATCACTATCGGTGGCACCAAGCAGGCTGAGGCGAATCGTATTAGCACCAATGTGGGTGGCGGGATCACGATCCTAGCGTCGATCCGCAACGCAATCGTCAGCAACTCAATACTCGATAACACTGCGTTTGGCATTTACGCCGTCGGTGACTGTAAGGGCACCGTCATCAGTAGCAACATCATCACAGGAAATGGTGCCATCCCCGCCGACAATGTTGATATCTCGGACGCCACCGGCATCACGTTCAACCCATAAGAGAGAAATTGTGAGAGCCCATCTCGATGCCGACGAGGTAAAAGCGGAGGCAAATGCCGAAGCTGCCAAGGCACGGATCGATGCTGTGCAAGGGTAGTCCTCAGGAGCAGGGGACTTGTGGTAGCGATGTGGATTATGGTTCAGTGAGTTCTTTGATTCTTTGATGAGCATCGTTCGCGATGCGTACACACATCAAGTCACACAGTTCGTAAAGTTTGGGATCAGACAGAGAATAGCGGGCAAAATTTCCCTCCCGTTCGCGGGCCACAAATCGGGCTGCCAACAGGACACCCAGATGTTTGGAAACGTTGCCCTGCTTCATGCCTGTGGCCTCGACCAGTTCCGATACCGTGAGAGGCTCCATCATGAGCGCTCGCAGGAGCTTGAGACGGGATGGGTCGGACAGGATTCCGAAAAGCCGCGCGGCTTCCTCAATTTGGGCATCTGACATTGATTTCTTTTTTTCTTGCATATTGCTAAATAGGAATATAGTTATATAATAAACTATGAAAACACCCACATCAAGCCTGGAAATGCCCATTCGAAAAGTTTCACCTGCGGAGGTTCAAAAAGAGAAGGCCTTATTTTTGGATGTGCGAACACCAGCGGAGTTCGAGGAGGCGCACATTGAGGGATCGGTTTTGCATCCGTTGAGCGGTTTGGATGTGGAAACCGTCGGGCGACTTGCGAAGGGCAAGGAGGTTTGCGTTGTGATTTGTCGATCGGGAAACCGAGCCAGCCAGGCTGCTGAGAGGTTGAAATCCGGGCCGGTGCCATCTCTTTCCATTTTGGAGGGAGGAGTGCAAGCCTGGGAGGCGGCGGGCTTACCGCTCAAGCGGGGAGCGAAAACGATGTCTCTGGAGCGTCAAGTTCGCATCGCCGCTGGCTCGTTGGTGTTTGTGGGGGCGGTGCTTGGCTATTTTGTGAATCCGGTGTGGATCGCGCTGTCAGGTTTTGTGGGGGCTGGGCTTGTGTTTGCCGGAATCACCGACACGTGTGGAATGGGGATGCTGATCGCTCGCATGCCATGGAACAACCGGCGTTCATCAGAATCTTGCTGCTCATCAAAAAATTAAGCTTCTTTTATGTTTTTAAGACAAATCTTCGATCCTTTCCTTGCGCAATACGCGTATCTCATCGGCTGTCAGAGAACTGGCGAGGCCCTTGTGATTGACCCTGAGCGCGATATCGCACGCTATAAACATTTGGCTGAAGAAAATGGATTGCACTTATCAGCAATCGCCGAGACCCATATCCATGCGGATTTTGTCAGTGGGAGCCGGGAATTTGCCGAGGATCCGAGCGTTCACCTTTACCTGTCTGCGGAGGGAGGGGAGGATTGGACCTATCAATGGCCCGCTGACCGAGCGAACACCCATTTTCTCAAACATGGTGACCATTTTATGGTTGGGCACATCCGAGTGGAGGCGGTGCACACGCCTGGGCACACTCCAGAGCATTTGAGTTTTCTGATCACCGATCTGGGTGGAGGGGCTGACTCGCCGATTGCGCTGACGACTGGCGATTTTGTGTTTGTTGGAGATGTGGGCCGTCCCGATTTGCTTGAATCTGCGGCTGGTCAAAAAGGGGTGATGGAACCTTCGGCCCGCACCTTGCAAGCCGCGCTGGTTGATCGGCTTGGTTCTTTGACGGATTACCTACAAATCCTTCCGGCTCATGGGGCAGGCAGCGCCTGTGGAAAATCTTTGGGAGCGGTGCCGACGAGCACATTGGGGTATGAGCGAAAGTTTAACAAACCTCTGCGCCAAGCCGGGGCTGACCCCGCAGGCTTTGTGAAAGAGATCTTGCGTGGCCAACCCGAACCTCCAATTTATTTTGCGACCATGAAACGGGTCAACCGTGATGGCATCCGTGTGACTGGCGGCGTTTCCAAAGCGCAACATTTGACCGTTGACGAGGCAAAGGCGTTGGTTGCGGAAAGCGCAATGAAAGTTCTTGATAACCGAGATTCTCGCGATGCTTTTTCCGAAGGTCATCTGCCTCGGGCGATCCATGTGCCTCTCAACGGTCCTTTTTTTAGTGCCGGTTCGGGTTCCTATGTGGCCGAGGATGAAAAAATGCTCGTTGTTGCGGAGAGTCAGGCGGATGCGGACATTGCTGCTGTTCAACTATATCGCATCGGCTTGGATGGGCTTGTTGGTTGGATCAGTTTTGGCGAATGGGCAAGCGCCGGTGAGGAGGTCGTTAAGTCGGAACGTGTCATGTTTCAAGATTTTGACAGAAATGCTTCTCAAGGAATTATTCTGGATGTGCGAACCACTTCCGAATTTGAGGAGGGTCATCTGCCGGGGGCAATATCCATTCCTTACACACGCCTGCGGGCTCGGTTGGATGAAGTGCCAAAGGGGGGCACGCTTTTTGTTCATTGTGGCAGTGGGAAGCGGGCTTCGTTGGCAGCTTCGTTTTTGAAGGCCATGGGTTACAATGCTATCCACATAGATGGTGTGTGCGCCGAGTGTGAGCGCATAGCCAGTGGCCAGGGGATCACGCACTGATCTCGTGATCGATGTCATCCTATGCGGGGTGCTGGTGGGGGTTTCTCTCGGTTTAACAGGAGGCGGGGGTTCCATCTTTGCCGTTCCACTTTTGCTTTATATTTTGGGTGTGCCTTTGCGCGAAGCCGTTGCGGTTTCATTGGCCGTGGTCGGGCTGACAGCACTTTGTGGGGCCGTCTTTCAGCGCCGCCTTGTTCAATGGGGGGCTGGTGGGATGTTGGGTGTGGGGGGGATTTTGGGGGCTCCGGCTGGAGCAATTCTGGGAGTTGCTCTGCCTGAGTTGACAACCCTTTTGTTTTTTGCGGCCCTAATGCTCTTTATTGGGGTGAAAATGTGGCGCAACAGCGGCGCTCAGGACGTGCCGCTCTCTGCATTTTCCTGTCGGAAAGACCCCGATGGCATTCTGAGGTTCCATTGGCCGTGTGCTGGTAAACTAATCGCTGCTGGCGCTGCGACAGGGGTATTGTCAGGGATCTTTGGTGTGGGAGGGGGCTTTCTAGTTGTGCCAGCTCTCTTGCTGGTCACCGCCATGCCCATGGATCGAGCCCTTGCAACGTCCTTGGTCGGGATTGCTCTCATCAGCGCAACTGCTCTGGCTGCCAACGTTCTGACTTTGGAAAGTTTTCCTTTGGGATTAGCCGTCTGGTTCCTCGTGGGCGGAGCCATTGGCATGACCGCTGGGGTGGCTTTCAAATCCCGTCTCCCCACGCCCATGCTCAAAAAAATCTTTGCCTCGGCAATGATCGGCGTCGCGATTTGGATCCTTGCGCAGCAAGCCTTCGCGTCTCCTCCTGAACCGGTTTCCATTTCGAATCCTCGTGAAATTTCACCCACAACCCAACCAAAACCATGAATAAACGAATCCTTATTGTCGGCGGAGTCGCCGGTGGTGCCTCATGCGCAGCCCGCTTGCGGCACCTTGACGAACATGCAGAAATTCACATCTTTGAGAAAGGTCCCTACGTCTCATTAGCAAATTGCGGTTTGCCCTACTTTGTGGGGGGAGTGATTCCCTCAGACCAAGATTTGCTTGTCGCACCCAAGTCATGGCTGAACCTCCCATGATTGTCCGACAGCGACAGGCATGATTTTTTTGGGCATATCAGGTTGCGAAATCCCGGCTGATTCGCGATATCTTATCGATGTCACCAAAGAAGTCCTCAATGTCCAGCCCGCCCATGCCCGGTGGAAAAGACCTGTTTCTGATCCTTGGACCCTGCGTGATTGAAAGCCCGGCATTTGTCCGCCGGATGGCCAAAAAAATCAAAACCATCTGCGATGGGGAGGGGGTAAAGTTTGTCTTTAAGGCGTCCTACGACAAGGCCAACCGGACATCGCCAAAATCCTTTCGAGGCCTTGGGGTTCGTGAGGGCTGTGAGTTACTGGCCACCATCGGGGCCGAACTTGAAGTGCCAGTCACATCCGATGTTCATACCCCTGAGGAGATTGACGTGGCTGCCGAGTATTTGGACGTACTACAAATCCCCGCTTTTTTGTGCCGTCAGACGGACTTGATCTTTGCCGCTGGCGCTTCCGGGTGTGTCGTGAACGTCAAAAAAGGCCAATTCTTGGCGCCATGGGATGTTAAAAATATTGCCGAAAAGCTGGTTGCCGCAGGGTGTCGTCATTTCTTTTTTACAGAAAGAGGCACAACTTTTGGATACAATAATCTTGTCGCAGACATGCGCTCCATCTATTGGATTCAGGAACAAAAATTCCGCGTCGTTTTCGATGCCACTCACTCGGTGCAACGCCCTGGCAGTGGCGGAGATCGCACGGGCGGGGACGGAGTGCTTGCGCCTGTCCTTGCCAGGGCTGCCGTGGCAGCAGGCTGCGATGGAATTTTTATTGAAACGCATGAAAATCCAGCCCGAGCCCTTTCCGACGGTCCCAACCAAATTCCCCTCCGCCAGCTCCCACGCCTGCTCGGCCAACTCCAACGCATTCGCAATGAAGTCCTTCGCTAACCCGTTTTTCAGGCTCTTTCAGCTTTTTCTTGTTGCCACGATCCTGCCAGTTGCTGTGTTTGCCGAAGAAAAGGAGAAAAAAGAAGAAGAAGCCCCGCAAGCTGAAGAGGCTACAGCGGATGATGATTTTGACCTTTCTATGATTCCCCCCGGTCAACCGGTCAAGGGCCTGAAAATCCCCTACTACGGCGTTGATGGTACGACTTTGCAAATGACGTTTGAAGCCGAAGTGGCACGCAGGATCGACGACTCAAATATCGAATTGGACAACCTCAAGATCGATGCCGTTGGGGATGACGAAAAAAAGTTTCTCGTTGAGATGCCTCAATCGGTCTTTAACATTGAATCGCGGATGCTCACAGGTGAAAATGGAGTGTTGATCAAGAGAGACGACTTCGAGATTCGCGGAACAGCTGCCGAGTTTGATATCAAAAGCCGGTTTGGCAAAGTATTGGGAAATGTCCACATGATCATCTACAGCACCGAAGACTTCGAATGAATAACCCCGCCCTCATCACCGCCATCGCCCTGACCCTGCTCACAGGCTTCGCTACCGCACAAGAATTGTCTCCCACCATGTCCCCGGGCACGGGCACCGGAGAGGCCTCCTCAGACAATATCTCCCCTTTCGGCTTCAAAGGGCTGGGAGGAGATCGGCCCAAAGACTCAAAAACCGAAATCACCGCCACCAAGCAGGCCACCTTTGACAACAAGGCCAGCGTGGCAGAATTTGAGGGCAAAGTCGTGGTGAGAGATCCTCAGTTCACACTGTTCTGCGACCGCTTGGTGGTGAGCCTCGCCGAAAACCGCAAAGGCATCAAAATCGCTGAAGCCTTCGGAAATGTCACCATCGTCCAAGAAAATACCGATGCTGCCGGCCAAAAGCTCAAATCCATTGGCAGAGCCGGCAAGGCGGTTTTTGAGCCCTCCACCGGTCGAGTGACACTCACCATTTGGCCTCAAGTCCAGCATGGGATCAACAACCAAGTTGGCACAGAAGAAGGAACAGTCATGGTCCTGAACCGTGACGGAAAATCAACCACCACCGGCGGAAGCAAGACCATGATTGTTGACACCGGTGCGGAAACCGCCCAACCATGACCGAACCCGCCACCAAGTCTTCCCCGGAAATCGATCCTGCCCATCCGGACCGCAAACCTGCGGAGGGGCTCCCACTGTTGCGCACCGACAAGCTTGTCAAAATTTATGACGGTCGCGCCGTCGTTAATGGCGTGGATATCAATGTTCGCCGTGGCGAAATTGTTGGTTTGCTTGGCCCCAACGGTGCGGGGAAAACAACGACCTTTTACATGATTGTTGGGCTTGTGCGGCCTAATGACGGATTGGTGTTTTTTGACGAAAACGACGTGACCAATATGCCCATGTACAAACGGGCACGCACCGGAATGGGCTACCTCCCGCAAGAAGAATCGATCTTTCGAAAGCTGACCGTGGAGCAAAACATTTTAGCCATCCTCGAAACCCAGAAAATGACCAAGTCCGCGCGAAAGGCGAGGTGCGAAGAATTACTCACACAATTTGGTATCGAACATCTTGCCAAAAATTATGCCCTCACGCTCTCTGGTGGTGAGAAACGGCGACTGACCATTGCCCGCTCCTTGGTCACCAATCCGTCGTTGCTCATGTTGGACGAACCCTTCAGCGGCGTGGATCCGATTGCCGTGTTTGATGTCCAGCAGATTATCCAAGACCTCCGCAAACAGGGTCTCGCCATCTTGATCACCGATCACAATGTCCGTGAAACGCTGAATATTGTTGACCGTGCCTATCTCATCTACGAGGGGCGGGTTGAGAGCCAGGGCTCAAAGGATTATCTGCTCAACGACCCAATCAGCAGACGGCTCTATCTGGGCGAAAACTTTCAGATGTAGTTGGCGGCATCCCCCAAAGCGCCGCCGCCGCCCGACCTTTCAGCCACCACATGCCCCGCCCCGCAAAACCTACCGCCCATCGTGTCCCCCACATCACGGTCGGACACTTTTATGCCAATCATGCGGAAATGCTTGGCATGCGGTTGGAGGGAGCTTCCCGCGGGCTCAACAAAAAAATTCGTGAACCTACGATCAACCGTCCGGGCTTGGCCCTGACCGGGTTTTACGCCTATTTTGCTGCAAAGCGCATCCAAGTCCTTGGGGCGGCGGAGTTGAGTTACCTGCGAAGCCTTGGGGCCTCCGCCCTCCTCGACAAGCTCAAGCAGTTGTTTTCTCGAAATATCCCGTGTCTGGTCATAGCTCGCAATGCCCCCGTTCCCGCGGCCCTGCTCGATCAAGCTGCGGCATTTGAGACGCCAATTTTTCGCACGCAGATGATCACCATGAAATTTATCAATGCGGCAACCATTGCTTTGGAATTCGACTTTGCCCCATCGACCACCGAATATGGGAGCATGGTTGACATCATGGGCATTGGAACCCTCATTCGTGGAGCAAGCGGCATCGGTAAATCTGAGTGTGTGCTTTCTCTGATCGAGCGGGGCTACAGCCTGGTGAGTGATGACATCACCAAAGTCCGCTCGGTTGAAGGACGGGAATTGATTGGCACCTCCGCCGACATCACGCGTTTCCACATGGAAGTGCGGGGCATCGGCATCATCAACATCGCCTCGATCTTTGGCGTTGGAAGTGTTCGCACGGAAAAGAAGCTGGATTTTGTAGTCACCCTCAAGGATTGGGAGGAAATGGAGGATGTTGACCGCATCGGCCTTGACAACGATACTTATAATGTTCTTGGGATTAAGGTTCCCCATGTCACAATCCCTGTTCGGACAGGACGGGATCTTGGACGATTGGTTGAAGTCGCCGCGCTTGACCAAAAGCTCAAAAGCATGGGAGAAAACTCAGCACAAGAATTTAATCAACGACTTTTACAAATGTTAAGCGAACGACGCGTACGGTGATGGGACTCCTCTCTCGAAAAAAAGTGAGCGGTGATGTTCTCAAGTGTGAGAAAGAAATCGTGATTCAAAATCGCAACGGCCTCCATGCCAGGCCGGCGGCGATGTTTGTCAAAATCTCCAGCCGCTACCGCGCCGAAGTCTGGGTCGAAAAAGACGGCGAGCGGGTTAATGGCAAAAGCATCATGGGATTGATGATGCTGGCGGCCGGACGAGGGTCCAAGCTGCAGGTCATTGCCGAGGGGGTGGACGCAGATAAGGTCGTCGCCGAACTTTCGAACCTCGTCGAGACGCGATTCGGGGAGGAATAAATTTTCCCTTGGGCGGGAAGGCAGGTCTGAGCGAAACTACCAGACCATGAATCCACTGTTGGAAAAATCCTCCGACATTTTGAGCCCTGCTGCTGTGGCTCGCAGCCTTCGCTCAAAAAATGGTTTCGTGTTTTTGGATTCCTCAGCGGCTGGCCCGGGAGCCAGGTCCTTCGTGGGGGCGGAGCCAGTGGATGTGATCATCGGCGAACCGGAGGACTGGCCTGCATTCGAGGCGGAACTCAGACAACGCACAAACTCCGACACGTCACAGTCTGGTGCTGCTGCTGGGTGGGTGGGTTTTGATGGTAGTTTTTGTTTCGGTTTTTTTGATCGCCTCCATGTGTATCGTCACGACACCGCTCAATGGGACGGAGATCCTCCCCCAATACCTCAGCGAGCCTCTTTTTTCCCTCCCGCGTATCCACAGTTCCGGGTGGGCACGGTCCGTTCAGATTTCCTCTCTGCCGTGGCCCGAGCCAAGGCCTACATTGCAGCGGGTGATATCTATCAAGTCTGCCTCTCCCATCCGCTGCGGTGTGACTTCTCTGGGGATGCCTACCCCTATTATGAAGCATTGCGTGAGGTTTCCCCGGCGCCATATTCCGCCTTTCTGGACTTGGGTGGCACCCAAATCGCCTCAGCCTCCCCTGAGTGCTTTTTGCACATGCGTCATCGAGAAATTCTCACCAAGCCCATCAAAGGTACGCGTCGTCGAGAAGAAGATGCCGACAGAGATGATCTGGCGGCGCGGGAACTCCTCGCCTCCGCTAAAGAAGCGTCCGAGTTGATTATGATTACGGATCTGGAGCGCAATGATCTCGGTCAGGTCTGCGAGTATGGAAGCGTGCAGGTCACGGAACTCCTCAAACTAGAAAAATTCCGTCATGTTCACCATCTGCTTTCCAGCATCGAAGGCACCCTGAGGCCCGAAATCACTCATCCCGCAGCGCTCAAAGCTTGTTTTCCCGGTGGTTCCATCTCAGGGGCTCCGAAAAAGAGGGCCTTGGAGATTATTCATGAGTTGGAACCATGGTCGCGCGGGATTTATACAGGAGCCATCGGATACTTCGGCTATCACGGCGAAAGTCAGTTTTCCATCGCCATTCGAACAGCCACTTTTTGTGAGGGTCATGGGGAGATGGGAATGGGAGCAGGCATCGTTGCCGATTCGTTGGCTGAGAACGAATGGCAGGAAACTCTCGACAAAGCGGCGGGTCTCCTTGAGGCATCCCAAATTGGACGTTGATTTTCCAGCGGGAGAGGGGCATGCTCACAAGTTCCAAGATGAGCTCCACGACCACCGCTTCCAACACCCTCGACCAACTCAAAAGCTTCACCACTGTCGTTGCCGACACAGGCGATTTTGAGTCGATTAAAAAGTATTCACCTCAAGACGCCACCACCAACCCGACGCTGATTTACAAAGCCGTTGGCCAGGCCGAATACAAACCTTTGCTGGACCAGGCAATCGCCGATAATCGCAGTTCCAGCCTCAGCGGGGGAGACCTCCACAAAAAAATCATCGATGATCTTCTTGTGGCCTTCGGCCGGAAAATTTTGGACATCGTCCCCGGACGTGTTTCCACAGAGGTGGATGCCCGGTTGTCCTTCGACGCCGAAGCCACCGTGGAAAAAGCCCGATATCTGATCGGCCTTTACGAAAAATTGGGTACCCCCCGTGAACGCGTCCTCATCAAAATTGCTTCCACCTGGGAAGGAGCCCAAGCCGCCGAGATCTGTGAAAAGGAAGGCATTCATTGCAATCTCACCCTCATGTTTTCGCTTCCTCAAGCCGTGGCGTGTGCCGAAGCAGGAGTGACCCTGATTTCCCCGTTCGTGGGACGCATCTACGACTACTACAAAGCGACCACCGGCAAGGAGTACGTGGGAGCTGAAGACCCAGGCGTGCAATCAGTCGGACGCATTTACACCTACTACAAGAAATACGGATACAAAACCCAAGTCATGGGTGCCAGTTTCCGCAATCTGGGACAAATCACGGAACTTGCAGGTTGCGACCTGCTCACAATCAGCCCTGACCTGTTGGAAGACCTCCAGCAGGGTGACACCACTCTCACCCGCAAACTTGACCCCGAAGCGGCCAAGACCAGCGATGTCGAGCGAATCCCGAACACCGAAAAATCCTACCGCTGGCTTCTCAACGAAGACGCCATGGCCACGGATAAACTCGCTGACGGCATCCGTCGATTTGCAGCGGACATCGTCAAACTCGAGGCCATTATCGCTTCCAACCTCTGATCCCATGCGTGCTCTCATTGCTTCCGCCACACTGATCCTCCTCACATTGCCAGCTCTTGCGCACACGCCAGGCGAGTTTGGGTCATTGCCCGTGCTGCTCGGAAATGACAACGTGCGCTCGACACTGGCGATCACCAAATCCCAAGCCTCCTCTCTGGATTCGATCAGGAAACAATATCGTTCCTCGGCTCGAAAAATCGCGGACGCCGAAGTGGATAGCCCAGCCAGTCGTGCCAAAGCTCAGAAAAGCTTGGAGGCTCTCACCTCCGCCACAAACAAACAAGCGCTTGCTGTGTTAACCCCAACGCAGCAGAAAAAGCTCGCGAAGGTGGAGCACAAATTCTTGGGTGCCACCTTGCTTTATTCTGATTCCATTCAGCGTCGGGTGGGCCTCTCCTCCGAACAATCCGCTCAAATCGCTACGATCCGTGGCGAAGCCGAGAAGGCTGTTGCCAAAACCAATCGACTTTTCGAAGAAGGGGAGATCGGACACCATCAACGTTTGGTTGACCTGCGCGAAGACCGAATCAATCGAGGGCAGGAGATCCTCTCCCTGCTCACGCCCACGCAGCGTGATGCCTTCGCTCAGTTGGGATTATAAAATTTCACCTTCGCTCCACACACATTGCTTTCTTGGGAATACAAACAGGCCATGAACCCCATGGCCTCCTTGGATTTCGCGAGAACGACAATCTCCTGAATCTATGTTGGAAGCTATGAAACGACGGCGCTCAGGGGGATGGGGAATCAAACCCATGGTGGATGCCTTAATCGTTGCTCTCATTGTCTTTTCGACATTTGTTGGCAGCGCCTTTCTGGTTCATTCGACACTCCTCACCCAAGTGGAGAAGCACCGGCATGCCTTCGTTGAGTCTGCCGCTTGGAAGGCAGCCGCCTCCGCAGGAAAGTTTCTCTCAGCTTCTGGAAAACTTGAGGAAGAAGATCTCGGCCCGGCCAAAAAGACCTTTGCCGCCCTGCAAGCCGAGGGAAGCGCCATCCAGAGCGTCTCCCTCTTGGTCAAAAGCAATGACAAACTCGAACCTGTCATTCATGTCAACAAAGAGGAAATCGACAGTGACTCGTCAGGCAGCACTGCGTTTCAGCCTACCCATCAGGATCACTTGGAATCAACCGTCGCCATGACCACGGGCGAAATCCGAATCATTTTTCCCAAGGATGACTCCACGGTGGCTTACGCTCCCGTGCCTTCGCGCGACGGGAGTCCCCAAGCGGTCGTCAGAGTCCAAGGTGAACTCCCATGGCTGGTGCCTCTTCTCTCCGACCGATCCTGTCTGCTCCAGGTTCTGGCAATTGCCGCAGCCATTGCAGGTCTCTCTGGTTTTTTTGTATTTCGTTCCAGCAGACGTCAACAAGAGTCCTTTCACGAACTTGCCGAAGCAGAAAGACGACTTCGTGATGTGGCAGATGCGGCAGGGGGGTTCATCTGGGAAGTCAATGCCGAAGGCCTGTACGTTCACGTTTCCACCAGAGTCAACCAAGTCACGGGCTATTCCGCCTCTGAACTTATTGGCCGCAGCCCCTTCGAAATCAACCCGCCCGAGGATGTGGAAGCCATCCGCAAAAAATCGGACACCATCGTGGCTTCCTCACTACCCTTCCGTGATTTTGAGGAAAGAATGATCCGAAAGGATGGCACCGTGATCTGGGTCAGCGTGAATGGAGTGCCGGTCAAGGACGACTCGGGTCATCTTCTGGGCTACCGCGGGGCCACGATGGATATCAGCGACCGCAAACAGAATGAGGAAGACCTCATCCGGGAGAAAGAAGCCGCCCAGTCCGCAGCGATTGCCAAAAATCAGTTCCTGGCAATGATGAGCCACGAAATCCGTACGCCGCTGAACAGCGTGATTGGATTTGCAGAAATATTGGCAGAATCAAATCTGGACGACGCTCAACGCAAGCATTTGGACATGGTTCGCCGCAACGGCAACGCTTTGCTGGAACTCATTGAGGACATCTTGGAATTCTCACGGGCCGAGTCTGGGAAACTCGTGCTCTCTCCAGAGCCCACGAAGGTGAGGGAATTTGTCCAACGCGTTGTCGATCTGCATATGACAACAGCTGTTGAGAAAAATCTTGGGATGAATCTCATCTTTGGGGACAACGTGCCGGAGTTTGTCAGTGTGGACCAAATGCGGCTTCGTCAGATCTTGCTGAATCTGATCGGGAATGCCGTGAAATTCACCGAGGAAGGGGGGGTGCAGATTCGAGTGGGTGGCGGCATAGTGCCTACAAACCCCGAAGAATTCACCCTTGAGATTGTCATCGACGACACCGGCGTTGGCATTCCTGAAGACAAGGCAGGACTGCTCTTTCAACCATTCTCACAAGTTGATTCTTCTCACACTCGCAAGTTTGGTGGCACGGGGCTTGGACTTGCCATCAGCCACAAACTGGCCGCCATTATGGATGGCACAGTGGCTTTGGAATCCTCCTCCCCGGCAGGAAGCCGATTTGTGTTTCGCTGCGATTGTCCGGTTGTTGGCCAACCCGGCAGAAAAACCGAATCCATCGACCCGGCCCTAACCATCCCCCTCAAAGACCTGCGCGTCCTCGTCGCAGAGGATAGCTTTGCCAACAGCCAGCTCCTCCAAATCCTACTGAAATCTCTGGGCTGCAAGTGCGAGATGGTGGAAAACGGACTCGAAGCTGTCGAGACTCATGCAAAAACGCCCTTTGATATCATCTTGATGGACGTTCAGATGCCCATCATGGATGGCATCACCGCCACCATGGAAATTCGGAGACGCGAAGACTTTCATGATGTCAAACATCCCGTCCAGATCATCGCCCTCACCGCCAACGCCATGGCAGGAGACCGTGAGCGCTGCTTGAAAGCCGGCATGAATGATTACCTCTCCAAACCCATCAGAAAGCCAAGTCTCCACAAAGCGCTTTATCGCGCAGCCTGCGCCCACAATCCCTCTGGCACGGAAGCTTCGGAAACCGCTTGATTATTAGCGTCACCGTGGGTCATGATCCGCAACCCGAGATGTCGAAACTGTCAACAACTGTCAAAGCGAACGCCACAAGTCCGTGCCTTCGCCCCCAAATACCCTAATGGCCACCAAGCAAACCATTTTGCTTGTTGATCGTGAAACGGATTTTCTCGAGTGGGCAAGCGGCCAACTGAGGGAGGTTGCAACAAAAGTCATCACGGAAACCTCGGCCGATGCGGCCTATCGTGCATTCTCGATGGAGCAGCCGGATCTGGTGATGACAGAGATGAACCTCCACCCTTTCTCAGGCATTGAATTGCTTGCTCAGATTCGCAAGCACTCACCCAATGCCATGGTCATCATCACCAGCGCCTTTGGAACCACTCAAAATGTGATTGAGGCCATGAAGATGGGGGCCTTCGACTTTGTGCGAAAGGAACAACTTCCTTTCAACCTTAAGATTATTGCTGACTCGGCCCTCAAAGCCTCAGCCGAGTTAAAGTCCGCGAACACTTTCAAACCAACGCTGACCATCGAGCAGCACCGCGATGATATTGTGGGTCAGTCCGATGCCATGCAGCAAGTTTTCAAGATGGTCGGGCGGGTGGCCGCCAGTGATGCGCCGGTGATGGTCACCGGAGAAAGTGGTTCGGGTAAGGAACTCGTTGCACGAGCCATCCACAACTACAGCACCCGCAGTGGTCAAAGTTTTTTGGCTATCAATTGTGCCGCGATCCCTGAGAATCTTCTCGAAAGTGAACTCTTCGGTCACGAGAAAGGTGCCTTCACAGGGGCGCACTCTCAAAGGATTGGGCGTTTCGAGCAAAGCGATAATGGTACGCTTTTCCTTGATGAAATCGGAGAGATGCCGCTCCACGTACAAAGCAAAATCCTCCGCGTGTTGCAAGAGGGGGAGTTCTCACGGGTTGGGGGAAATCAGACCCTGCGAACCAATGTGCGAATCGTTTGTGCCACCAACAAACAATTGGAAGAAGAGGTCGCCAAAAAAGCCTTCCGCGAAGATTTGTTTTATCGGCTGAATGTGGTCAGGATCCACCTTCCCCCGCTACGCTCAAGGGTGGACGACATCCGCCCGCTCGCCGAATATTTTCTCCAGCGGATATCCCATCAGAAACACCGTCCCCTGCTCAAGCTTTCCGAGGAAGCCGCCAAGCTGCTCGATTCGTATCCATGGCCGGGCAACGTCCGGGAACTGGAAAATACGATTCAGCGGGCCTCCGTCTTGGCAACGGCCGACGTGCTTTTGCCCAAGGATATTCCTCTCGGCCAATTGACTGGCACCGAAACCGTCTCCCCATCAAGTGGTGGAGTGGATGCCGCCGTCGAAACCCTTTTCGAAGCGGCTGCCGCCGACCCCGAACTTTCTCTGCTTCCATGGCTGGAAAAAGAATTTACGCAGCGAGCCATGCTGCAATCGGGTCAAAATCAGGTGAAAGCTGCCAAGATGCTTGGCATCACCCGTGCCACCCTCAGAAAACGCCTCGAAAGAAACGGCACCGAACCGGACGAAGAGTGAGCATCCAAAGGGCGTGGGAACTGGGCGGCTCACGGATTCAGGGCTTGGACCTTCTCTGGGATCGGGCTTTGCGTTTTGGGATGAGCGTTTTCGAAACCGTGGCCATCCGCCACGGACGCCCTCTGTTTTATGAAGAACATCTGATCCGACTGATTAATGCATCCGAGCAATTGCTCTCCGTGGATGCTTCCTCATTCTGCGACGCCGCAAAATCACTCGCTCTTCCTGAAGGCGAATCTGGAGTGCTTCGCATTTATGTGACGGCGGGAACCGGGAGTCTGACTGAGGAGTGTGCCAACCCTAACGCATTTGCCCTTTTCGAAACTTCCGAAATTTCCTCAGGCATGGGACAGGGATTGTCCGTAACAATTGAGCGATCGCCTGTCCTTCCTGCTCCCGGAGGCTGGAAAACGGGAAATTATTGGTCTAATCTCCGCGCACTCCAATCTGCAAAACGGGAAGGATTCGATGAAGCCGTGTTGATCAATCCTGCTGGAGAGGTCATCAGCTGTGCTGTCGGCAATATCTTTTGTGTCATGAATGGGCGTCTGGTCACACCCGCACTTTCCTCGGGAGCGCGAAACGGGGTGATTCGGGACTGGGTTCTGACACACGCCGGAGCGGAGGAAACGCTTCTCTCAATCGATGACGTGGCGCAAGCGGACGAAATCTTTGTGACCAATAGCCGCATCGGCATCGCGATGGTCTCCACACTGGACGGACGCCAGCTTTTATCCACAGCCTACACGCGCCGTTTGGCCGCCGATTACCGTGAACAGATCCTGCTCGCCTGACGTCATTTTTAAACGATCTGCCGTAGCGCTCAAGGGGCTTGCCAAGAAACCCCCGGTTGATGGCTTTGGGTCTGTTGCTGACGAGGCGATTCCATTTCTGACCGCTCTTCTTGCCCGCGAGCAAAAGGGCCGCACATGGGTCATCTGTGAGGACATTCGCCAGCAGGACGAGCTCGCGGCTGAACTTGTCCAGTGGCTGGACAGCACTCGCGTCTTTCCTGATCTGCCGGCATGGGAAGAGGACGCCGAAATCTTAGCCGACCCGGAAACAGTCTCCGAGCGATTGGAATTGATATCCGCCTTGGACGGCAAAGAATTCTCTGGCCCCATCGTGATTCACCAAGGCCAGTGGGAGGAGGAGGTTCCAACCCCCAAAGGCTTGGCCAAAAATGCCCAGGTCCTAAAAACTGGTGAGACCAACGATCTGGAAGCGCTTGCCTCCACCCTCACAACCTCCGGCTACGAAGCCAGCCCACAGACCGCTGTGCGGGGCCAGTATTCGCTGCGAGGTGGAATCCTTGATGTCTTCTCATGGCAGGCCCCGCGACCCGTGCGCGTGGAATTCGATGACCGTCAGATTGAATCCCTCCGCGAATTCGACCCCGACACCCAAATCTCCACCGGCGAAATCCCAGAAACCAAGATCCTCCTCCAAAAAACCGGCGGCAAAACCTGCCCCCTCTCCAGCCTCTCCACCCGCAAAGATCTGCTCCTTCTTTCGCGATCCGCCGACCGTTTGAGCGCTACAGGTGTAGCGCCTAAACGGTCAGAACCAGTTGCAGAAGAATTGTCGGATGGTGAGGATGACATCGCAAGAGGAATCAGGCTTTTTCAAGGTGGGTTGTCTGAGGGGCAGGCGGAGTTTTTTGCGATGCCGTTTGGGGTGCTTGGGGCGGGGGAGTTGGTGCTGAATGCGGTGCGGGGCGAACAATTTTGGAGTCAACTTGCGGAGTGGAGGGATGCGGGGTGGATGGTGGTGTTGGCGGCGGGAAGCGAGGGAGAAGCGAGTCGGTTTTCCGAGTTTGCTTCGGAACATGGGGTGGATGTGGGGTGGATGTCGTTTTTGCCCTTGGCGTTGGCGAGGGGGTTTGTCCATCCGGCGGCCAAGTTGGCGGTGCTCTCGGATGCCGAGTTGTTTGGACGGGCGGCCATTTTGCGGGCCATGCGTTTTGCGGGGCGACGTCATCGTGCAACGGCGGTCCGTGCCGCGACGGATTTTTCGGATTTTGCCGTGGGGGACCACGTGGTGCACTTGGAGCACGGGATCGGCATCTTTGAAGGGTTTGTTCCGGCGCCGGGAGTTGAGGAGGAGGATGTGGTTGCGATTTCTTATGCCGGAGGGGCACGGTTATATGTGCCGATTGCACAGGCCTGGCAAATTTCCCGATACGCTGGTTTGGGACGGAGTGGGGTGGAACTCTCAGATTTGGGGAGCCGTAAGTGGAGTGCGGCCAAAGAGAAAGCAGTCGCCTCGGTTTTTGATTATGCCGGACGGATGCTTCGCCTGCAGGCTGAACGGCAAACGATCTCGGGTCATGCATTTGGTTTGGACACCCATTGGCAGAAAGAATTTGAGGAGGCCTTTC
Source organism: Terrimicrobiaceae bacterium (assembly GCA_041744075.1). Taxonomy (GTDB): domain Bacteria; phylum Verrucomicrobiota; class Verrucomicrobiia; order Chthoniobacterales; family Terrimicrobiaceae; genus JAJTZA01. The sequence continues at coordinate 24,117 of JBGTLQ010000088.1, forward strand.
CGCACAAAGAAACCACCGATCAGCTTCGGGCGATTGAGGAGAGCAAGCGGGACATGGAATCTCCACGCCCAATGGACCGATTGGTGTGTGGGGATGTGGGGTTTGGGAAAACGGAGGTTGCGGTGCGCGCTGTTTTTAAGGCGGTCATGGATGGCAAGCAGGTGGCGGTCCTTGCTCCGACAACGGTGCTGGCTCGTCAGCACTATCAGACGTTCAGGGAACGGATGAGCGATTATCCGGTGGTGGTTGAGCTTCTGAGTCGTTACCGCACTCCGGCTGAACAGAAAAAAGTCATCAAGGGTCTCGCTGAAGGCAGCGTGGATGTTGTGGTTGGCACCCACCGCGTGGTTTCCTCGGATGTGATCTTCAAGGATATCGGACTGGTTGTTGTGGATGAGGAACAACGGTTTGGGGTGAAGCAGAAAGACTTGCTCAAGGAGCGCTTTCGTCAAATCGACGTGATGACCCTTTCGGCCACTCCCATTCCCCGCACGCTTTACATGGCGTTAGTGGGTACTCGGGATATGTCGCTGATTGAGACGCCTCCGCCGAACCGTCAGCCTGTGGAGACTGTTGTTTGTGCTTATGATGAACGGGTTTTCCGTGATGCCATCAATCGGGAACTCGAGCGTGGGGGGCAAGTGTATTTTTTGCACAATCGTGTGAAATCCATAGAAAAAGTCGCTGCTCGAATCCGTGCGTTGTGTCCCAAGGCACGGGTTATTGTGGGTCATGGACAAATGCATGAGGGGGAGTTGGAGGTTGTGATGTCGGCGTTTGTTTCCGGGCAGGCAGACATTCTGGTTTCCACAACAATCATCGAGAGCGGCCTCGATATTCCCAATGCGAACACGATCATCATTGATCGTGCCGATATGTTTGGACTTGCGGATCTTTACCAACTGCGGGGCCGGGTTGGTCGTGCTGGCGCCAAGGCGTATGCCTATTTGATGCTGCCTCGGGATATGATGGGAGCCGCCCGAAAGAGGGTGTCTGCGATCAAACAATATTCGGAATTGGGGTCAGGCTTCAAAATCGCGATGAGGGATCTGGAACTTCGCGGGGCCGGCAACTTGCTTGGAACGGCTCAGAGCGGCCACATTATCGCGGTTGGCTTTGATCTCTATTGCAAAATGCTCAAGCGAGCGGTGAGCGCCCTCGAGGGTGGCACCCGGTTCTCGCGTTCTGAATGCGCCGTGAGAATCGATTTTCTGGTGACCGAGGAATCCGCGTGGGTCAAGGCTGAGCCCACGGCTGTCGCTGCCTTTTTGCCCAGTTCTTATATCCCTGAAGCCAAATTGAGAATCGCTTGTTATCGTCAATTGGTGGAAGCCGAGGAGGTGACGCAATTGGACAACCTCAGAGCCTCATGGCGCGACCGGTTTGGTCCTCTTCCTGAGGCCTTAGAGAACACCGTGCTCCTTGCGCAGATTGGTTTGGAGGGTTCCCGGCGGAAAATTTCTGCGGTTGAAGTGAAGGATGGCAAGGTCATGTTGATGCGCCGTAAAGAATATCTCCAAGTGGGTGGGAGGTTTCCCCGCTTGACGGCACCTGACAGCATCTTTAAGTTGCGCGATGTTCTGCGCCTTGTTCAAGAGGTGTCAACTCCATGAATATTCGTCTCGTTTTCCATTCTCTGATTTTTGCAACTTTTACGGTTGGTTCGGTCCACGCCCAGCAAGCCGAGGTTATCGATGGCATTGCCGCCATCGTGAACAAGGAGGTCATCACCATTTCTCAAGTTCGGGAGCTGGTTGGAGCCCGTGAGCGCGCTTTGCGGGAGGTTTATCGCGGAGAAGAACTTTCCGAGCGCCTAAACCAGCTCAAGCTCGCCGCCCTCAAAGACCTCATCGACCGCCAGCTCATTTTGCAAGAGTTCAAGTCCATGCAGGAAAAAGGAGCCAATATTCCCGAGCACGTGATCGATGACCGGGTGCAATCCATCATTCGCGAGGAGTTTGGTGGAGACCGCGGAGCTTTTGTGCGCACGCTCCAAGCTCAAGGATATACGATCACCCGATTCAAAGAGGTCGAACGCGAAAAGATTATTGTTCAAGCCCTTCGGCAGTCGAAAGTGGACCAAAATTTTGTGATCTCCCCAACTCAGATTCAAGCTTACTACGACAAAAACAAGGGAGCCTACTCCACTCCCGAGCAAATCAAGCTGCGAATGATTGTCATCCGGGAAGGGGATGGTGGCGATATTTTGACCGGGGCCAACAAGCGTCAGGTGGCAGAAGAAATCCGTGCCAAGCTGGTGGAGGGCGCTGATTTTGACCGCATGGCCCAGATGTATTCCGAAGACGCTTCCACGCAAGAAGTCGGCGGTGACTGGGGATGGATCGAGCGCAACACGCTGAATGAAGATTTGACCAATGTGGCATTTTCGCTCAAGCCGGGCGAAATTAGCAACGTCACTGAGTTGGGAGGAACGTATTATCTGATGATGGTCGAGGCCCGCCGAAATGCCCAAGTGAAACCCATTTCTGAAGTGCGTGACGAGATTGAGCGCAATCTCATCCAGCAAGAACGCATGAAGGCGCAGGAACGTTGGATCGACACACTGCGTCAGAAGGCCTATATCAAGATTCTAACCTAGCCATTTCCGCACGGCGGGAGCCATGGTAAGGAAATTCAGCTGTGAGTCACTATCCTGCAACCTAGGGAGCCACCACAATCCGCACTCCTGCCATGCGCATCGCCCTCTTGATTGCTTCAGGAGGCATCTTATCAGTAACGACAGCGTGAAGACGCTTGGGATGGATCATGACCGACGTGGAAGTTTGTCCAAATTTCCGGGAATCAATCAGCACAACCACACGGCTGGATGCAGCCGCCAGAGCGCGTTTGATTTCAATCTCCATCGGGTTGGGATCCATCGGGCCTTTGTCAAGGTCCCACGCGGTGGCACTCAGAAAACAGAGAGAGATCGAATCTTTGCGGATATCCTTAAGAACCTCGGGTCCCGTGGTATTTCCCGATGCGGGATTGAGCCATCCACCTAACACACGGACGGGGAGGGCGGGGCGGTTGCGGCGGATCTGAAGTGCAACCGGGAGACTGTTGGTGAGGACTGAAATTTTTGAATTGGGCAGGGCGCGTGCCAGGGCCGCCACCGTCGTGCCGCCTTCCATCGCAATCACATCCCCCTCGCGGACAAATTCCCTGACGGCTGCTTCGGCGATACGCGCTTTTGCCTCAGGAAATTGCCCGGCTTTGCTTTCATAATTCGGTTCGCCAGCATTCCGGTCAGCAGGAAGAGCCGCTCCGCGCACACGGCGTATGAGACCCTGTTCTTCAAGCGACTTTAAGTCCCTCCATGCTGTCATCGCGGTCACTCCTAATTCGCTTGGGAGCTCGGCGACGCGAAGAGAACCTGTCTCTCGAAGACGAACGAGAATATGCTGATGGCGCACAGCAGCGCTACTGAAGGCAGAAGGTGATAACATGTTATGAAGTGAGAATAATGTTACATTGTGTTATAAACCTTGATTCACGGGTTAGAAAAGCAAATGTTCCTGTCAGTGAAACATTTTCTCGGCATTGATGGTGGAGGCACCTCCACGCGGGCGGTGCTTGTCGATGAATCCGGGCACGTGCTGGGTCGAGGTGAGTCTGGACCGTCGAATTATCACAATGTCGGTATGGTCACTGCCATCGCCCATATTGAAGAGGCAGTTCAGAATGCAAGGCCTGTGGGGCTCGTGCGCGTTCCTGATGCGGTTTTTTTGGGCTGTGCGGGAATCAAATCGGCGGTCGATATTGCCCGGCTGATATCTGCAGCGGAGACGGCAGGAATTGGGCCTGCAGGGGAAATCACGGCAGCCAATGATCTTCATAATGCGCTCACTGGTGGTTTGGCTGGTGCGCCCGGGATTGCCCTGATTTCCGGCACCGGTGCAAACTGCCTGGGTCGGGATTCCGAAGGGGCCACTTTCATGTGTGGTGGTTGGGGATGGTTGTTGGACGATGTTGGTGGAGGTTGTGGAATTGCCCTTGCTGCTATGCGCTATGCGGTTCGTGCCGCTGATGGAAGGTCTCCGAAAACGAGGTTGTTGGCTGCAGTTTTGGCGTTTCTTGGATTATCCGAGCCGAACGAGATTTTGGGCCGACTCTATGTGGACAAATGGACAGCCGACGAACTTGCTGCATTTGCACCGGTGGTGATGCGCCTTGCGTCAGAGGGAGACACCATTGCCCGTCGTATCTTGGAGGAAGGTTCCACGGCTCTTGCTGATTTGGTTGCCGCAACTGCGAAGGGACTGAGATTTTCCGAGGGTCCGTCGGTGGTGATTCTTGGAGGGTGTGCCCTTTCCGGCGAGCCTTATCAACCGATGGTGGAGGCTGCCATCCTCTCGGCTCTGCCAAAAGCCCAGATCACCCACGCGCTATATTCCCCGGCCTATGGTGCGGCTTTGAATGCCCTCAGAGCCGGCGGTATTAGTTCTCTTCCCAAACTTCAAATCCAATAAATCCATGCTCCAATCCATCAAACCTGAAGACCTCTCTGTGGCTTTTTCTCTGGGCTCTGCACAAATCGGCGACCGGCCTTTTGTGCAGCGCCGACTTCGCGATCTCCGAGGCTGCTTTGCTGACAACGACGCTTTCGAAACGGCTCTTGCAAAAGAAGATGCCATTCTTTACGAGGTCACCGCCATTGAGCCCGCCCAAGGCGACGGGCAACTCCATTACGGTCTTGGCGTTCTCTATCCCGGCAAAATCGGCGATGAGTATTTTATGACCAAAGGCCACTACCATTCCCATCGACCCGCAGCCGAGGTCTATGTCGGATTGAAAGGGGAGGGGGTCATGCTCCTTGAGGACGAAATCAGCGGTGAAAGTCGTATGGTGAGCCTGCGGGACAATTGTACGGTGTATGTGCCCGGTCACACAGCCCACCGGACCATGAACACGGGAGAGCAGCCCCTGGTTTACCTCGGCATCTATCCCTCCAATGCCGGCCATGACTATGGAGCCATTGCCCAGAGAAATTTTCGAAAAAGCGTCGTCGAGCGCGATGGGCAACCCACGATGCTGGATCGCTGAACCTGAAACACACTCATCATGAACTTTCTCAAAAACCTTGGCCTCCGAGCCCCAAATTACGACACCTCGCCGGCTCTCCCGGTTCCTGCTCCGCACTCCTCGTCCTTCAGCGTGGGGTGGGATGACATTGCTTCAAAGTTCTCAACGCATAGTGCAGGAAAAAAGAACCTTCTAGTTGTGGAGTGCTATCCTGGTGTGGATGACGATGCCGTGCGAGCTGCGCTTACCAGCGCGCTCAGACCGGCCTTTGTGATTGATAGCAAATCAGCTTTCAAAACTGAGTCTGAGGTTGATGAACTGGTGGCGCCGTTCCTTGGAGGGGATGACCCGGTTTTTGGTTATCTGAATCAAACGCTGACGATGGTTGATTTTATGGATGCAGCCAAGTCGGCGGATATCCTGCAGAGCATTAAACATGAACTGGCGTCAGGGCTTGTGCTTGTCTGCGGACCTGGTGCTTCCTTGCTCGCTCCGGAGGCGGATGTTCTGATTTATGCCGACATGCCACGATGGGAGGGGCAGCTTCGTCAACGCCGCGGAGAGGCTGATAACCTCGGCACTCGCAATCGTGGGCTTAAAGCGTCGATGCAATACAAGCGCAGCTTTTTTATTGACTGGCGGGTTGCTGACCGGCTCAAGCAGGCCACGATGTCCAAATGGGATTTTCTCCTCGACACAACCGACCGTTCGATGCCGAAGCTGATTCCCGGTGCCACGCATCTTGCCGCGCTGGAATCGGCGGTCTCCCGGCCATTCCGAGTTGTCCCCTTTTTTGACCCCGGCCCATGGGGCGGACAGTGGATGCGCGAGGTCTGCCAATTGCCGGAGGGACCGAAAAACTACGCGTGGTGTTTTGACGGCGTGCCTGAGGAGAACTCGCTCCTGCTGGAATTTGCCGGAGGCGTGCGCGTGGAGATACCAGCAATGAATCTTGTGTTCCGCGAGCCGCGGCGTCTCTTGGGTGAGCCTGTGTATGGCCGGTTCGGGCCGGAGTTTCCCATTCGGTTCGATTTTCTCGACACGATGGAAGGAGGGAATCTTTCCTTTCAAGTCCACCCGACCACAGAGTTTGCAAGAGAGCATTTTGGCCTCTCTTACACTCAGGACGAAAGCTATTACATCCTCGATGCTGGCCAGGGGGCGGAGGTGTATCTGGGTTGCAAGGAGGGAACTGATCCTGAGGAAATGTTTGATGATCTTGCAGCTGCGCAGCGGGGGGAAAAGACATTCGAAGACGCACGATTCGTTGCAAGGTTTCCTGCAAAAAAGCACGACCACTTTCTTATCCCGGCAGGCACTCTGCATTGTTCGGGTGCAAATGCGATGGTGTTGGAAATCAGCGCTACCCCCTACATTTTCACATTCAAACTCTGGGATTGGGCCCGGCTTGGTCTTGATGGGATGCCCCGACCAGTCAACCTTGAGCGTGGCCGTCAGGTTGTTCTCTGGCACCGCGATGAGTCGTATGCTCGCGACCACCTCATTAATGCGATTGCACCCCTTGGTAGCGGTCCCGGGTGGCGGGAGGAACGGACTGGCCTGCACCCCGCCGAGTTCATCGAGACTCGCCGTCATTGGTTCACCAGCACAACCCCCCACGATACCGGTGGGGCAGACGGTGGCAGCGTAAATGTGCTGAACCTTGTTCAAGGTGAGGCCGCGATCGTTGAGAGCCCCGAAGGCGCTTTTGAGCCATTCCTTGTTCACTACGCGGAGACATTTATTATCCCCGCTGCTGTTGGGACCTACACCATCCGTCCCGCTAAGACTGGTGAGGAATGCGCAACCCTGAAAGCCTTTGTGCGCTGCCGCGCGTGATTTTTTTATGATCACTGACCCTGGATTTCCGATTTTTCCAACATCTGATCCGCTCGGCTTCGCATACGGTCCGGGTGTTTTTGGACCTGAGTGCGAGCTGCGTTGTCTCGATGCGATCCGACCGAGCCTGCAGGACCCCAAATGCGAGGGGCCGGATCCGGTCTATGCCATTGCGATGGACGTCGGCACGGAGGATCGGCGTGAAGATTTGCTGGCCCGCAATCTCTTGTTTGGAGTTGTCACTTATGCCGCTGGACGATTGGGGAACGAGCCCGTTCGCTCGCAGGGCCACGTCCATGCCGTGAGTGCCAGTTGCGGGCGGTCCACCCCTGAGCTCTATGAGATCTGGTCAGGTTGTGCGGTGATCCTCATGCAGGAAACTGCCTCAGACGACCCGGGGCGATGCTTTGCGGTTCACGCGGGGCCGGGCGAGCTAGTGATTGTCCCTCCTGATTGGGCGCACGCGACAATCAGCGCGAATCCAGAGGAGCCGCTCACCTTCGGCGCGTGGTGTGTGAGAGACTTTGGTTTTGACTATACCGGCGTGCGGGCGCATGGCGGTCTGGCATGGTTTCCAAAGCTTGAGGCTGACATACTTGCGTGGCATCGCAACCCCCGGTACCCAACCGAGCGTGAACTGATCCAGAAGTCTCCTTCCTGTCACGTGGAACTCGGGCTAAAATCCGGCACGCCGATCTGGCGCCAGTATCTGGAGAATCCAGAAGTCATGATGTGGGTTCCACGGCCGGAAAGAGCCGATGCGTTTTGGGCCGACTTTGTTCCTTGAGCCTGCGGTTTACAAGAAGTGCTAACGCGCTGCAACCAAACCGTCTTGGATGTGGAGGATGCGATCTCCGCGAGCGGCGAGGGATTGGTCATGGGTGACCACCACCAGGGTTCGTCCATCTTCGCGTGAAAGGCCGAGAAGCAGATCAATGACGCCTTCTCCAGTTTTTGAATCAAGGTTGCCAGTGGGTTCGTCGGCAAAAATGATGCCGGGATTATTGATGAGGGAGCGTGCGATGGCCACGCGCTGTTGTTCACCGCCACTGAGTTCAGAGGGCAGGTGGTGTTCGCGCTCGGCAAGGCCCACACGCTGGAGGAGCTGACGGGCTTTGTCATTGGCATCCTGCCCAGAGATCATTGCCGGAATTTTCACATTCTCCAGAGCTGTGAGTTCGGGGAGGAGGAAGTAGCCTTGAAAAATAAAACCCATGCGGGCATTGCGAAGGCGTGCCAGCCGGTCATCGGAGAGGGCGTAGATGCGTTGGTCCTCAAAAATGACCTCACCAGTTTCAGGACGCTCCAAGCCGGCCAGGGTGTAAAGGAGGGTGGTTTTGCCAGCCCCAGAGGCCCCACAAAGAAAGACGGTTTCCCCTTTCTTTACAGAAACCGAGACTCCGCGCAGAACCTCAATGCGTGTTTTGCCAATCACGAAGGACCTCTTAAGTCCCTCAGCGGTCAGGTAAACGGACACATTCGGCCGCTGGTTTTCCGAGGTTTGCAAGGAGCTCAGGCGTTACGGTGCCACCGTTGGCAGAGGGGTGGATTCCAGGGAAAGGGAGGTAGGAAGTTTGTCCGCGAGGTCAATCCCCAGATCGCTGATTCTGCTTAGCGAAAGCCCTGCCATGGCTGGAACTTCGGCAGCCAACTGTTTGAAAACGTCCTCAATCGCGTAAATGCCATTGGAGCCGGAAGCGGCTTGAATGAGGTCACGGAAAATTTCCCAATCATCTCGGGCCTGTCCGGGTGAAGCGATTGCGCGATTCAAACGTTGGAGGCGTCCGCGAATATTAAACATGCTGCCACGTTTTTCCGCCCATGAAGCCGACGGCAAAACGACGTTGGCCTTGGCAGTGGTTGCGTCCGCCAAAATGTTCACAACCACGAGGTTTTCGAGGTGTTCGAGATCTGATGCGTTCAGGCCGGCATCAGTGGCGTCTTCTCCCAAGACGAGAAGGGATTTGATGGAACCCGAGCGGATGCCCTCCACAATTTCGGAGAGACGGCCTGTCGCGAGACCAATCAGTTTGGCCCCAACGGTGTTTGGATTGCCGTCATTGGAAACCAAAAATCCATCACCTTTTTGCGGGCGGGGGATCACATCAAACAGCGAGATGCCTAGCGCGGAAGCTAGGCGGCGTGCCAGGAAGAGTTCTTCGTTGGTGAATCGTGCGGAGGCGATCAACGCCGTTGCGCCCTTGTGGGCTTGGAGTTTGGAGATGGCAGCGCTGATGGCATCCGACCACTTGGGAGGAAGCGATTCGCCTCGAATCGTGGGTGCGATGAGGCGTTCCGGGCTATTGACGTAGTGGAAATTGAGTCGGTGACTATCTGGGATCCAGCAAGAATTTACGAAATCATTTTCGCGGGGAGTGATGCGATAGACCGTGTTTTCGCGAGAAGAGATAATAATATTCGAGCCGGTACCGCAGGACACATCGATGGATTTGGTTTCCCGGAGAAACCAGACCCGCATTTTGAAACGAAAATCCTTGGAGGTCAGAGCTCCCACCGGGCAAATATCGACAGTATTGAGCGAATAGTTGTTATCCAGACGTTTGCCGGGATAAACAGCGAGAGTGGTGTGGCTGCCACGGTTCAAGAAACCAAGGACATCATCTTTGGCGACTTCCTGCATGAAACGCACACAACGCGAGCACATGATGCACCGCTCATCATCAAGGACAATCCGTTCACCAAGGTCAACCCGCTTTGGCTTTTTGACTTTGTCATCAATAAACCGGGATTCCCCTTTCCCAAATTCTACGGAAAATTCTTGAAGCCTGCACTCGCCGGCTTGGTCACAGATGGGGCAATCAAGCGGATGGTTGATGAGAAGAAATTCCATCACGCCATTGCGGCATTCCTCGACCATGGGGGAGGTGGTGCGAACGGCCATCCCTTCCGAGATCTCTGTGGCGCAGGAAATGGCCGGGCGGGGTCCCCAACTGATCTCGGGTCGTCCGTCCTCGCCAAGCACAGGTTTGCGATCGGGCGTCATCTTGGGCATCCCCAATTCCACCAAACACATGCGGCAATTGCCGGGGGACGTGAGTTTGGGGTGGTAGCAGTAATGCGGCACGTATTGGCCGCTTTGCATGCACGCTTCGATTAGGCGGGTGCCTTTTGGAAAGGCTTTCCATTCCCCGTCCACCTGCACATTGATCATTTGCACCTCAGTTTCTGTCATCACTCTAATATTCGTATCGGGGGCACAGCGCGACGCAAGACTCGAAAATGAAAATTGCTGGATCGTTTCTGGATCGAACTTGGGGAGGGGCTTGCTTTCCTCAGGGATTGTTGTGGCACTGGATTGGAAAAAATCATAACGTTGGCGTGTGAAAGCCCTCCCAATCTTCCTGCTTGTTCTGGGGGTGGCCTGTTTTTTTGTTCCCTCATTTTTTGCCGAGGAGGGCTCTGCTTTGGTATCCATCAGCCCGCTTTTTGGGATCTTGTTTTTTGCTGTGGGGAGCTCCATTCTGGTGGCGAACGCGGTGTGTTCTAAAAAACGATGAATGACGAAAAACCGGATGTGATCATTGTGGGAGGTGGGCCTTGCGGGCTTTTTGCTGGCCTGCTGCTCGCGAGGCGGGGGGTTCGCTGCCTCATCCTTGAGAAAAAAGAAGGCATTTCAACTCACCCAAAAGCCATGGGGCTCTCTCGCCGAACGTCGGAAATATTTCGTCAGACCGGGCTCCTTGGTCATATCGAAAAAGGCAGCCTTTCATTGGAGGGCCGCTCCTTGGGGGTCTGGTCCAAATCGTTGGTGGGGGAGGAGCTTGGGCGGATTCCGCTTGTGGATATGACCAGCCCACTCACCCCCTGCACCTCGCTGCACTGTCCTCAGACTTGGACGGAACACGTTTTGCACGAGGCCCTCAAACACGAATCCAAAGCAACCATCGCATTTGGCGTGGAGGTGCAGTCCGTGGATGTGACTTCCACGGGAGCCAGTGTGCATCTCGCGGATGGAAAAACCCATGAGGCGGAGTGGGTCCTGGCAGCGGATGGTGCTGGAAGCCACCTTCGTAAACAGCTCGGCATCGATACCGATGGTCCAGGTGACCTCGGGCATTTTGTGAACACGCTTTTTCGCGCGAACTACGGCCCGCACTTGCAGGAACGCAAAGCCCTCCTCTATCAGGCCCTGGGGAAAGACTTCTTTGAGTTTTTTGTGGCGGTGAACGGGAGCGATCTCTGGCTGATGCATCATTTTCTTCAACCGGGTGAAACGCCGGAAGACTGCTCTCCGTCGCGAATGAAGGAAATTGTTCAATACGCTTCCGGGTTGCCGGAGGAGCCGGTGGAGATCCTTGGGTTGAGCCCTTGGGTGATGAGCCCCAAGGTGGCAAAAAATTGGAGGCGGGACCGTATGCTTTTGGTGGGAGATGCGGCCGCCCGTTTGTCTCCTGCCGGGGGGTTGGGCCTGAACAATGGGCTCCAAGGCGTCCACAACCTGATTTGGAAATTGGCTGCGGTGATCAAAGGGGAGGCCTCGGAATCTTTGATTGATTCCTACGAATCGGAGCGTCGGCCTGCGGCGTTGCAATTGATGCAAAACACGAATCGGAACTCTGACGAAATCTTTGTGATTGTGGCAGCGGCCATGCGAGATGATTGGATGGCCGTCCGTGATGGCATCAACCACAGCCGCAGACATGGATCTGGCTTGGGCCAAGACCTCGGAGTCACCTATAAAGAGGGGGCTTTTTTTGCAGATGGAACCGAAGCTCCGTCCTGTGAGGACCCTATCAATGAGTATCATCCCTGCGGTCGTCCGGGTGGCCGGGCTCCCCATCTCGAAATTCACAACGCAGGGGACAAGAGATCGCTTTTGGATTTTTTTGGCGAGGAGTTTGTGCTTCTGGCAGGACGGGCTGCCGGTGCCTTCCGGGTTGACAGCAAGCAGGTCGCTTTTCTTCAGAACGGAGCCGAATTTGAAGCTCAAGCCTTCGAACACACCTACGGCATCTCGTCTTCGGGTGCGGTGCTTGTGCGGCCTGATGGGTTTGTTGCCGCAAGGTTTGCGGATGGTTCAGGCTCAGAAACTCCAGACTCCGTGGTTTCCCGAGTTTCCAAATCTGAATTTCTAGCGTAAGTCTTTGCAATGAACGATCCTCGCTATGACAAACTTGCCCAAGTGCTCATCACCCATTCCACTCGGCTAAAACGCGGAGAACACGCGCTCATCGACCTATACGATGTGCCTGATGAAATTGGCATCGCCTTGGTGCGTGCGGTGAGGAAAGCGGGAGGTGTTCCCTTTGTGCAGGTCCATCACTCCCGGTTGACCCGCGAAGTTCAGCGCGGCATCGAGGAGGCTCAGTTGGAGGTAGTCAAAGCCATTGAGCTTGCCCGGATGAAAAAAATGCAGGCGTATATCGCGTTGCGAGGCAGCCACAATATTACGGAATTATCGGATGTGCCGGAGGACCGTGCCAACCTCATCGCCGGAAAACTTCGACCTGTCATGGATTGGCGGATCAACCAAACCAAGTGGGTTGTTTTACGGTGGCCCACATCTGCGATGGCCCAGCAAGCAGGGATGAGCACTGAGGCGTTTGAGGATTTTTATTTCAAGGTCTGCACCCTCGACTATGCCCGGATGATCCCAGGAATGAATGCCCTGAAAGGCCTCATGGACAAAACCGACAAGGTTCACATCAAAGGACCCGGCACGGATTTGCGGTTTTCCATCAAAGGCATTGGAGCCGTCTCCTGCGGCGGAGATCGGAACATCCCTGATGGAGAGGTGTTTTCTTGTCCCGTCAAACACTCCGTGGAGGGCTACGTTTCCTTCAACGCCCCGACAATTTATCAAGGCACAGGTTTTGACAATGTGAGGCTTGCCTTTGAGCAGGGGAAGGTGGTTGAGGCAACCGCCAACAACTCCAAACGTTTGAATGAGATCTTGGATAGCGATGCCGGTGCCCGTCACATTGGGGAGTTTGCGCTGGGTTTCAACCCCCACATTCTTCACCCTATGCGCGATATTCTTTTTGATGAGAAAATCGCTGGCTCCTTCCACTTCACCCCCGGCCAAGCTTACAAAACAGCCGGCAATGGCAATTCAAGTCGGATCCATTGGGACATGGTCAATATCCAACGCCCGGAATATGGGGGAGGTGAGGTCTGGTTTGATGGCAAACTGATTCGTAAGGACGGACTTTTTGTTCCGCAGGCCCTTCGGAAATTGAATCTGGATTTTCTCGCCAAATAGTCAGGTCAGCGGATCTTCGCTATTTGCGGATCAACACTTAGAAGCTCCACACGCGCTGGATGATGAGAAAAAGGAATGCCGTGGAGCAGCCGTACATTAAGATGCCATTGGTGGCCATGACCGGTCCCAACCTCTGCCATGGCGGTCGCAAAACCAGATCGCCGTATCCCAGCGCGGTCAGGGATGTCCCCGAAAAATAGATGGCTTCTCCAATCGAGTCAAACTGACCAAGCAACCTGAAAAAACCTCCCCACGCCCACGACTCAACCATATGCGTGCAGAACAAAATCATGAACGAGGCAAAGACCAACACGGGACCGGCAAATCGAATTCCAACCAATTCATCAATCAATGGCTTGGCATCCACCAAGAGACGTCCTGTTTCGATAAGAATCAGGGAATGAAAAGCAAACAACACGCCTGCCAATAAGATGGAGCAAGCATAAATCTGGCGAACACGATTACGTGTGGTCATTCGCAGAGATGATCCCCGCCGATCACACCAGCGCAGGGTTTTGCTCTTCCACGGCGGTGGGTTCCTCTGGAACTCCAAAACCAAGATTCGCGTAGATGGTTTTTGTGGCTGAGGATTGGTTCAGAGTGTAAAAATGAATGCCTGCCACGCCATGGTCCAATAAGTCGGCGGCTTGTTCGGTGGCGTAGTGGATCCCGACTCTTCTCACGGCTTCCGTGTCCTCTCCGGCTCGCGCCAGCGCTTTGAGAAGACGCGCTGGAAACCGGGTTCCGCCTGCCAACTCGGCCATCCGCTTCAATCCTGGCAGGCTTGTCACAGGCATCAGACCGGCAACAATGGGGACCGTCACACCAGCCAGGACACACCGCTCCCGAAAATCATAAAAATCGCGATTATCGAAAAAGAGTTGTGTGCAAATGTAATCGGCTCCGGCATCCACTTTGGCTTTGAGGTGATCCATCTCAAGAAGCCGGTTGGGCGTGGAGGGATGGCCTTCTGGAAATCCAGCGACGCCAATTCCAAATCCGCGGGAATCTGGGTGCGTACCACTTTCGTTGAAGGTTCGAATCGCCCGAACCAAGTCAATCGCATTGGGGAAGGCATCTTTGGAGTGGTCGTGGGCCTCGGTTCCTCGTGGCGGATCCCCACGCAATGCCAACAAATTGCCGACCCCGGCATTTGCGTAGCGAGCAAGGATGTCTTTGATGTCACTGGAGGTATGTCCAATGCAGGTGAGGTGAGGGATGGGATCAAGAGTTGTTGTGGTTTTTAACCTCACCACAAGATCATGGGTTCGCTCGCGTGTGCTGCCACCAGCCCCGTAGGTCACGCTCACAAAATTGGGAGCCAAAGGTTCCAACTGAACAATCGTTTCAAAAAGAGCCTCGGTGCTCTCATCCGTCTTCGGAGGAAAAAATTCGAAGGAGAAGGTTGTCTTCCCCAGAGCAAAAATGTCGTTGATGTGCATGGGCAGAAAAAGGTGCCCGCAGAAATGTCTGCTGAGCGAAGTGATAAACTAACGCACTTGCAGATATCCGTCGAGTCTGTTCCTCTGGTCGTCTGACACGAATCCTTTCGACTCCGAAATAAAACTCCGTCACCCTGACGCCTACCCCATGAATCTGAGCTGCCAGAACATTTCGTGTCATCGGGACGATTGGAATCAAAGAGGCTCCGCATGCCTCCATGATGTCAGCGCTTCCTTTGACCCCGGTTCGCTTTGTGGAATGGTTGGGCCGTGCGGGAGTGGGAAAAATCTGCTCCTGAACGTCCTTGGACTGCTGGAACTCCCAGATTCTGGAAACGTGGATGTGGGGGAGGTGGATACCACTCAACTTGATTCCGAGGCTCTGACCTCCCTGCGCAACGAGTCGTTTGGTTATTTGTTTTCCGAGACCGCGCTATTGCCTTCTTTTTCCATTGCGGAAAATGTGGCCATGCCTCTGTTTCGAATCTGTGGCATGAACCCTGAGGAGGCCCAAGAGCGTACCCTGGAGGTGCTTGATTTTTGTGGGATCGCTGCTGATGGGGATCATTTGGCTGGTGAATTGGATGCCGAGTCCATGTGGCGAACCGTTTTTGCCAGGGCTGTGGTTCACAAGCCCAAAGTCCTGATAGCCATTTGCCCAAGGCAGGAGGATGACTTGCTGCCTTTTGCGCGACGTATCGCTGAGGAAACAGGAGTCTGTATTCTTTGGGGAGGAGAATCACCATCATTGCTCACTCTCGCCCACCGAGTGATCCAGATGCAGGATGGTCGCATCATTGAGGACCAAAGGCTGTGATCACAGATCTTACTCCCAAGTTGGCTGACCCGGCGAGCACGTCCTCATCCAATCTTGCGTTTGCTTTGCGTTGTCTGCCAGAAAATCGGAGGCAGGCCGCTCTCATTTTTTACCGGTTTTGCCGGGTGGTGGACGATATTGCTGATGAGGAGGACAACGCTCCAGATCACAAGCGCCAAGCTCTTGAAGCCTGGATGAATGCACTCTCCAGTCAGCAGGGCCTGCCGATGGAATTGTCGGAAGTTATTAAAACTTATCAAATCGATCCCGAGTTGCTGATCGCGATTGTGCGGGGTTGCGAAATGGACATTGTTCCTCGTTCGTTTGAGACGCTCGATGACCTGCGTGAATATTGCTGGAAAGTGGCATGTGCCGTGGGTTTGGTGAGTATCCGCATTTTTGGGTGCCAGGATCCGCAAAGCGAGTGTTATGCCCTACACTTGGGATATGCCCTGCAATTCACAAACATCCTGCGCGATGTTGGTGAGGATGCGGCTTTGGGGCGGATCTATTTGCCGAATGAGTTGTTGGCGAAGCATGACGTCAGCCGCGAATCTTTATTGGCAGCCAAACCCAGCGGACAATTTTTAGAACTCATGGAGGAGTTGGCCGGACATGCCGATGAGGAATTCCAAGCGGCGCATGATAACCTCACCCAACAAGATTCCAAGGCTCTGCTTTCTGCCAGGATCATGGCTGCCATCTACGGGAGGCTTCTCAAATCCATGCGGTCCGATGGCTTTCAGGTCTTCGCGAAAAGGTATCGCATCCCGCGTCTGCAAAAGCTGGCGATTGCCATTCAGGTTGCCATTCAGGCGAAATTTTGATTTTCAGACCTTGCCAACGGCACGGTTGCGGGTTTTGCTCGCATGGTAATAACATTTATGAGCAATCCCAATATTCCCGCCCTGGAAACCGCAGCACGTGACGCTCGCGGTTTGGCCATGGACGCCGTCGCAAAATGCAAATCCGGCCACCTCGGCCTTCCACTCGGGGCTGCTGAAATTGGCGCAGCCCTCTATGGACACGCCCTCAGTTATTGTCCCGAGCATCCCCGTTGGCTGAACAGGGATCGTTTTGTCCTCTCCGCAGGTCATGGCAGCATGTTCCTCTACTCGTGGCTGCACCTTTCGGGCTACGACCTGTCCATGGAGGAAGTCAAAAATTTCCGTCAACTTCACAGCAAAACGCCTGGTCATCCCGAATTCCACGAGACCCCTGGTGTGGAGGCCACGACCGGCCCCCTGGGGCAAGGCGTATCCAACGCCGTGGGATTTGCTATCTCCTCGAAAATGTCCGAGGCAAGATTCAACACGCCCGAACACACCATTTTTGATCATCATGTGGTTGCCCTCGCGGGAGATGGTTGTTTGCAGGAGGGCATTGCCCAGGAGGCCAGCGCCCTGGCGGGCCACCTCGGCTTGGACAATCTGATCCTTTTCTATGACTCCAATAACGTGACCCTGGATGCCATGGCGAACGTCACACAAAGCGAAGACACCGCCGGTCGATACATCGCCTACGGATGGGAAGTCCAACAAATCGACGGTCATGATTTTCATGAAATTCTCTCGGCTTTTGAAAAAGCCAAATCCACAACAAGCGGGAAGCCGCAACTGATCATTGCCAAAACCCTCATCGGAAAAGGCATCCCCGAGGTTTCAGGAACCAACAAGGCCCATGGCGAAGCCGGCGTCAAATTTGTCGCTGAAGCCCGTGAGGCACTTGGTCTTCCTGCCGAAACATTCTACGTGGACCCAGTTACAACGGCCTATTTTGCCGAACACAAAAAATCGCTTGAGGCTGTCCATGCCGAATGGGAAAAGACCTACAAGGCGTGGAAGGAAGCTAATGTGGGCCTCGCCACCGAACTCGAAGACGCCATCGCCGGCAAAGTTCCCGATCTCCTGGAAGCCATTCCTCCTTTTGATCCTTCGGCTTCCATCGCCACCCGCAAAGCTGGCAGCGAAGTCCTCCAACCCATCGCAGCAAAGATGCCGCTGCTCGTCAGCGGGAGTGCCGACCTGCACGGCTCCACACTAAATTACATCAAGGACGGAGGTGATTTCAATCGTCAGAATCACGAAGGTCGGAATGTCCATTATGGAATTCGCGAGCACGCCATGTGCGGGATCCTGAACGGTTTGGCCTATGATGGGATCTTCCGACCCAGCGGTGCCACCTTCCTGGTTTTCAGCGATTACGGAAGGCCATCGATTCGTCTCGCAGCTCTCTCAAAGCTGCCTGTCGTCTATATTTTCACCCATGACTCCGTCGGTGTTGGCGAAGATGGTCCAACCCACGAACCCGTGGAAACCGTGGCGGCTCTTCGTGCCATTCCAGGTCTTGATGTGATCCGACCTGCCGATCCTGAGGAAACCGCAGGGGCTTTTGCCGCTGCCTTCGAAAGGACCGATGGGCCAACCATGCTTGTGCTTTGCCGCCAAAATGTTCCAACGCTTGATGCGATCCCCGTTGAGGATCGTCGTCAGGGCGTTCTGAAAGGCGGCTATATCGCCAAAAAAGAGACCGCCGAATTGGTCACTATCCTTCTCGCCACGGGCAGCGAATTGCAACATGCCCTTGCTGCGGCCGAAACCCTGGGTGCTGGGACCCGCGTGGTTTCTCTTCCATGTTTTGAGCGCTTCGAGCGTCAAGACGAGGCCTATCGCGAGAGCGTGCTCCCGTCATCTATCCGCAAACGTGTGTCCATCGAAGCAGGAATCACCGACCCATGGTTCCGATTTGTTGGATTGGACGGGAAGGCTGTTGGCATCGATCGTTTTGGTCTCAGCGCCCCCGGCGCCAAGGTCCTCGAGATTCTGGGCATGACACCTCAGAATGTTGTTGATGCGGTCAAGAGCCTCGGCTGAAAAACTGATTGAATGGTCTCCCAAGGACCAAATCAGATCGCAATTGAAATAACGACTGAGTTAGTCATATTCAAACTGCATGCTTAATGCCCGATTTGATCCCGAGGAAATCCGCCAAAAGTCGGCTTCTTTTGAAGAAGCCTCCTTGGAGGAAATCTTGGGATGGTGTTGGGATACCTATGGAGAGCGGGCCGCGATAGGCACAAGCTTCCAAGGGGCAGGGCTGGTGGTGACAGATACGGCCTATCGCAATGGGTTCAAGTTTCCATCTTTCACTTTGGACACAGGCCTGTTGTTTCCTGAGACCTTGGCCCTGAAAGCCAAGATCGAGCAGAGATTTGGAATTCAAATCGAGTCCTTGGTCCCCGAGCAGACCGTGGATGAACAGGCCGCCGAGCATGGGCCGGAACTATGGAATACGAATCCAGACCTTTGCTGCGCCATGCGGAAGGTCTTGCCCCTTCAGAAAAAACTTTCGGAGTTGGATGTGTGGATCACGGGGTTGCGACGTCAGCAATCCGAAGCCCGTGAGACGATCCAGATTGTGGAGCTGTACCACTTCGACGTGTTGCGCGACCGCTACATCCTCAAGCTCAATCCGCTGGCAAATTGGTCGCGCGACAAGGTTCAGGCCTATCTGGACGAGCACGGCCTTCCACGCAATGAATTGGCATCCCGCGGTTATCGATCCATCGGATGCGTGCCCTGCACCCGACCGGTGGGAGAGGGGGAAAATGAGCGCGCAGGGCGTTGGACTGGCTTCAACAAAAGCGAGTGCGGTATTCACACATTTCTGGGTAGCAGTATTTAATTGGCTGTCTGCCCCAAAAAATTGTGCTCCTCAAGTTCGCGTAGCATTTCCGCATGAGCCCGATACCCAAAGTGTCCCTGGTTCACCAGCAGGAGCCGCGAGCCAAGCCATATTTCGTTGAGTTCGACCAAACGGTCTGGCGGTGAAACAGCGTCATACAGCCCCGCAGCGATCACAACTTTATCAGGGCCGCAGAGCGGCAGGCCATGCATCGGCGATGAGAGATGGGAGTGTTTGACGGCGACTTCATTTCCAACGCCCGATCTGGTCAGTTGTCGTCTCAAGGTGCGAGCCGAGGGATTTTTCCAAATTGCGGCGTGGGTATCCACGATGGGTTGAACAAGGCCCACAAAACGAAAATCCGCCTCCACAAAACTCAACAAAGCTCCAGTCCACCCGCCATAGCTTGTGCCCAAAATTCCGAATTCTTGGGTTCCTCTCTGACGAAGCAACTCCATCAACTGACGCAATTCAATCACGCCCTGACGCAAAGACTCCACATTTCGAACCAAGTGCGATGAGATGGCCAACTCGCCATTCAAAGTTCCCTTTGGTACGCGCGAATAGTGATATGGCAAATGGGGGAACACCGCATTCCATCCCCGTTTGTTGAACCATGTGGCCATCCTGCGATAACCCACATCACTGGCACTCATCAAGGCGTGGAGGATCAGTACCGTGGGAGCCGCGGGGCCGCCGGGTCCTGGAAACCAATGAGCCCCGGCACGGTTGTTCTCAGCAAAAGGTCCCTCCACCGGGCTGTTCCATTGCAGAAATCCTGCCTTCTCGGTGACCTGCTCAGCCGGGGGAGCGGCATAATATTCCTGGCGAGAGATTTTTACACACCGATCCAAGTAGGTTGCCAACTCTGCCGGTCTGCTGACCTCCTTGCGCTGACGCATCTGAATCAGATTCATCATCTCGCACATCCCGGTGTCCACAACCCCGGACATCAGTCTCTGGAGTTTCATTTTGGCGGAAGGCATGGGCGGGAAAGAATCAGAGTGGCGATGACCGGCAATGTATTTTTATTTCCAGCAAGTGCAAGAGGTCTTGTTTGGAAGGATAGTCACTTGGTTTTGACGTTGCGGGCTAGGAGGTATTGAATGTCATTCATGAACAATCCCGCCGTGATCCTGAGTGCCTTTGGAAAGGCGGAAGAATGTGTGAGGGTGGATGAGTGGAATGTGGCAAATCCGAAAGGCGGTGAGGTTGCCATCGAAATGCTGGCGGCTCCCATCAACCCCGCCGATTTGAATATTATTGAAGGAAAATACGGGGACCTCCCGGAATTGCCCAGCGTCCCCGGCAGCGAGGGGGCAGGTCGAATTGTCGAAGTGGGGGCGGGCGTGGATTCTGTCTCTGTGGGGGATTTGGTGGCCGTCGTCAGGCGTGGCACGTGGGCAAAACGTATCACCGTCTCGGCACAGGATGTGTTTCCCCTGCCCGAAGGAACCGATGTCCTTCAAGCGGCCATGCTGGGAGTCAATCCTCCGACGGCCCTGCTCATGATGGAGTCCTTCGTCACATTAAAACCCGGTGATTGGATCGTACAAAACGCGGCCAATTCAGCGGTGGGGCGAAGTGTGATTCAAATCGCCAAGGCCCTCGGGTTCAGGACCCTGAATGTGGTGCGACGTTCCGAGCTGTTTGACGAACTCAGCCGATTGGGGGCAGATCGCGTCGTCACAGAAGAAACGGACCTCCGCGAACTCACGGGTGACCTCTCAATCCAGCTGGCTCTGAATGCCGTGGGAGGAGCCAGCGCCCTGAACCTCGCCCATGCCCTCCGCCAGGACGGTTGCTTGGTCACCTACGGAGCCATGGGCCGTCAGCCCCTCAAAATCCCCAATGGTCTCCTTATTTTTAAAAATCTCACATTCACTGGTTTTTGGGTTAGCCGATGGAAAAAACAAACGCCCCAAGCCCGCCAACACGAGGTCTTTAAACAACTGGCTGACCTCTGCACCTCGGGCCAACTGCATCTCGCCGTCCACCAAACCTTTGGAATCAGCGAGATCCAAGCCGCGCTCGCCGAAGCAGCCAAGGGCCAACGCTCCGGCAAGGTGATCCTCACGTTTTGATTGTGATGGGTAATTTATACCCAGCCAATTCGGCGAATATCCCATCATAGAGCAAGTTCTTCCATCCTGAGTAGAAGAAAATATTTTATCGGCAACCTCCGCTTCGCTCACGAACTTGGCGTTTTCTCGCCTGAGTTAGAGGCCGCGCTGGGCGAAAATGAGGCCAAGGCTCAATCCGTTGCGGCTTTTCCGCCGTTAATTTAATGTTCATGCTGATGATGATTGTCGGGATAGTGCGGATGCGAATGAACCAGCCGAGCATGACTATGCCGGTGCGCGTGGGGTTCCCCTAACGGGTCGTCAGGGAACATGTTCGTGCTGGTGGTGCTCGTCATGAACATGCAGATGCTCGTGCTCCGTGGGCAGGTGAACATGTGAGTGTTCGTGCCGTTCGGTGATGTGGAGCCAGACACCGGCCAGCATAAAAATGCCGGCCAGGAGGAAAGTCCAATCGAGACTGCCTTGGCCAATCGCGAACGAGAGGGCCGCTCCGGCAAACGGAGCGATGGAAAAATAGGCGCTCGTGCGAGCCGTGCCGAGGCTTCTGAGTGCCTGCACGAAGAGAACCAGGCTCAAGCCATACCCAAAGAACCCGATGACAGCAACCCCGCGATTAGCACGGGATTGGTCTCAGCGATGGCCAATTTGGCCAGAGGCGTGCTGGCACCGAAGAGGACTGCGGCGCCCAAGGCACTCAGAATTCCGCTGTGATGATTGGTTTTCAGTTCGCCAATATCGCCGCATTTTAACCCGACCGAAAGCCCGGAAATGGCTGGGATGAGGCTTTCCCCACCCGTCGGCTACTCTGTGTGGAGAAAAGGTCGGAGCGGAGAAAGGATGTTATTTGGCCCAAGAGCGGTGCTGATAGATCAGCAGAGTCCAATCACTTAAGAGATCCGATGGGAATATTGAGCGTCGCCGGGTAATTTGGGTTTCCAAAGGTTTCGACGTAGATGGCATTGAGTATGCTTACGCTCGTCCGCAGGAAAAACGGCCATGCCTAGCATCTGACCGCAGGCATACTATCGACGAAGTCAGGACCCTTTACGCAGGGGGGTACGATGGGCACCGGTGCGTATTCCGTCTGCCCGTCGCGGCGGCTTTGCCGCCTCCCCAAGCGGGGCATAGGTCTCAACTTTATAAATTGGAGAGTAGGGGGTTCGAACCCCTGGCCTCCGCATTGCGAACGCGGCGCTCTACCAACTGAGCTAACTCCCCGGCATTCAAATTTTCTCATTCCTTCGTAGGACTGACAAGGCAGATGTTCTGGGAGGTGAGATAGCTTTTGATTTCCATCCCAGTGAGATGAACTTGGATTGTGACGGCACCCGTTTCGTCTTGCCGGAACAGTGTGATTCCGTGGCGGTCGAGGTCTCGTGCCATTTCTGCGGGCAGCATTTCTGAACGAGGAAAGTCCCGGCTGCTGGAAATCACCGCAGAAGGAGCTGCCGCACTCCAGAGCTCGGGAGGAGGGGCTACTCCACTGCGGTGGTTGCCTCTGATCAGGATATCGCACGCGAGTGATTCTTTGGCGTTCTCAAGCAGCCAGTTGATAGTGAGCGGTCCGGCATCTGAGAGAAGCAAAATCCGCCAGGGTCCAATTTGTAGTTTTAGCACGAGAGCTTTGTCATCAGCTGTGTCGCTCGTGATGGTGCCAAGGGGATAGAGGCAGTGGATTTTGACATGGTTCGCGAGTAAAAACGTGTCTCCTGCCAAAAGGGCTCGGTGCTCAGCCGGATGGAGAGTCAGGGCTTTTTGGAGAGCGCGACGGGTGGTTGAGCGATCCGACATTCCGCTCTCAAAAACGATCTTTGGATCAAAGGGAGCAAGCAGGCTTTCTGCTGACCCAATGTGTCCGGCATCTCCATGAGTCAGAATTAAAGCCTCCAAACGATTCACGCCCTGGGAGCGTAAAAATGGAACCAGCGTCCACTGGTGTTCCATCAGAGGCCCGGAATCTATCAGACTGAAGCTATTTCCAGATTGAACAGCCAAGGCTCCGCCCCCCCCAAAATCAAACACGGTGAGCGTGGCAAGGGGTGGGGGAAGCACGGGCTTTCCCACATAGAAGTAGGCCCCGGGAATGGCCGCAAGAAATTCCACAGTTCCTAGAATGGTGCCGGCGAAGAGCCAGTTGGTGTTGTTGAATAGGGTGGCCAGTGTGGTGGAAAAGACACCTGCGACGAGGGACATCATTGCCAGGGCCATGACACAAAATGCCAGCGGCACACACAATGAGTTTGCGGGAATCGCAGCAAACGAAACCAGATGAAAATAAATGTAGGTGAGCAGCAGCGATCCACTCCATGCGGCCAAGATCACTGCCCCAAAGGGTGCTCCCTTGCGGGCAAACCAATCCCGCAGCTTTTCCTGATGGCTAAAAATTCGTTTTGGGATAAAGGGATCAACCTCCAACGGACGTTTGATGGCTCCTGCAAGAGGGACAGAAAGGAGAATGAGTGCAAAAACCACGAGGAATGACATTTGAAACCCCGGGTTGAACAACTCAGTTGTGTTTGCAAGCAGTAGAAAAAATGCTGCGGCCATCAAGCTGTTCACCACAGCGGGTGGGCGATTCAGAATCAGCCCCGCAAGAACAAATGATGCCATCACTGCCGCGCGAACACTGGCGGGTTTCCATCCGGTGATAAGGGCGTAGAAGAAGAGCATTGGAATGATCACAAAAGCCCGCCCTTTTGCACTCACACCCAGCGCCGACAAAACCAACCAGAGCAACATGGCCAGCATCCCCACATGTAATCCACTCACGGAGAAAAGATGCAGGGTCCCAGTCGCGCGAAAAGCTTCCTTCAAGGTGTCTGTATAAGGGCTCACGTCACCAAGAGTCATCGCAATGATCAATTGGGCTTCGGGCGAATTCGGGTCCAAGTCCGCAGTGAGCGTTTCGCGAATTTTTTGCGAAGCCAACAGCGCCATCGACTTGAGACTCCACCCCACAAAAGGAGCCTCGATGGAACAGTCGGCTGGAGCCGTCGCCCTGATTCGTGAAAAAATGCCACGCCTTTGCATCCACTCTCCCCGGTCGAAAGTGCCCGGGTTTCGAGGT
>JBGTLQ010000089.1:0-4234 GCA_041744075.1 Terrimicrobiaceae bacterium
GGGCTCCCAAAATCGTGCTTCTCGATGGTGATCTCCAAAATGACCCCGCTGATATTCCACGGCTCCTTGAAGCCTTGGAGCATGGCGCGGATCTTGTTTGTGGTTTCCGGGCCAGCCGCAAGGACACGGTCGTCAAAAAGATGACCAGCCGGATCGCGAATTTTGTTCGCAGCCGCTTTGTGGGGGATGGAATCCGCGATACCGGCTGCACCCTCAAAGCCATGCGCTCCGAATGCGTGGAGGCCCTCGTGCCATTCAAAGGCGTCCATCGCTTTATCCCCGCACTCATCAAAAATGCCGGCTTCCAAATCGTTGAGGTTTCGGTGAATCACAGGCCCCGCCGCTTCGGGTCCAGCAAATATGGCCTTGGCAACCGCGCCCTCCGCGCCACCACCGACATGCTCGGCGTCCGCTGGCTCCAATCCCGCCACATCACCCTCATTAACGCTGCGGAGGAGTAAAGAAAACTGGGTAGGGCGTGGCAGTCTCCGCCTTCGCCCGACTACGGCGCGACTAGCCTTGCCCGCCGACTTTTCCCTGCTCATGCGACGGTCAGCGAGAGACCGCCAACCCTACCAACAATGGGTGCCTTCTCGTGCGCCAAAAAATTCAAAAAAAGTCTTGTTGTGTGCTGGCAAGGATGAGATATTTCTCGGCTCTTCACTCGAAGAACCACTTAATTTTTTATGGCATACGCAGTAATTCACACAGGCGGCAAACAATACCGGGTTGCCGAAGGCGACGTTCTTGACGTCGAAAAACTTGACCTCGAAGCAGGAACTGAAACCAGCTTCTCGGAAGTCCTTCTCGTTTCCCAAGATTCTGGCGTCAGCATCGGCGCTCCCTACGTGAGTGGAGCCTCGGTCAAAGCCGAAGTCGTTGACCAAAACAAGGCCCCCAAGGTCATCGCTTTCAAATACAAACGCCGCAAAGGTTACCACCGCACCGTGGGTCACAGGCGCCAACTCACCAAACTCAAAATCACGGCCATCACAGCCTGATAATTTTCAACCCATCTTAAGTTATGGCTCATAAAAAAGGTCAAGGCAGTGTTAAAAACGGACGTGACAGCCAGAGCAAACGACTCGGCGTCAAAAAATTTGGCGGCCAAGCCGTCATCGCTGGCAACATCCTGATCCGCCAACGCGGAACCAAATTCCTCCCAGGTCGCAACGTCGGCCTCGGTCGGGATTACACAATCTTCGCATTGGTTGACGGCAACGTCGAATTCGACCGCAACAGCCGCCGAATCAACGTCGTCCCCACCGCGACAAACTGATTCGTAGCGGAAGTCGGAACGACTTTCGTCTTGGGAAAAGGTGCAGAAACTCGTTCCGAGTTCATCTACGCGCCCGAGCGAAAATTGAGTGTGATCTGATGTCTCTGAATTCGTGTAGATTCGTGAAATTCGTGGTTCAAAAATCGATAAGGCTCATTACCGATCCTTCCGATACATCTCGCGGATCGGGTGTTCATCCAGCACATTGGCTTCGACGCCACCAATCTTTTTTGGGTCATAAAGTTGGATGCCCACATAGTAGTAGATCGGAGCAATCGGAGCTTCGCCTTCGACGAGCATTTTCTCCAAGTCCTCCAATAGCCGCAGTCGAGATTCCGGGTTCGCCTCGGCGGCTGCAGCGGCTGTGAGTTGGTCATAGTCCTTGCTGCTCCAACCCGTGCGGTTGTTGCCTCCTCCGGTCACAAACATGTCGAGAAAGGTGTTGGGGTCCGGGTAATCTCCGACCCATGATGACCGGGCGATCCCGTAGTCTAGCGATGACAGCGAGTTCAGATACACCTTCCACTCTTGGCGTCCGAGGTTGATATTCACACCGAGTTCCTTCTGCCACATATCCCGCAGTTCCACGGCAATGGATTCGTTTTGCTGGCTTTCATTAAACAAATAATTCACAAAGGGAAAACCAGCCCCACCTTGAAACCCGGCCTCGGCAAGCAGGGCCCGTGCAGCTTCAGGGTCATAGGGCAGGCCCTCCACACCGTCATAGCCCTCAATCCCAGGTGGGACAAAACCTGACGCGGGCAGTTCCCCGGCGCGTGTGATTTTTTCGACGATGCGCGTTTTATCAATCGCCATGGCAAACGCCTTCCGCACTCGCACATCATCGAAGGGTGGCTTCGAGCAATTGAACCGCACAAAATAGATCCCCAGAAAAGGGGCCGCATGGAAATCTTCGCGTTTTTTGAGCTCATCCAGAAGCGAGGTCGGGGCCAGCCCCTTGTCCATGACCAAATCCGCAAGGCCGCTTTCGTAGAAATTAAAGGCCACCGAATCTTTGGAGATGGGGAGAATATCGACGGTCTCCAAGGCGACATTGTCCCGATTCCAATATTGGGAGTTTTTGTGCAGCCGGATCCGATCATTAATCCGCCATTCTTTAAGCACATAAGCGCCATTGTTGATGAGATGATCCGGCTTCACCCAATCATCGCCGACCTCCGCAATCAATGACACCGGAACGGGATGCAGGGTGGGGAAGGAGCAAAGGTCCAAAAAGTAAGGTGTCGGGCTGTTGAGTTCGACAATGAGGGTTCGGTCATCAACGGCCTTCACCCCAACTTCCAAAAAGTCCTTGATTTTTTCTTCCGCAAAAGCCTGGGCCCCTCGGATGGGAAACAACAAATAATTGTAGGCACTGGCCGTTGCTGGCGAGAGGGTTCTTTTCCATGACGCAACAAAATCGTGCGCTGTCACCGGGGAGCCATCACTCCACTTGGCATCCTCTCTCAGGTAGAACGTATAACTTTTTCCATCCTCCGAGATCTCCCACCGCTCGGCTACGCCCGGCACGGCCTTCCCAGTTTTGTCAAAAGCGCACAGCCCCTCAAACAACGCATTCACAATCCGCCCTTCGGGTTGGCCGGTGATAATCGCAGGATCCAGAGTCTCCGGCTCAGCCCCATTGATCAAAACCAAGTCCGCCCGCTGGTCATTGCGCCCACAGCCAGACAACACAACCATCGCAAGAATTCCTAAAATGCGTAACATATCCCTATGACACCAAAGAATTCGCTCGCTGCAATCCTTCTTGCAACCACCGTCTTATTTACCGGCTGTGCCACACGGCCTGCTCCTACGACGGTGGCCTCGGTGGACCTCGAAAAATATTCTGGAAAATGGTATGAAGTCGCCCGGATGCCAAATTGGTTTCAGCGTCAGTGCGCCTCAGGAACCACCGCCGAATATTCCCCCCTGCCTGATGGCAAAATTTGCGTCGTCAATTCCTGCCTTCGCAAGGACGGAACCCCAAACAGCATCACCGGCACGGCCACCCCGGTCCCCGGCTCAAACAACGCCAAACTCAAAGTCAGTTTCTTCGG
Source organism: Terrimicrobiaceae bacterium (assembly GCA_041744075.1). Lineage (GTDB taxonomy): Bacteria > Verrucomicrobiota > Verrucomicrobiia > Chthoniobacterales > Terrimicrobiaceae > JAJTZA01. Next base: position 3,340 of record JBGTLQ010000089.1, read on the forward strand.
ACCTTTTGCCGGGGATTATTGGGTGCTGGGACTTGACGAGAAGAACTACCAGTGGGCTCTTGTCGGCCACCCCTCACGCAAATTCCTCTGGATCCTCTCCCGCAAGCCCACAATGAACCCCACCCAATACGAGGCCCTGGTTGGCCTGGCCGTCTCGCAAGGTTATGACCCAAATGACATCGTGGCCTCAAAACCCTGATTTCACCGAGCACATAAATGGCCAAAATGACTAGATCGAAGATCACCATCCTGGCATTAATGACAATGTTAATTGTCTCCAATGCATGGTGGATTTATCATGCACTCGACAATGGCGTAACATCGTCCCACGCCACAGTTTCACTTGATGATCACCAGCAGGCGCTCGACCAGTGTCTCACAGTCTTGCCCATCGTTGCATCGGGACAGGCATCACGCGAAGAAATTGTTAAGAGCTTGGAAGCGGAGTTCGGTCTATCCGATGGATTCGAGAAGGATGGCGTCTTCTGGATCGGGAAAATTGGTTTGCAGTTTGACCAAAGCGGCAAATTACTAGAAGTCCACCGTGCATGGAACTGAAGAAGACAAAAATGGCAATATTTCCGATCTGCCTCTCTTGGTGGGTGCGAGCAGTGGTTGAACCAACTAAAACCCAGGAGGCGTCTGCAGGAAGGACAGTGTGGAGTCCTTTCAGCCAAGGTTTAACTCACGGGGTTAGGATTTCGATGTCCGGCGCAACATGATGGAAGTGGGAGGGATTGAGAGTTACAATCCGCAAAGCTCCTTTCCTTCGGGCAAATGTCGCATGTAGCGAATCGTAGATACCTCCGCCCATGACACCGCGAGATCTGGCCTCACTGATAGCCGTTTCATAGTCGGTCCATGTCAGCGGTTCCACAGGGACGGAACTGTGCAA
>JBGTLQ010000090.1:0-3658 GCA_041744075.1 Terrimicrobiaceae bacterium
GAAAAGACCATGCAGCCAATCATAAAACCCAGTGTCATTATCTTGTTCATCTGCCTGTTGTCGTCAGGCGAGTTCAGGGCCCAAAGTGAGCCGGTTGGGGAGGCGGAGATTACACCTGAATATCTTCACGGGGATTGGTGCCAACGCTACACCCCGCCACCGGAAGAGGGTTTTCCTGCACCTGAAGAAGAGGTGCTCAATTTGACTTTTCGTCCCGACGGCAAGTTTCTTATTGGACGCTTGGGGAGCCCGCTCAAAGAGATTGGGCAGTGGTCGCTCGTGGAAGGCAAACTTCGCATGACCGGTAACCCTGTCGGCGGCAGACCCACGCCAGTCCGGGTGTCCGAGGATGAATTTCGTTTTCGGTTTATGGGGATCGATGTCCACGTGCACCGGGGGCATTGTAAGGGAAATTAGATCCGAGTTTCTCGCGGAGCTGGTCCACTACCGGCGCTCATAAAAGTTGTCAGGTGCGAGGTTTTTCTTGATCTCACTCTGGATTAGTTTATCTAATGAGTTTGAATTAGCCAAACTTATGAGTAAAATTGACTCTCTTCTTCCTTCTGTGGCGAAAGCCGCCGTCCTCACGGGGCCGCGATCCATTGAAATTCAGGAATTCCCCATCCCCATTTTGGCAACGGGTGAGTTGTTGGTGCAAGTGGAAGGGTGCGGGATCTGCGGAACCGATGTCCATGAATACAAGCGGGACCCATTTGGTTTGATTCCTGTCGTGCTTGGGCATGAAGGCACTGGAACCATTCTGGCCACGGGAGGAACGGGGTTGAAGGATTTTACGGGCCAGCCTTTGGAAGCGGGCGATCAAATCGTGACGTCGGTTTTGGTGCCGGAGGATTGCCCTTTTACCCACGATTTTCCGTCGAGATCAAATCTGAGTGACAGCCTGGGCGTTTACGGGTTGATGCCGGATGAACCCGGGAGACATCTCAACGGATTTTTTGCTTCACACATTGTGATCCGAACGGGCTCAACCGTTTTCAAGGTCAATGGAATAATATTGAAACAGCGATTGCTGATTGAGCCCATGGCCGTAACGGTCCATGCACTGGAGCGGGCGAAAACCACCGGGCTTCTGAATTTTGCCAGCACGGTTCTGGTGCAGGGTTGCGGACCGATTGGCCTTATGATGATCGCGACACTCCATGCTTATGGGGTGGGGAACATTATTGCGGTGGATGGCGTGTCGGCCAGATTGGAAATGGCCAAAGCCATGGGCGCGGCGGAGACAATACAAGTGGGAGACGGCATCGAAGTCGGGGCCTGTGTGAAAAGTTTGTCGCGAGGACGTGGGGTGGATTTTGCGTTCCAGTGCACGGGAGTTCCTGCTGCGGCAGCCGCGATCTGGAAATTCGTGCGACGTGGCGGGGGGCTTTGTGAGGTGGGATTTTTTATGGACAACGGAACCTGCGCTATTAATCCCCATGAGGACCTCTGCAAAAAGGAAATCACGGCTGTTGGCTCATGGGTATACACCCCGCAGGAATATCCGATTGCCATTGCAATGATCCGCCATTTGGACCGCATGGGAGTTCCCATAGAAAATCTGGTAACCCACACCTTTCCGCTGGAAAGAATTTCCGATGCCATGGAAGCGAACATCGCCATGGAGGGTATCAAACTGGCAATCTTGTCCTAATCTTGCGATACCAAGGTTACAAACAGTCCTTCGGCGGGTGAGGAGTGAAATATGGAGGAAAAGAGCTGCCGACTGCCCTAACCTTTGGAACGCGCTTGGAGATGTGCCTCTGGCGGCGCTTCGGCTGGCAGGCGAGCTTCCAACGGACATGCTGCAAAACACGCAGTGTATCGCGCCGAGCAACATTGGCCTCATTCGGGGACCGTGGGTTTTGTCGTTACGCTGGATCGAAACAGGCAAGCACTTTGTTCTTTTCGGTGCGGAAAGCAGGGGTTGGTAGGTGGATTGATTGACGATTGATGGTTGACGATTTTTGATTTGTGATTTGTGACTTGTGATTTGGGGGCGATTTGCGGAGTCGCATAATGCTCGTTTGCAGATCGCAGATGATGCGAAAGGGGGCAGGACAAAAAGTCAAGGAGCGGCGAAATGGTTTCGCCGATGCCTGTGAGATGCCGGGGCACAAAAGACGGCGAAATCATTTTGCCGCTCCTTGGCCGATTAGAGGGCTGTGTGTATAGCACAAGGCATGTGACATTCTGTTAATATCCAAAAATATTCGTATTTTTGCTTGCCGCAGTGGGAAGGCTGTGGTGTTAGTCCCTCCGTTGTAATTTGTATGTTTGTATTTTCACCAGCAGTTGTTGCCTTGATAATGGATAGCGCAAAGTCACTCGATTTTGTTGCGGATTCCAAGGGGAGAATGAACCCTGGTTTTGGGGATGAAAAAAATCCTTATAAACCCCTGTTAAGCAAGGGATTAGCGCTAACCAGGGGGGGGGGGCTCGATGAGGGCGATTTTGGCTTTGTCCAAATCGGTGGTTCTTGGTTTCTTGTGCGCTCTGGCCTGTTTCGGCACTTCCGCTCAGGCATCGGGCGCTGCGCCCTGGATCTTTGCTCCCGAGCGGCTTGGGCATGCCATGATTGATGGCTCTTGGGCCTTGGATCAGAACATTGCCACCCTCAAGGGTGGGGCGGACTTCACTTTTCCCCTTCAATTGGTTTATGCCAATGCGCAGCCAGCCGAGAGCCTTTTTCAGACGCATGGTTTTCACATCCCTCAACTCAGCTCCCGCCTGATCCCGCGTGGAAAGGGCGAATTGATCTGGGTGGATCTTTCCGGCGGCAGTCACCTGTTCACTCCGCTTGAAAAACGCGATTTGAACCGTCTTGGCGACCGCTATCGAAATTGGTTTGCGGAGGTGGATGGAGACAAAATCACGATTCGCAATCGTGAGGGCTGGCAATATTTATATGTCAATGGTGCCCTGCAAAGCGTGAAGAGTGCGGCGGGACGCACCTTGCAGTATGTGTATCGCACCGGGCGTTTGCTGGAGCTTGGCGTGGTGGGTGACGATCAGAAAACCGGGCGTGCACTGGCGAAGTTTGCTTATGATCGGAACGGACGCCTTGATGCCATCGATTTCGGAGCCAGTGTGCATCGCTTCGCCTATGGACGAGCGGGGCGAAGCCATAAGGAAAGCCTGTTGGCATGGTTGCGGCCCACAGGCCAAACTCTCCGCTTCGCCTATGGTGAGGTAGGTCAATTGCGGGCGATTGAGACCTCGGCTGCTGTGGTTGCAGAGACCGCAGAGCCAAAGTTAGCCACGGCGACGCAAGCCCCGCCAGTGCCTCCCACGGTGCACAGTTACGAGACGGCATTTTCTGCCCCCTTAAAGACAGAAAAGCGCAACCGGGTGCGGGACAGTTCAAAGGACGCCCAGAACAACCCGGCGAACTGGCGTTTGGTGGCTGATCATCTCTTTGAATATCGCTACACGCAGGGAACACCCGGTGCGACACGCTTCAGTCCGAGAGGCGGTGCAGTGCTGGGGCTCACCGTGCGCAATAAAGCCGGTGCGGAAGCCCGTCTCACTTACAATGCGCAGGCCGGGGAAGAAACGATGGTGGATTTTGGCGGCGTGGAAACACGCAAATTTTTCCACGTGGCTCCAGGCAAACTTTTCAACGGCAAATTGAGGCGTCTGGAGCGCAATGGAGCCG
>JBGTLQ010000091.1:0-3615 GCA_041744075.1 Terrimicrobiaceae bacterium
CAAAAAAGTAACCGATGACGGTTACCCTCTGTCCCGTCCGAACTTCTTCTACACCGACGGCAAAGCCACGGGTGTTGCTGCCAAGTTCATCGAGTTCGTGCTCAGCCCAGCTGGTGCAACGATCATCGAGCAAGTTGGATTTGTTCCTCTCTCCAAGTAAGTCCTAGATAAGTCGTTCATGAATTGTCCGACTTAATTTGAAATCCATGGACCGTCCGGAGCTCGTTTTCGGGCGGTCCATTTTTCGTAAATCATGCAGGGTTCATTGAAGTCGTGTGTTAATGACTCAATCACCCATCAAGCTTCATCCGAATCGCTCCCCCCATTAATTTTATGACTTCGCAGAGTGATCCATCCACAAACGTGCCACCCAGCAAGAGGGATCTGACAAAAATCCTGACCTCGAAATCCCGTCTGAAAATCCTGGGAATGGATTTGCAAGGGTGGATCAAAGCTTTCTTCGGTGGGAATGCCGCACTGGCGGTCATCATTCTTGTTTTGATTTGCGTGTTCCTGTTTAAAGAAGGTGCCGGCTTTTTCCCGCAGCATCTTCAAAACCTGCGCATTTATCGTGAGGCAGGCCTTGAGTTTGTGGACATCATGAACGAGCGGATTGATGAGCACTCGGCCATGGGGCGCTTGCTCACCGAAACCAGACTGCAGGAAATGCAGATCCTTGAGACCCGAGATGGGATGACCCGTGAAGATGCGAATGCGGCATTGGCCCCTCTCACAAAATTTACCAACGATTTTCGGTCCACGATTCGTCCTTTACGAACAATTCAAACGGATCTGGCAGAAAAGGCTTCCGACCTTAAATCCCGTGAAAACATCAACAAAAGTCGCAAAGAGCAATATGCCCTGTATATGCGCAGCGGCCTTGAAAAAGAAGCCGAAGAAATTCAGATTGAGACAATTGATTTTGCAGCGGCGACCGCCGTTTTTGGAGAGTCCGTTCCCGCGATTACCACGGCACTTAATGAGGTTGATGCAGAAATCACAGAACTCCTCCCGCAGTTCCCGGAGCCTGTGGATCCGAATTTCGCGCCCAAGTATGCCAGAATCAAAAAGATTATTAATAACTACGTCCGCCTTCTTCCGCAGACCTCTCTGGCCCTTGCGGAATGGCGTTACGACAAACCGATTCCGGCTTGGGTTTCGGTGACTTCTTTCCTTACTGGGAAACGATGGGTGACCAATAGTTTTTGGCATGAGTTCTATGGCATCCTGCCTTTGTTAACGGGCTCCATTATGATTTCGATTGTGGCCCTCATCGTCTCCGTCCCGTTTGGAGTGGGAGCCGCGATTTTTGTGAATCAGATGGCGGGGCAGAGAGAACGCGATTTCGTGAAGCCCTTTATTGAGTTTATTGAAGCGATTCCATCAGTGGTGCTGGGCTTTTTTGGTGTGATCGTGCTGGGTGAGGCGATTCGTCAGATCAGTGGGTGGGACATTTTTGCATGGGTGCCGTTTTTCCCACTTTCAGATCGTCTCAATATTTTTGCGGCGGGTCTCCTTTTGGCGCTCATGGCCGTGCCGACCATTTTCACCCTGGCGGAAGATGCCATTAACAACGTTCCACGCTATTTCAGCGAGGCTTCGCTGGCTCTAGGAGCCACAAAACTACAAACGATCATGCGGATTATCGTTCCCACCGCACTGTCGGGGATCATTGCTGCCGTGCTGCTCGGTTTCGGGCGTGTGATTGGAGAAACCATGGTGGTGCTTCTGGTGGCAGGCAATCGCATTAAGCTTCCAGATTTCACCCAAGGGATTGGGATCTTTTTCCAACCCACTCACACCATGACCGCCATCATTGCCCAAGAAATGGGTGAGGTTGTGGGTGGCAGTTTGCATTATCGCGCATTGTTTGTGGTCGGGATCGTGTTGTTTTTGATCTCCTTGTTTGTGAATTTCTTCGCACAGAAAATTGTCACCAAATATCGGATTGAGGCTTAAGAACCGCGACTACGAGTAACTTTAACTTTATTACCCATGAACGCTCCGGCTCGTCCTTCAACTACCAATCCTTTTGCTTACCGGCCAACCCCGGCTCGGCGGATGGAGAAAGCAGCATTCTTGTTTTTCCGTCTGGTCACCTACGCAATACTGGCTTTTGCCACCTTTATTTTTGCAGACATCACGATCAAGGGTCTGCCGGTCGTCACGCAGAAGGAGTTTCCTTTTATTAAGACCAGTTTCCTAACGGAATTCCCGGAAACGCTCCATGTGATCACCACGCCTGAAGGCGAGTTGCAGATGGGAGATCGGGAATTTCAGAAATACATCGTGGCCAATGGACGGCCGGCGACAAGCGATCATAAAACGTTTGTTTACTGTGCGGGCGGCATCGGGCCTGCAATTGTAGGAACGGTAATGTTGGTCACGGGTTGTATTATCATTGCGCTTGTCCTGGGGGTTGCAGCAGCGATTTTTCTTAGCGAGTATAGCAAACGAGGCAAATTTATTGCTGCCGTGCGCTTGGCGATTATGAACCTGGCAGGCGTTCCCTCCATTGTCTTTGGTTTGTTCGGTTTTGCCTTGTTTGTATTGGTGGCACCGATTTTAACCACGACGCCTTCCAATACTTCGGCGCTTGCGATTCCGCTCTTCATTGGAGGCAACTACCTGAGTTTTCAAGGTTGGGGGGTATCATTGCTCGCGGGTGCTTTTACCCTGGCACTGATGATTCTGCCGGTCATTATCACTGCCAGTGAAGAAGCGCTTCGGGCTGTTCCGAAAGGCTTCCGTGAAGGCGCTCTGGCTTTGGGGGCAACCAAATGGCAAACCATTCGCACCAACGTGATTCCTTATGCCTACTCAGGAATTCTCACGGCTTCCGTCCTGGGGATTACCCGGGTGGCAGGTGAGACGGCTCCGATTATGTTCACGGCTGCTTTCGTTGTGCGGGATAACTGGCCTTGGCAGGGAATTGATAATCCATTCGATGTGCTGTTTAATGGGGTGATGGCTCTGCCTTACCACATTTACGTGCTCGCAGCGAAGCTGCCTCAAACCACCTATACTCAACAAACGCAGTATGGAACGGTCTTCGTTTTCATGGTGATTGTGATGATTCTCGCGACATTCTCCGTATTTATGCGCATCAAAGCGCGCAAAGGCATGCGCTGGTAGGCTCCCTGTTCACAAAATCCGCATTGCCAAATCCTAACCCACTGCATTATGCAAACGCTCACCGAACCCATTATGGAAACCGCAGATCCCATGTCATCAGCACCCTTGGAAACACCCGTGTCTTCAACCACCAGCGCAGCAATCCTACCTGAAGAGAATCCTATTGTTGTTTGTGAGAACGTGGATTTCTACTACGGAGCAAAGCAGGCCCTCTTCGACATCAATCTGAGTATTCCTGAAAAAAAGGTGACGGCCTTTATCGGACCCTCCGGCTGTGGAAAATCCACTCTTCTGCGTTGCTTCAATAGGATGAATGATCTTATCGATGGCACCGCAGTCAAAAAAGGAGCGATCAAAATTGCGGGGGTTAATATCAATGATTCAAGCGTGGATATCATTGAGCTTCGTCGTCGGATCGGGATGGTTTTCCAAAAATCCAATCCGTTTCCCAAAAGCATCTATGAGAACATCGCTTACGGG
>JBGTLQ010000092.1:0-6502 GCA_041744075.1 Terrimicrobiaceae bacterium
AGTTACTGCTCGGACGATGTCATTATGGAACCCGTGATCCGGGAAGTTCCCATACCCGGAGAGGGGCGATGTGTGATCAGCCGCAATGGGTACGGGGCGCTCGTATTGAATTCTTCGAATGTCCTGTTTATTGACGTCGATGTTGACACCAAAGCCCGCTCAACCCACTCAGGATTTTTCGGGGGACTATTCGGAAAAAAGACCAAGCCACCTGATCCCTTTGAGAGCCAGTTGGAAGAAATTCGTGTGTGGCAGGAGGCCAACCAGTCGGTTTCGTTAGGCTGCTACCGCACGTCCGCAGGGTTTCGGTTGGTGGTTCTGAGCCGCGTCTTCCAATCGGGCTCCCCAGATTCCACAGCATTGCTGGACGTTCTTTGTAATGACCCCCTCTATCGGACACTTTGCCGCAAGCAGCAATGCTTCCGCGCACGATTGACTCCCAAGCCTTGGCGAATCGGCCTTCAGGGCATGCCGGGGCGACACCCTCATCAGGCCGAGGAGGAGAAACAAACCCTCAAATCCTGGGAACAAACCTACCTTGCCACCAGCGCCAAGTTTTCCGTCTGTCATGCTCGAATGACGTTTGGTCATACCGCAATCCACCCCGAAGTCGCTGCAGTTTTAGAAATCCATGACAAAGCGTGTTGCCGTGGCCTGGATCTTCCCCTCGCGTGAGGAGAGTTATTCTGTGGTGGGATTGATTGCCATTGCAGAGAATCAATGGCGCTTGCTCCGCTTGGGTTCTCTCACACAGGCCCAATAAACCCAGAGAATCAGAACTCCTTGTATTGGCAGTCTTATCCAATACACCCAGGATGGAACGTCCACTCCCCCGAGGGGGACATCATTCATCAGCATATGAATGTTCGCAGGGAAAACGGCGACCATGACAGCAATCAACCACCAACCTGCCCAGCGTCGCCAAGCAGGGAAACAAATGCCGACACCTCCTAAAATTTCCGCGAGGCCGCTGAGGTAAATCAACGGGAGATGCCATGGCAGGTAATCGGGCATCAGGGGCAGGTAGGTGCCGGGAGAGACAAAATGATTGGCACCCGCCACCACAAAAAACACCGCAAGGACAAAAATGCTGAACTTCATCGCTGACCGTTACTGAATTTTCTAAACACAAGGTGCAAAACGAACGAAATTCCAAATCCTGAGAACCAAGAAAAATTATACAGGCCGAGGAAAAAAGCCGGAACCTGATCCGCTTTGAGCACATCGATTTGAACCAAGAATCCGGGAGCATGCGGCAGGATTCCAAGGAAGAGCGCAAGCAAGGCCGTCAGAGAAAATCCGCCACTAAACCGATACGCACCCTCGCTATGATACAGCGCCTCGGGATCGAGCTTTTGATGACGGAGAAGGTAATAATCCGCAATCATAATTCCTCCAATCGGCCCAAGCAGTGCACTGTAACCAATCAACCATTTGAAGATGTAACCTGAAGGGTCTGCCATCAGCCACCATGGCTGCATGAGGATTCCGATGACTCCTGCAATGACACCCCCCATTTTGAAAGTGATTTTCGAAGGCCAGAGGTTGGAGAAATCATTGGCCGGTGACACAATATTGGCGGCGATATTTGTGGTGAGAGTGGCAATGGCCAGAGCCAGAAGGCCGGGAACCACAACAAGCGGATGATCAAACCTGGCAAGGAGGGCGACCGGGTCCCAGATGGCTTCCCCAAAAACCACGATCGTCGCACTTGTGGTCGCCACACCGATAAAGGCAAACGCCGCCATGGTGCCCGGCATACCTATCGCTTGACCAAGAACTTGGTCGCGCTGGGATTTTGCGTAGCGTGAGAAATCCGGAATGTTGAGCGAAAGGGTTGCCCAAAACCCGACCATCGCCGTCAGCCCGGGCACAAAAGCCGTCCAAAACTCCGCACTCCCCGCAAATTTGGAGGGTTGGCTGAAGATCGGGCCAAAACCATCCGCAGCAAAATAGGCCCATGTCAAAAGACCCAATCCCACCAACAGGAGAAACGGAGCTCCAAAAATTTCCAGCCAGCGAATGCAGTCGATCCCACGAACCACAATGGCCATATTGATCGCCCAAAAGACCATAAAACAGAGAAACTCGGAGAGAGGGATTCCAAGGATCGGGAGCGGTTGCCCCCTTGCGGGATCCAGCCCAAACACAATCACAATGATGGAGTGTATGGCACTCCCGCCAATCCATGTCTGAATCCCAAACCAACCACAGGCCACCACGGCCCGCATCATTGCGGGAATATTTGCCCCGTAAACCCCGAACGAGGAACGCAACAACACCGGGAAGGGAATCCCATACGCTGTGCCGGCCCGGGCATTAAGGGCCAGAGGGAGCAGCACAATCAGATTGCCCAAAAAAACGGTGAGCACGGCCTGCCACCAATTCATGCCATTGGCAATCAGGCCACTGGCGAGTTGATAAGTCGGAATACAAATCGCCATCCCCACCCACAACGCCGCAATATCCCACTTGCCCCATGTCCGGCTCGCAAACGGAACCGGAGCAAGGTCGGCGTTCCACAGATGGGAATCGGCACTCCCTTGCGGTGAGGATGTGCTGGAACTCATGGATATTTACGGACGGGACTGCGGCGTGAAGTTCAAATCACGAAGAAGCCCATCGGACAAACGGTAGATCCAGCCATGAATTTCCAGGTTTTGCCCGCGTTTCCAAGCGTTTTGCACGATGCTGGTTTCTTCGACATGCCTGGCTTGATCGAGCACATTGAGTTCACAAAGCAGATCCTCACGAGCCACGGGATCAAGCGCGTCAAAGCGGTCCGGCTGCCGCCTGTAGATACTCCGGACATGACGCAGCCAGTTATCGATGAGACCAAGTTCCTGATCGAGCAATGCCGCACGAACCCCGCCACAACCGTAGTGTCCAACCACCATCACATGCTCGACCTGCAGAACATCGACCGCGTATTGAAGGGCAGTGAGACAGTTAAAATCCGTGTGGATCACAAGATTGGCGACGTTGCGATGCACAAAAACTTCTCCAGGACGCAACCCAAGAATCTCGTTCGCAGGCACACGACTATCAGCACACCCAATCCAAAAATACTTCGGGTTCTGAACATTCACCAAGCTTGTGAAAAAATCAGGCTCCTCCTCGGTGATTTGTGCCGCCCAGCGACGATTCGCTTCAAAAAGATGTTCCATCGGATAGGATTTAGCAGGTTTCGGTCCGACGTGGAAAGAACGGAAAGACTGCCGGGCCCTACCCAGGAGATGATGCTGGCGCCCGTGCGAAGCGTCCCCTTGATGGTAGGGCCGGGCGGTCCCTCGCCCGCCGTCGCATAAAGCAGGAGAAGTGGGCGGTCAAGGGACTGACTCGCCCTACCCTGAAAACGATGCTGGCGCCCGCGCGAAGCGTCCCCTTGATGGTAGGGCCGGGCAGTCCCTTGCCCGCCGTCGCATAAGGCAGGAGAAGTGGGCGGTCAAGGGACTGATGCGCCCTACCCTGAAAACGATGCTGGCGCCCGCGCGAAGCGTCCCCTTGATGGTAGGGATGGCGGTCCCTCGCCGTCCGTCGCTTCAGCCGGAAAAAGTCGTCAGGTTTTTTTTCCGATATTCACGGTTGAAATTCTTTCGCCAAGCCCGATGCTGGGGCTCCTTCTAACGTCCTAAGACCCAATTGCATCTATGAATCCAGCTGCCCCGGAGGCTCCACTTGAACGCCTCCATCGACTCCTTCCCTCGTGGCTGCTTTCTTGGGCAGCCATTCTGGCTTGGGCGGGTGCAATTTTCGGGCTGGCGGGTCGGGCGATTCTTTCACCCGATCGCGCCACGAACACCGCCCGCTACCTGCGCGCGGGCGAAAACTGGATCAAAGGGGAACCGCTTTATATTTATACCCCCAACAAAGGCTTTGTTTACAGCCCGCTGGCGGCAATCTGCTATGCGGCAACCACGTGGCTTCCCACGGTTCTGGCCAATGTCCTTTGGATTTGTATCTCGGCTGGCCTTTTGCTGGCAGGGCTTTGGATGATGCTAAACAAGGGGCCGTTTCGTCATATTCCGCAACGCTTTCATGCCATTGTTTACTTGCTGGTTTTTCCGCTTTCGCTGGGCAACATCGACAGCGCTCAGGCCAATCCGATTGTTATTGGATTTGTCATGTTGGCAATTGGCGCAGCCAATCTTGGGCGATGGGCCCTGGCTGCGGCCGCTGTCACAGCGGCAGTCTATTGGAAAGTCTATCCTTTGGCGGTGGGCATGTTGCTTGTCCTTGTCGCTCCAAAAAAATTCTCATGGAAATTGGCGCTGTTTCTCCTGATCGGTGGACTCCTTCCCTTCCTCCTCCAAAAAACCGAATATGTGAGTGGTCAGTATTGGTTGTGGTATGACACACGAATCTCCGACAACCGGCTGAATTATAACCTCAGTGTTGCTCCTTTGGATCTGTGGTTTTTATTGGTTCGCTTTGCCGGGCTGCCTCTGAATGATCTTATTTATCGTGTGATTCAGTTGGGAGGGGCTGCGAGTCTGGCAATGATGTGTATTTATGGTGGCCTCGCCAAGTGGTCACTGGAGAGGCTTCTTGGGGCGCTGTTCTGTTTTGTGTGTGTTTGGATGACCCTCCTTGGCCCGGCCAGCGAACTTCATGCTTATCTTCTGCTCGCTCCTGCGGTTTCGATGGCCCTCGTGGAGTCCTTTTCTCGCAATTCCAGCACGACGTTGAGAACACTTTCACTAATCACCTATGCCTTGCTACTCCTGGCAATCCTGCGTGTAGGTTTTGTTCCCTACTACAAAGAGCTTTGGGTCCTGACCCTTCAGCCCATTGCCGCGATCCTGTTTATGGTCTATTCGATGCTGCGATACCTTCCTTCCCGTGAGTGGCCACAGTCCCACTCCGTCAGTCCTTCATGACCCTTTCACCAAATCATCCCTCCCCTGACGAGCCAGCCATCGGGGCGGGGAAAGCCGCATGGCTCCAGCGGTTGGATGGAATCTTAGGTCCTCCGCTTTGCGTGATCATGTCAGCCTTCCGATTTGTGAATGCGCCGATGCCTCAAGATCGATCCCCGAAAAGCATTGCGTTCATCAAGCTTGGCGAGCAGGGGTCCACCGTGCTGGCCATCCCGGCGATTGAGGAGGCTGTCTTACGGGTTGGACGTGAGAACACCTATTTTGTGGTTTTTTCCGAGAATCGAAAAATCCTTGATGTGTTGGGCATGATTCCCTCTGAAAATGTCTTGGAGATCAAAACCTCATCCCTCTTGGCATTTTTGAAGAGCGTCTGCTCTGTGAGCTTATTTTTGCGTCGTGCCGAATTGGATGCGGCGATTGACCTCGATTTTTTTGCGCGATCTTCGGCGATGCTGACATGGATGAGCGGGGCCCGGTGGCGTGTGGGGTTGCATTCGTATTTTGGAGAGGGTCCGTTTCGGGGGTGGTTGATGACCCATCGGCCCCGCTACAACCCTCACATCCACACCCGGCGGCTCTTTCATGCCCTTGTCAAAGCCCTTGATCAACCACCGTCCCTGTTTCCTGCATGGGAAGATCCTGGCTCGCTTCCCCCACCCCGTCAGTTGATTATTTCAGACGAAGCACTCACGAGCATTCGTTCCAAACTTTTGGAAAAGCTGCGGGGCACGGAACTTCCTTCCCTCATTTTGCTCAATGCCAATTGCAGTGACATGATCCCTCTTCGACGTTGGGCCTCAGACCGATTTGTGGAACTGGCTCGTAGGGTTCTGAAATCACATCCTAAAGCGGCCGTGGTTTTTACGGGTGCGCCCGTCGAGAGCGAACAGGCACGGCTTTTGGCCGAGGAGGTGGGATCTGATCGATGCCTCTCATTGGCAGGCAAAACCAGCCTGCCCGAACTATTTGCCCTGTATTCTGTCGCACAAGCCCTGGTGACCAATGACAGCGGCCCCGCCCATTTTGCATCCCTCACCTCGGTGAAGATTATCACCCTTTTTGGCCCAGAGACCCCCAACCTGTTCGGCCCGGTGTCGGAAGGAGCCATTTCCATCACAGCAGGACTCCCGTGCAGCCCCTGTGTGAGCGCCCAAAACAACCGCCTCAGCGCCTGCAAAAACAATCTGTGCATGCAGGCCATCTCGGTGGACCGGGTTTTTGCCGAAGTGGAAAAAATTCTGAACTGATCGGGATTTGTTAATAAGTGATCTTGAATCTACTCGGAACTCCGCATAGAACCAAAAAATGCCTCCAGCTTTAACAACGGAATCAATCCGCCTTAACCAGAAGCGCGGGGGTGTTGGTGCACACCCTCACGAGTCAGTCGTCATGCTTTCCGCGAAGCTCAATGAGCTTTTTAATTCCGGATATGGCAAAGATGATATTTTTGGAATCGTGATTCCTCTCCTCATGCAGGGCAAAATCCGAATCAACCTTGGCAAAGAAACCGAGCGACTAGAGCTTCAGGACAAAGAACTCAGACTGCAGCGCACGGCTGCAGTCCAAGTCTTTGAAAATTATCTGGAAAAACGCGGCCACATCGAGTCAGCTCCCATCATTAT
>JBGTLQ010000093.1:0-2826 GCA_041744075.1 Terrimicrobiaceae bacterium
CGCAAATATGCAAAGTGCATGATCGGAGTGAATTGTAGGGAACAGAAGAATCCCGCACCAATTTGGTCGTCAGCTCGGTAAAGCCCGACCCGATGCCCAAGCTCAAATCACCCTTCAGCGCTCGTCAATTTCCAAGCCGAACCCACCGCCAGAATCACCCACAGCGCATCAAACGGGCTCAGCATTTCCGGTAGAGAACTGGCAAAGCCGCTGATGGCGTTCAAAGAGAAGAAACCAAACTCAGCAGTAAAAGCGGCGGCTCCCTCGGCCCCGAGTTCGGTCTTAATTTGGTCATTCAGCACCGAATAAAAAGCGGCGTATTTGCCCCCCAAAATGCTAAATAAAGCCGCGCACACCGCAATCACCTGCGCTGGCAGACCCACACAACCGGCCACACGCCCGACCGCAAAGCCAACCCCACCACCGATGGCCCACGCGAGGATCCCAAGTTCATAATTCGCAAAATAAGCGACAGCACCCCAAGCCGCCGCCCCGATCGATGCCGCAACAAACCCTGCAACCAGGGCCACAACAAGATTCCCGCCAACAACCGACGTGGAAAGCGGAGCAGACCCCGCCGAGACTTCTTCAGGATGGTTCATAAGATTTACAAATTCCGATGACCTTATGAACGCCGAGAACTAACAAAACAAGAATATTCAGCCATTCACGATTTAGGACGGACTTTTTTGAGAAAATCAAGGTAGCACCCAACGGGCGAGCGAGTGAATTTAGAGAAGAAACTTTCGGAGAATGGACGGCGCAACACCGGAGCGGCGACTTCCAGTCGCTGAACCAAACCACAGCCGCGCAAAGCGCGGGATGCCTCAGGTTGGGCGACCAGAGTTCGTTCCTCCGTGCACACTGAAATCGCAAGTCTTGTTTCAGAGAAGGGTAGGGAAGGCGCTTTGCTGGCGTCTTCGCGCCATCCTTCGGGCTGCCTTTGGCAGGCTGTCTCGCGCAACGCTCGGCTGCCGCCGTCCGTCGAATACTCAGCAGCCTTAAGCCACAAAAAAGCACAAGAATCCACAAAAGTTTAAACCACAGATTGCACGGAACACACGGAATAAACCAGGCAATTGACCACTAACCCTGTCGAGCGCTCTGTGGTAATTCCTCCTCCCCTCGGCTCAGATCCCTGTTTCTGCTTTCAATCACAGATAGCGCCAACCTGCCAAGCTTGGGATTGTCGGTTTATTGTCTGAAACCCCATCCGTCCTTCTCGCACCCCTGAATCACCATTTATCGAAAATTTGCTTTCACAAGATGACAATAAGCCCAGATCGAGAGTGAAATGAGGAAGCTGTTTCGAATCAATGCAATGGGTGGAGATGAAACTAACCATTCTTGAGCGCCAAAACACCCACAATTCACCGCAATCCCCCTCGCCATAGCCTGCATAATGGCAACCGTGAAAATCGTTGTCAGAAACGCTAACATAATCAGAGCAGGCCTTGCCGTGGCCTTAAACAAGCAGGCACTCCCGCACACAATCTCCAAAAATGGGAGCCACAGCGCCAATGGCATGATCATGAACGCAGGGATTAAACCAAAACCATCAATGCTCTTTGCCAAGGTATGCGGATCCGGAAGTTTGGTTGCCCCTGCAAAGATGAACACGAGCCCCACCAGATACCGTGCGCCAGTCGCCATTCTAATCTGCTTCATGCCTTTGAGCTTCACCATTCTTGATCATTCGCTCTTTGCGAGGGGTAAATTGGCACCTTCCCATTCCTGCACTCCACCACTAAACACGGTAACGCTCCGGTATCCCAACGCCCGTAATTGGTCGGCCACGACAAGGCTGTCGTTGCAGGTCTTGCTCCCGCAATAAACAATAATCACTCCCGCTAAATGTGCCGGGGGCAGCCCCGCTCGATGGTAGGCCCCCTTGAAGTCGTTCCAAGGAATATTGATGGATTTTGGAATATGACCCCTTCTAAAATGAAACCTTGACCTTGCGTCCACAACAAGCGCTGCGTCCTGCTCCCGCAAGACCTGCATCGTGGCGAGGTCAATGCTTTCAGAAACGGATTTATCCATTTGCAAAGATCTGGAACTCTCTGATGCAGCCTGAACCGGAGCATCCGTTACGGGTTCCCTGGCGAGACTCTCCGACTCAATCATTACGGAACCCCCGCGCGGATGAACGCTTGGATAAACCAACGAAATTCGGGGATGACACACCACGGCGTAGAAGACGGCACTGGCCACCGAGAGCAAAAGGAGCCAGGTGATGCCGGGTAATTCCGATCGCAAAGTTTCCAAAGAGTGAAGTTTCATCAAGCAACTCGTCTTATGAAAAAGTTTGTTCCTGACAAAGTTTTTTCGAACACAGCGGTTTTTTATCTTTTGTAATGAATTGGCTAAACATCTGGTTTTCAACGATTTGTAAACTTTGGAAAAGATTCTGCCGCATGATGCTCAAAGTTTGTTCCTAAATCGTCGCAAGTTTAGCTTTGACGCAGAGTCCTGATTGAGGTGAAACGCACTGGTCGCTTCGTAATTCAAATACCAAAACATCATCTTTTTTCTGCGCTGTGCGCCCTGCCGAGTAATCAAACCATCATTTCTTAAACCAAGCGCACACGAGTCCTAATTTTGCCTTCTGCTGGACCTCATGATTCCGATCTCAGTTTACCCATTTTTTCATGAAAAAATTCCTAATTTCTCGGTTTTCCGCCCATGTCACAACGCGTTTGTGCCTGACTCTCTGTCTGGGTGCCCTGCTCATTTCTTTGCTGGCCTATACCATTCACGCTCAAAATAACAGTTCTCCAACCCGTCTCAAACTGGCTCCCAGCGATGTTTCGGAGGGCTACATGC
>JBGTLQ010000094.1:0-54475 GCA_041744075.1 Terrimicrobiaceae bacterium
GGATTCTTAATTGCATGGACGGGATTTCCCTTCATTTATGTTCTTAATGCCGCGACGGCCCTGCTGTTAGTCGTCATGCTGTTTGGGATTCGTTACGCAGAAGAACCGCCGCCTCCTGTAGAACCGCCTTCGCTTCGAGGAATGGTCGCGGGCGCAGAGTTTATCTGGAGTCGTAAGCGGATTTTGGCGGCCAGCACTTTGGATTTGTTTGCGGTCCTGTTGGGCGGTGTGACGGTGCTTCTCCCGATCTATGCGGATCGTATTCTTGACGTTGGCCCGGTCGGCTTGGGTTGGTTGCGAGCGGCTCCTTGTTTTGGTGCATTTGCGATGGCGACATGGATGGCTCACCGCCGGACCTTCCAAAATCCGGGCGTGGTCCTGCTGTGGGCTGTGGCAGGATTTGGTCTCTCGATTATTGTGTTTGGCCTTTCGACGTGGTTGTGGCTTTCCTTGCTGGCTCTGTTTGCGACCGGCGTGTTTGACAATGTGAGTGTGATCGTGAGGCAGTCTCTTGTGCAATTGCTGACCCCCAACCACCTGCGGGGACGGGTGGTTTCCGTGAACCAAATTTTTATTGGTTCTTCCAATGAGGTGGGTGCGATGAGGGCGGGGCTGATGGCGGCACTCATCGGGCCAGTGGCTGCCGTGACATGGGGAGGGGTCGGAACCATATTTGTGGCGGCGCTCATCTTTAAGCTGGTTCCTCAACTCCGCACCACGCCTCCACTCGACCGCTTGCGTCCAGAGTGATTGCTGCAACCAAAGGGGTTGAAACAGGGGGAACTGGCGTCCCGCCCGTTTCAAAATTGATCCTTGCGACACAGCAAAAAATCCCACGGGCGGGACGCCCATGCCCCCTGGTCAGCTGAAACCTCACCTCTCAATTTACTCGCGTTCTGGAATGATAGGGATTGCTTCTCGCCTTCAGAATAAAAATCAATACGATTAGCTTGTTCGTCAATGAACACGCTGAAAAACAAACCCAATCACTCCATTTCGGAACACGAAGGGATTGTGGATATTGTTCCTGAATCCCATGGGGAGCGGGTGAACATCGCATTCGACCCCAGCAAGCTGGATGAAGATGATGTGCGCCGCATTGCGGCAGAGCACTTGAAGCCTGCGATTGAGCCCGGACCGGGAGGACTTCAGCGGTGGGTGATGCGACTGGATGGCCAAGCCTGCGAGGCCGCCGCCGCAAAGCTTGAACACCGAATTCAAGCCGTCCCCGGTGTGCGCCGTGCGACTGCCACCTACATTGGACAGGTGCTTTGTTTAACTTTTGATTCTTCGGTTGCGGATCACACGTCGGTGCTGGAGGGCGTTCAAGCCGCTGGCGCGAAGGTTGAACCGCTGAGGGCTCGCACCTCTGATCAACAACCATTTTTTGCCAGACTGCTATCCGGGGACTTGAATGAAGAACTCTCCTGCGGGATGGGACTGCTTTGCCTGATTTTGGCTGCCGTTTTTGATCACACACTTGGCAAGGGTGGAATCACCGCATGGCTCTATGGTGGAGCTTATGTTTTCGGCGGTCAGAATGGTGTGCGCTCGGCAATCGCTTCCCTGCGGGAAAAAACGCTCGATATCGATTTGCTCATGGTCCTGGCAGCCCTTGGTGCTGCCGCCGTGGGAGCGCCATTTGAAGGGGCGCTGCTTCTTTTTCTTTTCAGCTTTTCAAACATCCTGCAAAAGCACGCCTTGGAACGCACCCAGCGGGCCATTGAATCTCTCCTCACCCTCCGTCCTGAAAAGGCGCTTCGCAAAACCTCCTCGGGTTCTGAGCTTGTTCCCATTGAGTCCTTGGCCATTGGCGATGTTGTCATCGTGCGTCCGGGAGAACTGCTTCCCGTTGATGGAAGGGTCACCGAGGGAAGCAGCCATGTTGATGAAGCCAGTCTGACCGGTGAATCCATGCCAGTGACAAAATCGGTCGGCAACCCGGTCTTCGCCGGCACCCTCAACCAATCCGGGGGGCTTGAGATCGAAGTCACGAAGGCCTCCGAAGATTCCACCTTGGCGAAGATGGTCAAGCTGGTCGCTGAGGCCCAGGCAGAGAAATCCACCACCCAACGATTCCTCGAAAAAGCCGAGCAACGTTACGCGGCAGGCGTGATTCTTTTTACCATCTTGGTGTTGCTCGTTCCGTGGCTGATTTGGGGGGAAGGATTTACCGAGGCGTTTTATAGGGCGATGACGGTGATGGTTGTTGCCTCGCCCTGCGCTTTGGTGATCAGCACCCCCGCCACCGTACTCTCTGCCATCGGGGGTGCGGCACGTCGAGGCATCCTCATCAAAGGCGGTTCTCACCTTGAAACAGCAGCCCGCATCGACATCGTTTGTTTGGACAAAACGGGCACGCTCACGGTTGGGAAACCCAGCGTCACAGAAATTCTTACCCCTGACAGCACCATTGCTCTCTCAAAGACTTCCCCCTTCGGCACCACAGCGGAGGCTCTTCGCATCTGCGCCTCTTTGGAAGCAAAGTCCGAGCATCCCTTGGCAACCGCCGTGATGACCGCAGCCAAAAAGGCCGCCCTCGAATTGCCTGCTGCTTCGGCCTTCCAATCAATCACCGGAAAAGGGGCGGAAGCGGAAATTGAAGGGGGACGATACCTTGTTGGCAGCAGTCGTTTTTTTGAAGAACTTGGGGCCACGCGTGTGAGCGATTTCTCGGCTCGTGTGGAGGCTCTGCAAGTGGATGGCAAAACCTGTATCTGGCTCGGACGGCGCGGCCAAGGCGATAGGGTTGAAGTCATCGCCGTCTTTGCTCTTGCTGACACTTTGCGCGAAGAAGCGCGTGCTTTGGGAGCCAAACTCCATGCGCTCGGTGTCAAAAAAGTGGTGATGCTCACCGGCGATCAAAAGGCGGTGGCTGCCGCTATCGCCCGCGATGCTGGCATTGATGAGTTTCGTGCCGAACTCCTTCCAGCTGACAAGGTCCAGGCAATTCGCCAGTTCAAAGAAGAGGGCATGGTGATGATGGTTGGCGACGGTGTGAACGATGCCCCCGCGTTGGCAACCGCCCACCTCGGCGTCGCGATGGGAGCAGCCGGCACGGACATTGCCATGGAAACCGCCGACGTGGTCCTCATGGGCGACAAGCTGGAAAATATTTCCATCCTGCTCGGCATGGCCCGTCATGCCAAACGTGTCCTCACCCAAAATCTAACCTTCGCCTCAGGCGTGATTCTGATTCTCCTCGCTGCCGCCCTCGGATTCGCCCTTCCCTTGCCCATCGGCGTCATCGGCCACGAAGGCAGCACCGTCCTCGTCTGCCTGAATGGACTGCGACTTCTGGCTTACAAACCAAAGCCACGCCTTTAGATCGTTTTCAGCCCTTCCAGTTTTGCCAACTTCGAGCACTTGGCATCAAAACTCCAAAAGGTGTCGCAGCCAAAAAGCAAAGCGGCCGAGACGTGGAGAATGTCATACGTTCTGAAACCATGTTTGCCGGTGTGCCGCAGCGAGATCTCGGCGAACTGCTTTTCCAAGCGATCCATGGGAATAACTGTTTGCCGCAGAAGACCTGAGCCGCCGACACAGTCCTCTCTGAACTGTGCTTGAGCCGAGGCCGCAGATGCCGCGGAAACGCGCAATTCCCCACCACCCCTTGAAATAAAGACGCGCTGCTCAAACGCATTGGATACTTCCATGCGATGAAGCCACATCACAGGCAGTCTTCGGCCTTCCGTGATAGCAGGCAGAACCGTCTTTAATGCTTCCTCATTTTGTGCTCCCGGTAAGTAAAGATTCACCAGCAGATTGGAGTCTGCGTAAGGTTTCATTCCCCTGCGATGAGTCGCTCAAGCTCGGCGCGTTTCTTGGCAGAAAGGGGGGGGATTTTTGAAGTTGCGATCCATGCCTTGTGCTGCTCCAGCCACTGATTCAAAAGCCCGGTATCGACATTGTGGAAGGGCTCTGGGGCTGGCCGGATTTCATAGGAACGCCCGCTACGAGAGCGGATCAAAGCCACACCCTCCGTGTCACAAGCGAGCAACACTTCTGCAGGTTTGCGATCCAGATCTCGGACCGTGAATGTTTTCATGTCGGATATTATGTCGGATATTGTGTCCTTTGTCCATCATTCCCCACCAACAATCACCCTTGCCCGGGCGAGGGACTCATCAAACGTGGCGCAGAAGTTTTCTCCTCCTACCACGTCGATGAACCCTGCTTTTTTCAGCATGAGCAGCGGCTGCTGATGGATGCCGCTGAGGATTATGGTGCCACCCCGATGAGTCATCCTTTCGACGATGCTTTCCAAGGCATTAAGACCAGTGGCGTCCATGGCCGTGACAAGATGCAATCTTAGGATCAACACCTTGGGCCACTCACCAAGGTTGGAGAGCGCATCTTCCATTTTCTCGGCAGCCCCAAAAAGGAAGGGTCCAAAAATCCGATAAACCAAAACCCCTTTTGGAATCGTTTTGCCTTGGGCAATGTGTTCCGGGCGCTCAAGCATGTCATCCTCCGTCACTTGACTAAACTCGGTCGTTTCAGAAACCCGCTTAATGTAAAGGATCGCCGCAAGCACCATGCCGACCTCCACCGCAATCACGAGATCAAAGACCACGGTCAGACCAAAGGTGGTCAGTAGCACAAGCGCGTCCCCTTGCGGCATTTTTCCAAGTCGTCGGACTTCATTCCATTCCCCCATGCGCAAAGCCACAACAACCAATACCGCCGACATAGCCGCCATCGGGATATAAGTGGCCCATTGTGCCGCAAGAAGGATGATGCCCAACAGGGTGACGGCATGGACCATCCCTGACAACGGGGTCTTGCCGCCATTGTTGATATTGGCGGATGTGCGAGCGATAGCCCCAGTGGCAGGCAATCCCCCAAAGAATGGACAAATCAGGTTGGCTACCCCTTGGGCAATGAGCTCGGTGTTGCTGTCGTGACGCTCCCCCGTCAGCCCATCGGCAACAACGGCAGATAACAGCGACTCAATGGCCCCCAGCAGTGCGATGGCCGTGGCGGGACCGATGAGGCTTCGGATCAGGCTCCAATCGATGTGGGGAAGGCTGGTTTTTGGAAACCCTGATGGAATGGCGTCCGGCCCAAACTTGCTGCCAATAGTCGCCACCCCGTGGGCATCCCCCCAACCTAAGAATGCCACAAATAGGGTCGCGCCCAACATGGCCACTATAGAGCCGGGGATGCGTTTGATCTTCAGCCGTGGCCACAAAAGAATGACGGCCATGCACCCGGCGGCGAGGCCAAGAGAGTAGGGGTTCAAAGCCCCAAGATTTGCAATCAACCAGGGAATTTTTTCCGTAAATTCTTGGGGCATGGCGCTTGTTGATGCCAGCCCGGCAAAGTCAGGTACCTGCGTGAACATGATAGCCACAGCAATGCCGGTCGTGAAACCACTGGTGACGGGCCAAGGAATGTATTTCACCAATTTTCCCAAACCTGTGACTCCCATGAGAATCAGAATCACACCCGCCATCATCGTCGCAAGGAGCAGCCCGGTGTAACCATGCTCGCTGATGATGAGCAAAATGATGGGAATGAAAGCAGCTGTGGGTCCTCCAATCTGGACACGACTGCCACCCAGGGTCGCAATCACAAAACCTGCGATGATCGCCGTAAATATTCCGAGTGCAGGTGCCGGCAGGGGAGTCTCTGCACCGGCCGGTACGCTGGCAATCCCGAGCGCCAGCGCCAACGGGAGCGCAATCAAGCCCACGGTGACGCCTGCGAGGATTTCGCCCGACAGTGAGAAGGGCGGTCCCCCCTTTCGGAACAGCTCAAGACTTTTTGGGGAGAAAGGAAATCTCTTCGCTGACGCGGATTTCATGGCGTGAGGAAAACGGTTTCTCTGCTCGAACGTGCTTTGCCGTTCGACAGTCGGAAATGCCAAAAGCACATGCCCTGCTGTTAACCGCCACGAGGCGGCCCGTCAATGCGGGATCAGTGGCAGCCGCTTTGTCAGGGCGTGAGGGTGATTGCGGCAAACTTCAGACTATTTTTTTGACATGATTAATTTGATTACCAGGATTTGCAGGGGGGAGGTGGATCGGGCGTTCCGCCGCACGATGAGAAAGTTCTACGCGGCTTCGCCGCCACTAGCTGTCATCGCGCTCGGAGATCACGATCCACCCCCGAGCCCACCGCGTCACAGACTTCCTTTTTTTTGAATTGCCGCTTCGGTGCGGTAGGTTCAGGCTGCTCGTGTGGAAACCGCACTATTTTTTACAACCTTCGCCGCGCTGTTTGCGATTTGTAACCCCTTGGGCAATGCGGCGATTTTTTTGAGCATCACCGGGGGAGAAAAATCCGAACTCCGGCACCAACAGGCCCTCAAAGGATGCCTCTACATGCTTGGGATTCTCCTTGTGTTTTTCTTTTTCAGCTCCGCGATCATGAACTTTTTTGGTCTGAGTCTCCCGGGGATTCGGATTGCCGGCGGGTTGGTGATTATGAAAATTGGTTTCGGCCTCCTCAGCCCCAAGGAGCCCCAAAATCACACCCCTGAGGAACACGTCGAAGCCGTCGAAAAACCTGATATCTCGTTCTCGCCCCTTGCGATGCCACTTTTGGCCGGGCCTGGCGCAATTGCCACCATCATTGGACTAACCTCCAACGCAAAAACCTTCAACCTTTGGGATCATGGCCAAATTCTGGCTGCCATTGGCCTCGTGGTTTTTCTGAGCTGGCTGATTTTGCTGAACTCCGAGCGGTTGCTCAAATTGCTGGGCGTGAATGGGGCCAATGCCCTGACACGAATCATGGGATTTATTCTGCTCTGCATCGGCGTCCAACTCCTCATCGATGGTGGCCTCGGGCTGGTCCCTCCCCACCGCCAGTGATTCAAGCGGTTTCAAAAACCGTCACCGCCAATCGAACAACGCTGTCGGGGTCGCCAAGGATTGATCCAGCAAGCCGGAATACACCTCCTGGGCAAGGGTGGGCTTGTAGAGTCCGGCCAAACCTTCGACGTTGAGACGCCGATCCGCCAGCCATTGCATCGCCGTGGTGTGATTATCTAGAATAGAATGTTGCGAAAAATCCTGGCGGTGAACTGGCACCTGCCACTCCCAGCCGCTGCGAAGGATGATGTATCGATGGAAAATGGCATGGAGCAGATCATGGGCATAGATCTCGGTATTTCTCCGCCATGGCACGCCCACCAAAAAAAGCTCTCCCCCTTTTCGCAGGCACCGACATCCATCAAGCACGGCCTGTTCATGCCCACTGCATTCGATGTGCAGGCTGATTTGATTCTCAATGTTGAGTTCTGCCGCCGTGGAACTCACATTTTTAACACCCAAACTTTTTGCTGTCTGACGCCGGGATTCGGCCGGGTCAATGGCACTCACCTCATACCCGGCCGCAGAAAAAATCTGTGCCGCAAGAATTCCCACGGGTCCCAGCCCAGTCACAAGAACGCGTGCTGGCGGGCGGATGGCCGTGCAATTCAAAGCGCTCATGCTCACCCCGGCCAGTCTGGCAAAAATGGCCGTTTCTGGTGGAAGTCCAGCAGGGATAACAAGCGCCGCCTGCCTCGCCACCTTTTGGCTTTCGGAGTGCCCACCCATGGACAGGACGGTTGTTCCCAGTTTGATGTCCTGCACCTCCAAACCAGTCTCCTCCACACGAAAGATACAGGCATAGCCAGGATACATGGGGAAGGTTTTACCCAAAAACCCCCAATTCAATTCGGTCCCGGGACTCACCAATGTGACAAGCGTCTTGCCACGAATCTCAGCTGGACCCAAAGGTTCGGTATTTTCAGGACCCTCGATCAGTTCCGCTTGATTAAGAGCGGTGAAAGCGATCCGTTTCATAGGAGATTTTTTTCGATGCCCCGGATATAATCGGCTGCAGCCATGTATTCCTCGGCCGTGGCAAGGTGTTCCAGGCCCAGCGGTATGACAGCATTAAGTTTGGCCAGCTCAGTGAGAAAGACGCCATAATCGAGGACTCCCAACCCCGGTTGACACTCATCAATATGAAGAGTGAGATCTTCTCGAAGAATGACGTCCTTGGCATGACAGCACTTGATGTGAGGCCCCAACTTCGAAAAGCAATCGTGGAGGAAGTCAGCGTTACGATGAACCCGGTCCAGCGAATTCATCATATTCACCGGATCCAAATGCACGGCAAATCCCGGTCGGTCAATCGCCCGAATCAAGTCGAGGTATTCGTCAGGCGATGACGGAAAAATCCATGGCATCGTTTCGAGCGTGAAGAATGTCCGCGTGGGCTGCACCGCATCAATAATTTCCTGGGTGGTTTCGACAATCAGATCAAACGTCGCCTTGGAAAAATTATCTACATGCGGGCCATCCCACTTTTTCGGATTGCGTGAACCGGCAATATTCACACAACAGCGCGCTCCGATGCGCTCCGCCCACGCAAGGCTTTGCTTGCAAAGCGCAATAGCCTCAGCGGCTTTTGTGGGGTCCGGGTCAATGGGATTCGACCAAGCGCCGACCTCCGCGATGACAATGTCATTTGCCTGCGCAGCGTCCAAATACGCTTGAACATCCCCCTCAAGCGCATCCATCGGAAGAGGGACATTTGCCGCCGTATAGCCCGCCCGCTTCACCGCCTCGATCCAAGAATTAGGGTCCGTCGTTTTGTCAAAAATTGGTCCGTAAAGTCTCATAATAAATAAATGGATTGGTCTGGCAGATGTGTCTTCGATCTCGCCGAAAAAACCAGCAAATTTTGATCTCGATCTAGGATCGAATTGCTGACCTGGGACCGCTGGCCCCGCGCCTGCGGGGCCGGCATCCTCCCACTCCTTCACATGAGATCTGATTAATCGTGGGTTAGGGACAAATTTCTGGAAGAGGTGGATCGGGCGCTCCGCCGCACGATGAGAAATCCTACGCGGCTTCGCCGCCACTTGTTTCCATCGCGCTCGGAGATCACGATCCACCCTCAGGCGACCTCATCAACCCAAAGGTTGCCGATGACTTCATGCTGGCCGTTCCCGGATTTTTTCGAATAACATCAAACCCATGAGCGAGCCCACGCCCCAAAAATCCTACATGAAACCAGCCATCATTTTTGTGGTGGCGGCCATTGCGGCTCTGACTGTGATCCTGGTGGTTTTAGCCTATGTCGGGGACGAGGTTCCGAACGAACTCCCTCCCGCCACGGAGACTTCTCCCGGAAACTGACGAGGATCAGGGCAGAACCGCCCAGATCTCCACGATCCGGTTTTTGTCGAGGTTGGCCGCATCAAACATTTCCGAGCTGCCCATGCCCACACTGTGGGTGACGTTCATGATGCCACAATCCTTCTTGAGCGTATCCACCACCGCGCTGGCGCGGTCTCGGGAGAGGGCCAAATTTTTGTCAGGGTCCCCTGCCTTGTCCGCAAATCCAAGCACCACAAAAACCACGGTGGGGTCATCCTTGAAGTCTGCAAATTGAGGTAGCAGCAACTTTTCCTTGAGGGCCTTGATGTGTGCGGGCGTGAGCGATTTTTGACCTGAAGCAAAAGGCACGGACATCAATTTCCCCATCCCGCGAGCCCGCTCGACTTGGACGTAGAGTTTGTCTTTTTCTTCGTCAGAGAGTTTGGGCATCACGTCAATCCGTGACAAAACTTCAGCCTTCACCAACCGGATTTCAGCATCTTCGACATCCATGGTTACCTCCGTGGCCGCTGTCACTTCCTCGATGGCCTCGGGAGCAGGCACATCAATTCCCACCGATCCCTCAGGAGCCTCGGACGTCTCAACCGGGGTGGGCAAGGGTGTCACCGGGGCCTCGCCGTCCTTTGGCCGGTCACACCCCGCCACTGCCAATACCACAACACAAAGAGTCAATGTGAGTCTCATCCCTCCACTCTGAACCCAAAATCCTTTCAGGGGAAGCCTGTTCCTGATTGCGCTGCCCCGTTCCGTCTGCTACCTACAAAAGCAAGCGCGGCAACAGGAATTTCCGTCAAAGGATATCCCGACTCCCGTCTTCACCAACCGCCGAAGTAGCACAGGGGTAGTGCAATCGATTCGTAATCGATAGGTCACGGGTTCGAATCCCGTCTTCGGCTCGGTGGAACCCTTCATGATTTTCTGCGGGATTACTTGATTGTTCGAAGGTCGGCAATGTAATCAAATTTTCAGCATCTCATTGGCCGTCGGCGAAGCCGTAAGACATCTCGCAGCTCTGGGTATGTGCTTCGCCTCTGAAGCCCAAGTGTTTTATGAGCTTCATCCGTGATGACAGCAATGTTCTGCCGCTCGGTCAGGTCGGTGTTGAAACTAAAATCTTTTCCCGCCACCGCCGCACGCTGCTCAGATCCAGGCGTTCGCCTTTGAACTCGATCTGCTTCACTGGCTTCACCCCGTTCTCGCTTAGGCGCTTGAGCACGCTCGTTATTTCCATCCAGCGCACCTCTGTAAACTCCAGTTTCTCTTTGCCGATCGTCCGATTGTCAGCTTCCGAAAACGTGCCGATCACGAGCATCACCGGATGCGTTTGATTCATCCATGTTTTCACCCATCGCTGCTTTTTGATTGCGAAAATTTCAGCGCCGTCGGTTTTTCGTTTCGTTAGATGTGAATTGCCTGCCTTAAGTTGCAGGCAGAGACCTTTGTTTCCGATGCCATTTCCGTCGTCATCGGTGAACTCAAGCAGCAAATCAATCCCATCATCCTCATCTCCAGGAATTTCGATCCATTTCTGATTCGCACTCGTGATGCGAGCGCCCACATCGAGAACCAGCAGCTTTCCTTTCCTACGTTCTGTCAGTTTCGCCAGGTCATCAGCCTCCAGCTGTTCGACCTGTGCCCGCACTGCATCGCTGGCAAACTTCTTCTCCAGCGCATCCCACAGAGGGAAGCGCTCTCCGCAGTCGTCGCATTCCGTGTCAGCAATCTCCTTCTCGCGCAGGAGCTTCTTCATCAGCACCTCCGCATTGCCTTTTGGCACGTGACACTTTGGGCAGACGTAGTGCCGAAGGCGTTGCGATTGTTCGCAGGAGGTCTGGAGGTGCGCGTGAATGTAGTTGGCAAAGATCACTTGTTCCTGCTGTGTCACGCCCTTGCCGAAATAAATACTAATGATTCCGTCGCTCCCGCTCTCTCGTGTGAGCTTGAGGCCCATATGGCGATCACCCTCGAGAGTCACAAAGTCCGCTGCATCGCGCCAGAGTTCTTTGAGTTGGAATGACTCACTGTCAGCCAACTTCACAACTAAAGTCGCGTAGACGTCATCAAGAAAGCCCTTCACCGCGTAGCTCACGAAGACAGACGGATGCTCCAGCACAGCCGGGCGGTCGCGCCCGCAATGGCTTGGGAAGACAAGTTTGGCACCCTGGCGAAGGCAGAGGCCGCGCTGCTCAAGTTGTCGCTCCATCTCACCAAGCACCACTCGTTCCTCGGGGGGGTGAAGGCGCTTCATCTCTATTGGAACTCCATCCCGCCCGATGCTCTGGTAAATCAGCTTCCCTTCAGCAATGCTGCGCAGAGGCATCACGCCGAGATCATTATCCGCGCTGCGTAGCGTGCGAATCACAGCTTGCGCGTATGCATTGATCCACTCCGGCGCGAGCAAGATATACGTGCCGTAGTCGAGTTCCTTTACCACGCCGGGTCCGTCGAGTAGGCCGATGACTGTTTGTAGGGTCTCATCCGTGAAGCGCGGTTCGTCCGGCAGGCGCTGCCAGAGCAATTCACGGAGTTCCTTGAAGGTGTGTAATACCCGCCCTTGGTCCCGTAGTTTGAGTATCTCATCCTTGATCAATTTGAAAATGCCTGGTGACGTGCGCTTCTCCATCTGCGCCCACGGGATGCCAGCTATCATTGCCGTGCGTAGTTCATCGCAGCCGTCGCCCGACTTTGCGCTAGTCTCGTGGTAGGCGAGCCCCTGCTCTTTCGCAAATGCTTGTAGCTTTCCCCGGCTCGCCTTGAAGCCGGTGTCAATCCGTCCGGCGACAAGGAAATGTGGAATCATTTTTTTAAAACTACGACGTAGGGCTGTCATCCAGTCGCGCAGACCAGGCAGCACATCCTCTTGATCCGCATTAAAGAGAAGCAGAACTAGAGCAGTACGATCCATGTAAAGTTGGTGAATAAGCCGCTGATCTGCTTGGCCACCAAAGTCCCAGAGCCAGATCTCTCGATCCACTGTCGACTCCGCTTTGCCGTGTTCCAACTTAAATTGAGTAGACCAAGCTCCTACTGTGGAGTCAGCGCTGGCCACCCATTCGCCTGTCGCGAGACGGTGTGTTAAGCCGGTTTTTCCCGCATGCGTATCGCCTACAAGTAGAACTTTTGCGTTCGTATATTCTACCTGGCCCGACATGAGGGAACATGCAGGAATGTGAACTTCCGGATGTCGAGAGACTTTTACAACCGCTGATAGGTCCCACAATCGCAGGGTTTGATCCCATGAGCCAGAGACCACCAGCGTTCCATCAATATTACATGATAGTCCATACACAGCAGCCTTGTGACCTTTCCAAACGTGAATACATCGGCCATCGTGCAAATCCCAGACTCTAAGAGTTGCGTCATGGGAACAGGTTATGGCGTGGTTTCCATCCGGGGTAATTTCGACACCGTGAATAGCATTCAAATGTCCCTCAAATACCCGCAAGCACTGACCTGTTCTCAGATTCCAGAGGCGAAGTGTGCCATCCCTCGAGCCCGATAAAGCGTGGCGACCATCAGGAGACCATTTGGCACACTCCACACTGCCCTTATGTCCAGTGAAAACTTCAACGCATCTGCCTCTGGAGAGATCCCATAATCTAAGCGTTCCGTCAGCTGCTCCGGAGAGCGCGCTGTCTTCATCTGGGCTTAACTCAATCGAATAAACCGGGCCGTCGTGCCCGTGCAAAACTGACAAACACTTACCGTTGTCCACTTGCCAAAGACGTAACGTACAGTCGTTCGATGCGGAGAGGGCGAATTGGCCGTCAGACGCAATTCTAACACTGTTGACGGTCGCAGTGTGCCCGTTAAGCGTGCGAATAAATTGACCGCGCTCAAGATTCCACAATCGTATAGGTTTATCTCCCGAACCTGAAATGCCAACATGGCCGCTTGCGCTCAAATCGATGCTCCTCACGCCATTTCTGTGTCCTTTGAGAACTTGAAGGCACTGGGAGCTCGCGACATCCCAATATCTCAGCGTTCTATCCCACGAACCGGAAACAACCTTAAGTCCGTCTGCCTTGAATCGAACGCAATTTACAGCATCGGTGTGACCCAGGAAGATCCGAATCGAATCGTCTTTGCCCCGTCCAGTTTGAGCCTCAGGGGCCGCAGCGGAACGGCAAGCTTCCACGAGCTTCGCGTACTCTTGATCACGGGACTTCGGTAGCCAGTTTATATAGAGGAACTGCGCTAGGGAGCCTTTGATTACGGTTTCGTCGAGTCGCAGGGGAATGAAGCGGCGCTCCTTGTTGAGTGGGTCGCGAAAGCGGAAGGTGCCGGACTCCAACTGCGCCCAGTCTGAGCCGAAAGCACTAGCGGACATGCAGAGCACCAGCACACGTGAGCGCTCTAGCCCTGCTTCGATCTTCGCCGGAATGCTGTCGCCTGGCTCGAGCTCCCATTCATCGAACCACACCCTCACACCATCCTTCCGCAACCGCTCTGCCACTTCGCGCACCACCTCCTTATCCTTTGAGGAATGGCTCAAGAAAACATCGTAATGGAATTCGTCGGCCATTGTTCAATTTTCCTATTCTGTCGGAGCTTGGTCTCTTTGGGCAACACAACCGGACATGGGCCCTTGGCACTGATCGCCATTGAAATGTGCTATCTGGTCGGAGTCCGCGGAAATGGATTCGCTCTGGCTCATTTTATTGTGTCACCCCAGAGTTAAGCACGCTCGTATGGATAAACGTTCTTAAAGTTCCTGTTCAAGTAAGAACCCACAGAAGGTGCCGTTAGCAGGTTCTCAAATTCGTGATTTGGAACTCCTTTATAGGCGTAGATCGAGCCGTTTAAAAATTGGACGTATACAGTTTGATTTTCGGCATCGTAGCCAACAGCTGCGATGTTTGATGAACTGACGGGTTGCATGTCGGGCATTGGGATTTGTTCTCCTTAGTTGAATGATTGGTTTCTCCAGTTACGGACGCTGGTCTCGTAAACGGCGGCATCTGGCAATGGGTTTGCCCACAGCTTCGATGCGATAGGGTCAGAGCTTTTCACAGCGTTGTCCGCTTGAAAAAATTTCACGCGGGAGGGGATACGAACTGCCTCACCACTGACGATCGCTTCACCCGTTCGTAGGCTTGATAGCACGTCCGCCATTTCGCGGAGCTCATCCTGCATGGCCGAGGATACGTGCCCTTTGTCGCGAGAATTCGTCATTCTTAGAGCGATAATTGAGCCGCATTGACTCAGAACAGTCTCGTCCAATTCCGAAGGTCGCTGCGTCACCAGCAGCATGCCGACACCATACTTCCGTCCCTCTTTAGCAATTGCCTGAACAGTGCGCGAAGAAATCGAGTCTTCACCAGCTTTTAGGTATGCGTGCGCCTCGTCCAACACGACAAAAAGCGGCTGCTGCTTCCCTCCGACCAGAGTTCTTTGCCCCCAGTAAAGAGCGTCGTAAACAATCTTTAGGATTGAGCCCGAGATTGCCTGCATGATGTCAGAAGGAATAGCAGAAAGATCCAAGATGGAGATTGGGAATCCATGTCCGAACCATGTTGCATATAGTTGGGGGAGATCACTTGGAGCCTGGCCTACTAAATCAGGACAATACCCTTCAGGCTCGAACAAGAACCTGTATCTTTGGTCGAGCAATCGAGAGCGCATACCGTCGAGGAATCCGAGTATGCCTTTCGCCTTATTGTTGAGGAACGGCTCTCCTCCACCTGGAGCTGCGGGCGGGTAGAGGTTCGATTTCATAGTTTCGGGGGCACCTTCTTCAGTTAAATCCATCAGTGTTTCCCGATCCTTCCGAAAGGTCATCCTCTCGATGTTGTCCAAATCAAACCAAAGCTGTTTTATTGAAAATGGTATTGGGCTGTCGGCGGTAATAGCTTCTTCACGGAGTCCCTCGATATCGGCAGCCCAAGAACGCTTCCTCTCCAAAACCTTTCCACGTATGTAGTCTTCATTTTGGTCAGAAAGCTTACCTGGAAAGATAGCCATCAGTTCCTTGAAAGGTAGCGCCCAAAAAGGAACGCAAAGCTCGTTTTCTCCTCCCACAGCGTTCGCTCCCACTCGAAAAACCCGGCATTTCCCAGCCAGCGAACTCGCATACTCACCATGCGGGTCAATCATGAGTATACGGGTGCTCAGGAAAGGCTTTTCGGCAATAGCTTTTACAACGATGCTAACCGCATTCGACTTTCCGCTGCCGGTAGCGCCAAGAATCGCGCAATGCCGAGAGGTAAGCTTGTCCATGTCCAACTGCGCAGCGAGTCCTTCCGATGCACTTTGATTCCCAATGACAATAGACGATTGGGCGTTGTAGCCGCCGTAAACGATCCGTAGGTCTTCGTTAGTAACGAGATGAACTTGGTCACCCGAAGTTGGGGACTGGAGGACTCCCCTCTCGAAGGATGAGCCGATCTGCTCACCAACCAGAATCATTCTCAACCAGCGGTGCCCATCTGCGATAGACGGATTTTCTTTGTACGCAATCAGCAACGACTCTGGCATCGCCAGAACTCCAGCCTGCGTGATCAGGCCATACAAATTCGCGTATCCCAACGGAATCTTCAGGAACGAGCCTATCTGCCCAATCCGGTATACCGTGCCGTCGACGATTGGCATGTTCGATGGGTAGTTGCTCGCCATTTTAATCGTGACTGAGTTTCCGCTGACACTTTCAACCTGGCCGATGTGAGTTGGATTGTGTTTCATGTGGTCACAGCGTGCTGGCAGGGAGGGCCATCGGACGAGGACAAATCGTTAAGAAAGTCAGTTAGCTTCCTAAAGTCCGGAAGAAGAAAGCGTCCTGTCCCTTCCCAGCGTTCATCTCCCTTTCCCTCGCCCGCCTCCTTGGTAGGAACGGCTGCGTCTTCGTCGAAGTATTGGCTGACCCGTATAGACTCCGTGGCCTTCGGCTCATCCCTCAGCCGCCACTCACCAAATTTCCCTCCGATAACGGCATGGCGAAGACCGTAAACAGACATTTTTCCACGGGTCTCGTAAGTCGCAAGACCGCGTACGTTGTTGGTTTCTGCTGCTAGATCAAAAACACTCTTATTGTCCCCAGTCCATATTTCATCATAATACATCGCGAAAACGTGGGAGTTCGCTCCGCGTCTCAGTGACGTTACGAGACGTTCGTTTATATGGTCATCACCGAACGAATATCCGCAAGTGAACAAAACTGCGTCATCCTGCTGGAGGAAGGTGCAAAGGCGGTCGATCAGTCCGACGTAAGGCTGCTTCTTCGACGTGTTGTATTTAAGATGAGAGGGATAGATGAGGATGGATTCCTCAGTATCTTTCGGCGAAGATTGCTGTCGAGTAACAGCCTTGTCTGTGTTGCGATAAGTCCACCCAAGTGAACCATGCATTTTCCAGAGCTTCACAAGGTGAGGATATGCCTCTACGTCTTCCACAGCCTCCGGGCAAAAGAAAGGTTCAAAGCTACCAGAGAAGCCGTCAAAAAAAGGTATTCCAGAACCTTCGAGGGCAATCTCAAATAGGTAATCGTAATTCGTCGTGAAAATTTCAGCGGGGAATCGACGCCTTGCCTTTTGCACCCAGTTTGCGAGCCGAGCGTGCGCCAACTTCATTCGGTCTTCAGCAATCAGGTTCTCATGGACTGAAACGAGTTTTACAACGCTGGTCTTTACCAACGTTGCCAACGCGGTGAACGCGGTCGAATCGAGCCCATTTAGCTTTCCAGCGCCGATGACCGCTCGCTTTGCTTCGATGCTTGAGAGAAGGGTCTCAATGTTGAAAGCAACTTTACGTATTTCTGTCTCGCCTTGAATCTCTTGTATCGCAGTGGCAAACTCTAGCGAGTGTGCCACCACCTCACCAACAATGATTTTTGTCATCTCTTCAATTGCCGGAACAAAGACTGTCGGTAGTCCGGTCGCAAACGAAGTTCCTGCGCCGAACAGGAAACCGATGCGCTTCTTGTCGGAAATAAGAATTTGATGGATGCCCCGAATGTGTTCGCGCGGATCGTGTGTGTTCATTCTATTTAAGTCGGCATTCAGAGGCTGGTAGTAGCCCGTGTACAGAAAAATAGTATATCAGGGTCTAAAAGAAGGGAAGACTTGATCATTTGGTTGCGCGATACCAATCAATGCCTAGCCACTTGTCCGAGACCTCTCCAACGTCATAAACCTGCCTCCTTCTCCAACTTCAGCAGTCGTGCCGATAGATCCGCGGGCGCGATAAAGACCATCTGTTTGCCCTTCTTTCGTTTCTCCAAAACACCGCGCTCGCTGAGATCGAGCAGGTCCGTTCGCGCGGTTTGATACACGACATTATGACTCTGTTTGTGGCTGGTGAATGTGTAGCGCTGTCCGGGATGCTTGAGCGCGTTGCGAATAATCTCCACTTGCCGATGATTGAACAAATCCAGAGCCCGCATGCGCAACTCAACATCCCTCAAATCAGCCGTTTTGCGCTCGATGTAAGCATGCAACTCCGCGACAGCCCGGCGGATCACCTGCGTCTGGGCGATGATGAAATACGTCAGATCGTTATCATCCGTCTCCGTGTAAAGGAAGGAGCGGGCATAATTCATCGGTGCTTTGCGCAAGATGTTGGATATGGAGATGAACTCAAAAAGCCAGTAGCCGCGGTGCAGCATGGCCCAGTAAAACAATGCCCGCGCCGTGCGCCCATTGCCGTCCACAAAGGGATGATCGTAGGCCAGCCAGAAGTGCAGGATGATGGCCCGCACGGCTGGATGGACGAAGTGCCCCGGCGTCTCGCCATTGGCGAAGGCGCACATTGATGCTATCCGTTCCGTCAGTTCCTCTGCAGGTGGCGGATTGTGATACACCTGCCCGAAATCATCACCCACCACCCGCTTCTCATCCGCATGGCGAAAGCGCCCCGCCGCAGTCGGATCATCCAGGGTTTTATCCGTCACCAACCGGTGAATCTCAAACACCAGTTCCGGCGACAGCGCCGACGCTTTCAGCGACCGGATGCGCTGCATCGTCACGTAGTTGTTTAAGATCATTTGCTCGCTGGTGTCACGCGGCTTTCGACCCGAGCGCATCATCTCCTTGGCCACCTCTCGCGTCGTGACCGCTCCTTCGAGCTGGCTGGACGTGATCGCCTCCTCCATCAGTGAGCTCACCAGATACCGGTCGCGCGTCTGAGGATTCGTGATGGGCTCCGGGACACTCACCAACCCGCCCGCCCCTAGATCGATCTGATGCAGTTCTTCCAACACCATCTCCGTCACGGCGAACTGAAACGGCCGTTGCGCCTTGTCCATCAGTGGGATTGGT
Organism: Terrimicrobiaceae bacterium; assembly: GCA_041744075.1. Lineage (GTDB taxonomy): Bacteria > Verrucomicrobiota > Verrucomicrobiia > Chthoniobacterales > Terrimicrobiaceae > JAJTZA01. The sequence goes on from JBGTLQ010000094.1 coordinate 18,377, forward strand.
TTCAGCGCATCCATCCGGGAAAGCTTCTCCACCATCCACCACTCCCTATGATTTACGCCCGGCGGCGGTGAAAGTCGTCGCAGTTTCTCCCAATGCAGATAGTGCCGTTGTGTTTTTGCCTTCCGCATCAGCGAGAAGAGCTGCATCATGCGTTCTGGCTGCTTCACCTCAGCCATGAGATCAGCCAGCTCGGGTGGTGTTTGTGGGATACGCATCTGTTTTATCAATCTTCTACTAATTCGTTATAAATTAGTAGTATTATTGAAATATGCAACTGAATACTAAAACGTTTCATTTTAGTAGTTCACCCGCCGCCACACCTACCTCTCCGCTCTTCGGCAGTCCCGACCTGTCGGGATCCCAAAGGGTGGCGAGGGGGCTTATGGGATTAGTCTCCTATCGATGTGAGTCGTTGCAAAATCTGCAACAACTGCCAGCGCTTCCTCGGGAATAGAAACATGCTCCATGTTCCTCTACTTCGGCAGATATTCGAGGATTTCGATTAATCGAATGGAGGGAAGACGATTCGCGTTTGGTGACCTTTCTTGACCTCAGACCAACCATATGGTTGGTTGGTTGAATGGAAGCCATTGGAATTTTTGACGCAAAAACCAAATTCACTTCAATTTGTGAGAAGGTGGTTCGCACGGGGGAGTCTATTGTTGTCAGCAAGCGGGGCAAACCGATGGTCATGGTAACGCCGATTCCTCCACACTTGGGGTCGGAGCGACCGGACATTCTGACGGCCTGGCGAGAGTGGAATGAGCTTAAAGGCAGCATTAAAGGTGACTTTCCTGAGGTCTGGAAGTCCCGGAGCGGAACGAAGCCCAATCCATTGAAGGAATGAACGCCCGCTATTTGTTGGACACATCGGTGTATTCCCAACCACTGCGTAAGCGACCGGTGATGGCCGCCCTTGAGCGATGGAAAGGCATGGGCGACGCGGCTTGCCGGGTTTGTGTGGCCAGCATTGCCGAAGTGGAGTATGGGCTGCACTTGGAAGGACGACCACAACGGTGGGAACAATACCGGCTTCTTTTGGAAGGGCGTCTTGAGGTCATGCCGATGGATGTTGGCGTTTGGCAGGAGTTTGCAAAGCGAAAGGCAAAACAGCAGAAGCTTGGTCGAGTCGTCGCTGATTTGGATCTCCTGATCGGTGCCTGTGCGGCGCACCATGGCCTCGTGATCGCAACGCTCAACACTCAAGATTTTAAGAAAATCGAGGGTCTCGCATGGGAGGACTGGTCGACGTAAGTTTATCGAGGCCACAGGGGAATAGATTATAGATAAGGGCAATCGGGGATTCTGCCCATACAGGGCAGGAACGCATTTTACCAAAAACCAAGGGCGGCTCTGGCGCTTGCCCTTGGCTATGGGATAACGCCCCTTTGGGGCCTTAACCTCAAACCATGCCGGCCACAGACAGATGACCATGGCCGGCACATGGCAACGCGTTATAAGAAGTAAGTTTACGCGAAAGCTTGAGCGGTGCTTCGCAGGTTTTCAACGAACACGGCAAGGGTTTAGCCCGCAATGAGAAATTGCGGCTCATATGGCATGGTCAACGTAAGTCAAGCATGTGTCAAGTTATGAGTCAACCTCTGCTCATTCTTTAAGCAAAAACTTGAGCGGCGATGCGGAGGTCTTCGACGAACACGGCAAGGGGTTGGTGGTCTTTCTGGTCAGTGTGGTAGCCGGCGGCGATGCATAAGGGTTGCGGACTGGGCGATAGGGTTTTGAACTTGGCGCGGTTGGGGAAGAGGTTGGCGGTGCGGGCTGTGACGATGGCCGAGCCCAGGCCGGACTCCACGGCGGTGATGAGGCTTTCAGCGCCGTCGTATTCCCCGGCGATGTTTGGACGCTGATGATGTTCGTTCAGCCAACGGGTGATGATGTCCCAATACTCCGGATAATCGCGCTGGCAAAAGGCGAGCAGAGGTTCGCTTGCGATTTGATCGGGCGTGATGTGCTGCCGGTTGGCGAAGGGATGTTTGCGAGGGACGGCCAGTTTCCATGCCGTGCGCACAAGGGGAGTCCATTTTATGCCTGGCGTCTTGGCTTCGCTCGCGACGGTGATGATGACATCTAGTTTCTTGCGTTCGAGTTGGGTCAGCATCTCGCCGGTGGAAAAATCCCAATGATCAGGCATGCTATTCCCATGAAAACAAAAACAACTGAGATGAATATCCGACGGGCCAACGAACGCGGCCACGCCGACCACGGCTGGCTGAATTCCAGCCACACGTTTTCCTTTGGCGATTATTACGACCCGGCGCACATGGGCTTCCGCTCCTTGCGCGTCATCAACGACGACCGCGTCACGCCCGGACGGGGTTTCGGCACGCACCCGCATCGGGATATGGAAATCTTTAGCTACGTGCTGGAAGGTGCGTTGGAACATAAGGACAGCCTCGGCAATGGCCGCGTGCTGAGGCCGGGTCAAATTCAATTGATGAGTGCAGGTCAGGGAGTGACGCACAGCGAGTTTAATCCCTCGTCGAGTGAGTCGCTGCATTTTCTGCAAATCTGGATTCAACCCCGGGCCCGCGGGCTGACGCCGGGCTACACCGAATGGCTGCCAAAACCGGAACATGCCGAGGCACCCAAGGTGCTCGTGATTTCACCCGATGGTCGCGAGGGCTCGGCAACAATTCATCAGGACGCGGACATTTATCGCATCCGGCTGAAGGCGGGCCAAAGCGTCACGCACGACCTCAAAGCCGGTCGGGGCGCCTGGCTGCAAATTGCGGAAGGGGCCTTGACGCTGAATGGCGTTGAATTACAGACCGGAGATGGTGCGAGCACCGAGCAGGCGGGCGAATTGACTCTCACCGCCACTCAGCCAACCGAGGCCATCCTTTTTGATCTTGCGTGAGTTGAAGACGTCACCAGCACACTCATCCTGCCGACTCAATCCAAGTTGGAACAGGGTGAAGAAATCTCGCCTCTGTTTAAAAGTGTGATTCTCGCGACGTCGTATAAATCCCCACGGGCGGGACGCCCATGCCCCCTGTCCAGAATAGCCAACCCACCATCAACCTTTGACAGGTAAATGCGAAGTGCCTCTTTGTTGGTAGGGCTGGGCAGTCACTTGCCCGCCCACTTGTTCCTTGTGATTTTCATGGCGTTTCACCATGCAATCACCTTGCGATCTTTGACAAAACTGTTGCTCAGGGAGCGTGGGGCGTCGAGGGCGAGCCAGACGATGGTGTCAGCGCCCTCTTCGGGGCTTTGGGTGGCGTCAGGGCCGCCCATCTTGGTGCGGCACCAGCCAGGGCACATGGAATTGACCGCGACATTTGGTAAAGCAACGGCGAGTTGTTGGGTGAGCATGTTGAGGGCGGTTTTGCTGATGCTGTAAGCGGGGGCGAAGGCTTGGGGGTCCCCGTCAAGTTGACCGGCGCCGCTGGAGACGTTGATGATGCGGGCATCATAGGACTGATTCAGCAGGGGAGCCATGGCGAGCGAGACGCGGAAAGAACCGATCAAGTTGGTTTCCAGAGTTTGCCGAAGGATCTCAGGGGTGAGATCTAGGAGGCTGCCGTAGTGGTCAAGAAGGATGGCCGAGTTGTTGATCAAAACATCAAGGGATCCCCAGCAATCTGTGAGGGTTTGGGCGGCGGCATCCACGCTGCTCTGTTCTGTGAGGTCAAGTGTGAGACTTTCACAGCCAATTTCAGCAGCAGCTTTTTCTGCTCGGGCAGAGTCCCGACTGGTTAAAATGACGCGGGCTCCGCGGGATGTGAGTTCTTTGGCGGCGGCGAAACCAATACCACGCGCCGCGCCAGTGATGAGGATAGTCGGGGTTTTGTTTTTCATGGGGTGTTTCGCGTTGAGTGTTCCCAGAAATCTCACTACAGCAGGAGAAATAGAACAATCAAAATGACCACTTATGAAGATTGGTCCTAAAAACGGGAATGGATTTTTACATAAGGAAACGAAGAGAACGAAGGCTGAAAGCTTTACATCAAAAACAAGCCTCACTTCCGGGCCACCCCCTTGGTGGGCGGCAACTTTTCATAAGTCCCTGATTCTTCGTTGCCTTTGTTTCCTTCTGTTGGCTCCTTATCCTTCTCAGTTTGATTCGACGGACAGCGAGGGACCGCTATCCCTACCCTCAACACGTGAGTACGCACAAACGGCACCGGCGCCCTGTATTCCCGGGCCGGTGCCGTTGTGATGTCCCTCGTTTCCCTATCCCTTTTAAACCTTACGGAGTTGGAACCGTTGCAATTGTTTGCAGGATTCGGCTGGCGATTTGGTAAGGGTCGCCTTGCGAATTCGGGCGGCGATCTTCCAAGTAGCCTTTGTATTCGTTGTTCACAAAGCTGTGAGGCACACGGATCGAGGCGCCGCGGTTGGCGATTCCGTAGTTAAATTTGTCGATGGACTGCGTTTCGTGAAGTCCGGTGAGGCGAAGGTGGTTGTCTGGACCATAAACAGCGATGTGTTCGTTGGCATTGGCTTCAAAGGCCACCATGAGCGCTTCGAAGTAGTCTTTGCCACCCACGTCACGCAGGTAATCGGTCGAGAAGTTGGCGTGCATGCCTGAACCATTCCAGTCGCCTTTGAGGGGTTTGCAATGCCACTCGATGTCAACGCCGTAACCTTCGCACAGGCGGAGAAGGAGATAACGTGCGACCCAGACTTCGTCAGCAGCTTTTTTGCTGCCTTTGCCGAAGATTTGGAATTCCCATTGACCCTTGGCCACTTCGGCGTTGATGCCTTCATGGTTGATGCCAGCTTCAAGACAGAGATCCAAATGTTCTTCCACAATGTCACGGGCAATGTCACCCACGTTGCTGAAGCCCACACCGGTGTAGTATTTGCCTTGAGGTTCTGGATATCCGTCAGCTGGGAATCCCAGAGGACGACCGTCTTTGTAAAGGAAGTATTCTTGCTCAAAACCAAACCAAGCTCCTGGATCATCAATGATCGTGGCGCGGCCGTTCGAAATATGAGGCGTGCCATCAGGGTTCAAAACTTCGGACATGACGAGCACACCGTTGGTGCGTGTGACGTCAGGGAAAACAGCAACGGGTTTGAGAACGCAATCTGAGCTGCGGCCTTCGGCTTGTTTGGTGGAACTGCCGTCAAATCCCCAGTTAGGAAGTTCTTCCAAGGTTGGGAATGTTTCGAATTCCTTGACTTGGGTTTTGCTTCGGAGATTTGGGACCGGTTGGTAGCCGTCCAACCAGATGTATTCGAGTTTGTATTTTGCCATAGGATGGGTTGATGAGATAATTTTGATTCACAGGGCGAGCCGGGGTCGTCTGTGATTTGGGTTTTTTAGTTGTGCCCTGATTTCCTTCCCGGGCGTTGAAGATGCAAGCACATGGCATGCCAAGGTCGAGAAAAAAATGTGTTTGTTCGTGCGGAGGAGAGCTTGTTGAATGTGGGGGTCATGCATGAGATCAAAGACACACTGAGGGCGACGGTTCGGATCGGCTATGACGGGCGAGTTCAGAAAAAGTTCCGTGGCCCGAAGGCGGAGGAGCGGTTTGCCAATGAGGTGAAGGTGTTGAAATATTTGGAAGAACGGGAGTGCCCCTTTGTTCCACGGCTGTTGGAATCGGATGAGGCAACCCTGACAATGGTGACTTCCAATTGTGGGACCCGGGTTGAGCATTTGGATGAAGGCCGGGCTTCGGAGTTGTTCAAGGAGTTGGAGGAATACGGGGTCAGGCATGACGATGCTGAAGTTAGGAATGTGACATACCGGAAAACTGATGGGCGTTTTTGTCTGATTGATTTTGAATTTGCGACGATCCTTGAGGAGGCCCATGGGGGATAGGTTGCCGACTCAGTTGGCCTGGACGGGCCACTCCGACCGCGGGAAAGTGCGCGCGAACAACGAGGACTCGTTTCTTTGTTTGGAGATTGATGCGCGGGAGGTGCGTTATCTCGGCAAGGTGGGGGATACCTCATTGGAGACGAACGATTATCTCTTTGCGGTGAGTGATGGCATGGGGGGAGCTATGGCCGGGGAGTTTGCCAGCAAAATCGCCGTCGAAAAAATCACGAAGTTGATGCCGCAGGCCTTCCGACGGTCGGCAAGTGGGTTGGCGGGGGGGCATGCGGACGTGCTCGAGGAACTCTTCACCGAGATTCATCAAGCGCTGACTTACTTGGGGGCATGCTATGAGGAATGCCGTGGAATGGGAGCCACCCTGACGCTTGTTTGGATCACTCCCGAGTGGCTCCATTTTGCACACATTGGCGACAGCCGTTTGTATTATTTGCCTGGGGGTGGAGGCGAGATGCGTCAGCTGAGTCATGACAACACGCATGTGGGCTGGTTGTTTCGGAATGGGAAAATCAACGAGCGTGAGGCGCGGCTCCATCCCAGTCGCAGCTCATTGCAGCGAGCGTTGGGGGCTGGTAACCAATTTGTGGATCCTCAGGTGGGATCCGTGGGGTTGGAGCGAGGGGATCGGTATTTGCTTTGCACGGATGGTTTGGTGGACGGACTTTTCGACAAACAGCTGGAGCAATTGATTTCGCGGCCAACCCTGCAAGAGCAGGAACTTCTGCCTGCAATTCGGCTCGTGCGAGCATCGCTGGAGCGGAGCGGTCGGGATAACACGACGGGGTTGGTGTTGGAATTTGCCTGATCGCAGCAACCAGTTCCTGCGGGTGGGATCAAATAATACAGGGGGAACGAGGCGTCTCGCCCGCTTATAGATTGATGCTTGCAACACAGCCAATATCCACACGGGCGAGACGCCCATGCCCCCTGGCAAGCGTGCCATCTCAACCGCATTTGTTCAATCAGTTCACTGAAAAGCTTCCAACACAAGCTTGCGAAGCATCCGGGTTCGGAGTACGAGAGAGGGTTGCAAAGATGATCAAAGTCGAGAAACTCACCAAACGCTACGGAGGGGTCACCGCTGTGGATGAAATCAGTTTTGAGGTGGGGAAAGGTGAGATCACCGGTTTCCTTGGGCCCAATGGCGCAGGCAAGTCCACCACCATGCGCATGCTGGCGTGTTATCTTCCTCCCACGGCGGGACGAGCCCAGGTGGCGGGGTATGATGTGTTTGCCGATTCGATCCGGGCGCGCGAACACATTGGATACATGCCGGAAAACGTGCCCCTACCACCTGACATGCGCGTGCGTGAATATTTGGCGTACCGCGCCAGGCTGAAAGGTGTTCCCGGACGCCGAGTTAAAGAGCGGGTGGGGGATGTTGCGGAGCTTTGCAATTTGGAGGGCGTCGAAAACAAATTTATCGGAACGTTGTCGAAGGGATACCGTCAGAGAGTTGGGTTGGCCGATGCCATGGTTCACGAACCGGACTTGTTGATCTTGGATGAACCCACCATCGGGTTGGATCCCAACCAGATCCGGCAAGTCCGCACGCTGATCAAAAACCTAAGCCGTCATCACACGATCCTGCTCTCCACGCACATTCTCCCCGAGGTTGAGATGGTTTGTTCGCGGGTTATCATCATCAACGGCGGAAAAATCGAGGCCGTCGGAAGTCCCGAAACGCTCAGAGAAACCTTGCAGGATCGCGGCCGGACGAGGTTGGAAGCGCGCGTTGGAGATGTTTCTGCAGCGGTTAAAAAGCTCAAAGCCCTCAATGGCGTGCGTGAGGTGGATTGTTCCGAGGGTAAGGGCTGGAACACCTTTTTGCTGCATGTGGAGGCGGATGTGCGGGAGAGGGTGTTCGTTTTGGCCAAGACTGAGGGATGGGACGTGCGGGAATTGTCACGGCGTGCCGTTTCTTTGGAAGAAGTTTTTGTGGAGGTGACCCATCATGACGAGGTCTGACGACGGGAGGGTTTTATGAAACGGTTTGGCACGCTCTTTGGCAGGGAGGTTTCGCGCACGCTGCAACAACCGCTGGCGTATGTGGTGCTTTTCTTTTTCCTGATCCTCACTGGCATCAATTTTCAGGCGGGAGTCCTAGCCATGAACGCAGAGCCGGGCACCACCACCTCGGTTGAAGCATTTTTCAATTCCCTGCTGTTCTGGTTTCCCTTTCTATTGGTGTTCCCATTGTTGACGATGCGGCTTTTCAGTGAGGAATACAAATTGGGGACCATTGAAACTCTGATGACCGCCCCGGTCGGGGATGCCGAGGTTGTTCTTGCCAAATTCTTTGGTGCTTTGGTTTTTTATGCCGTTTTGTGGCTGCCGAGCTTGGTATATTTCGGAGTGTTTTGGTGGGTGACCGGTCAGGCTCCGGTGGAAGCGCCAGGCTCGATCCTTGGGGCCTATGCCATGTTGGCGCTGGTGGGGGCATTTTATATCTCCTTGGGGTGTTTGGCATCGGCTCTGACCGATAATCAAATTGTGGCTGGGATTTCGGCGTTTGCGCTTTTGTGCATGATGTTTTTTCTCGGGATCCTCTGGTTTTTCTTTCCCGTGGCCAGCCCGGCCATGCAGTCATTGGCTTACTATTTTTCGACCATCCAGCACATGGCGGATTTCTCCCGAGGCATCTTTGACACACGACCGGTGGTCTTTTATATCAGCTTCACCCTCTTCACGCTGTTTCTCACGTATCATGCCTTGCAATATCGGAGGTGGAGAGCATGAAGACCATCTCACGAGGCTGGATCCGCGCCAACGTGGTCATTCAAATCGTCGCGGCTTTCTGCATGTTGGTCGCCGTCAATTTCCTTGGTTTTGAATTTCCAGGACGCGTGGATTTTTCCCGGACTCAGAAATTCGCGCTTTCCGAGCAGACCAAGCGGATTATCCGCGAACTCAAGCACCCGCTGAATATCACCGTCTTTTTCTCGCGAACCACCATCTCCCCGGTGAGTGCACTGCACCCTGATGTACGCAACCTCCTCAACGAGTTTGTGTTTTCCGGTCGCAAACAAATTCATGTGGAATATGTGGATCCTGTGAGGGATCTCACGCGAGCTCGAGAGGTCCAGGCCCTGCACAAATTCCGCGCTGATGAAAATGTGCTAATCCTCGAATATCATGGTCGAACGGCATTTTTGCCTGTCGGACAGATGGCGGATTTCGACCTGAATGCGTTGAGCGCGGGCGGCGAAGCGCGGGTTTTGGCTTTTAAGGGGGAATCCGCGCTGACCTCGGCGATGATGGGACTCGTCAGCCCCGGCAAAAAGAAAGTCTATTTTCTGGAGGGCCATGGCGAGCCACCCGTGACCGGCAACTCCGCGCTGTCAACATTTCGGGATTATATTGCCCGTCAAAATGTGGAGGCGGCTTCCTTGAATCTTTCGGCTTTGGATGTGATTCCTGCCGATGCGGCATCGGTTTTTATCATTGCGCCCACGGCTGACATCGAGGAACGGGAAGCCCAGATTTTGAGCCAGTATTGGGAGGGACAAGGAAAGCTGATGGTTCTTCTTGAGCCGTCAGCATCCACGCCCAGGCTTGACGCGCTGATCGCCGGTGTTGGTCTGGCGCCCAGAAATGATCGGGTTCTCAGGACCGTGCGCCTCGGTTTTGCGACTGGGATTCTTCGGGAAGTCACCGCCGAATTCTTGCCGGAAAACCCGATCACCAGAAGATTGGTAGGGCTGAGTCTGTTTTTGCCGGGGGAGACCAAGTCCATCGCGCTCGCGCCGGATACACCAACTGCTCCACTCTTGCAGCCTGTTGAGGAATTTTGGGGGGAAGTCGATTTTGTGACCGATGACCAAAAAGGCGTGCGCTACGACGAAGGACAGGACACGGGTCAACCCTTGTATGCGGGGGCCATGGCGACCGGGGGCCGCGTCAGCGCCGAGGGGGTTCAGGTGGAAACCGCCAAATTTGTGGTTGTGGGAAATGCGCAGTTTGCACTTGATGCGGCTCTCTCAACCCAAGGCTTGGATTTTTTGGTCAGCGCGACCCATTGGCTCCTTGAGCGAGGTCATCTGGCCGGCATCGCCCCCAAAGTGACTCGTTATTTTCCCTTGAACCTCACAGACCAGCAGTTGGGCCTGTTGTCGTTGATTTCTTTGATCCTGATGCCCGCAGCAGCAGCCCTGATCGCAATCATCCTTGCGGTGCGGCGCCGTTCCTGAACTCTCATTATGAATCGGGCTCTCACTTTTGTGACCTTGTTCCTCGCATTGGCGGCTGTGGCTGCGGCCATCAGTCTTCGTTCCTGCGTGCCATCCCGCAATGCGGAAGATGGGTTTGTTATGAATTTGAAACCCGCCGAGGTCAGGGCCATTCGTATTCAGTCCACCGGCGAACTGACCGAGTTGAAGAGGAAAGGCGCAGCGTGGCAGTATCTCTCGGGCAATGTCAAAGATGCAGGCAATACCCAGGTCGCCGAGGAAATCCTTCAGACCGCCTCGTTGTTGATGTATCATGACCGCATCCCTTCATCCGAGATTCAAAGGCGGGAACAATTGTCAGAATTTGGACTTCGCTCGCCCAAACGTTGGATCGAGTTTCTCGGGCGAAAACCAGTCAAATTATTATTTGGAAAGGATTCTGCTTTTGATGGGCGGATGTACGCCCGTCTGGATGGGTCGAATGACATTTTTCTGATCGATAAATCGCTGAATGCCTTTGTGGACTCCGAGCCTGCCAAGTTTCGGGATACGGTTCTGGTCGGCATGAATCCTGGCCAGGTGGACCGTGTGATCATCCGCGGATCGAAAGGTGGGGAGACGGAAATTGTCAGGACAGCCACGGGTTGGAGCATTGTGAAACCCCTGGCGGCACCCGCAGATGCAGCCTTTGTGGAGCGATTTCTGAAGAGCCTGCTTGGAATTCCCGTTCTGGCCATTGTGGCCGATGACTCCGGCGACCTCGGCTTCCACGGGATCGCGGAAGGAAAACACGAAATCGCTTTTTTTGTGGAGGGAAGACAAACCCCACTTGTGATACGTTTTGGAAATTTGCCCGAAGCTTGGCCGGAGTCGGTGCTTGCCCAGTTCACTGGCCGGGACATCATTGCCCGGCTGCCACTTTCCGCCCGGGGGTTGCTGGATGTGGGGCCCGATGATTTCAGAGACCGTCGGCTTTTGCCAATTGATGGGGACCTCGTGGATTTGATTCGCATGACCGATGGCGATGGCCAAAGTTTCGATATTCAGCGTTCACAAGAGGGCTGGCAGACCATGCGGGGTGGCGATCTAGTGCCCGTGAGCGACGCAGCTCTTGAGACCCTTTTGGCAGCGCTCTCGCGAACCCTCACCACCGGTTTCATTGCCAGGGAGCCTGAACTTATGACGCGAAAGATCGAGTTCTTCTCGGTGCTTTCCGAAAACACGCCCGAAACCACGGCGGGTGAGCAGCTGGTGGGTGGTGTGGTATTTGGCGGTGAAGTGGAGGGTGGCCTGGAAGTGGCGATTCTCGGGCGGGCTGGAGGTGCCATTGTTCCGACGTCGATCCTTGATGCCATTCCCCCTGATCAATCAGCCTGGTGCCTTCCTGTCGCCTCACCCGTGGCCCAACCTCCTGCTGAGTAAAAATTTGTCAGGACCCCGTTCCAGAACTACGTTGGTGCCGAATGAATCGAAGTGGTTGGGTGGTTTTGGTCTTGGTTTTCGTCAATGTTGCGATTTATTGCGTCCAATCGGTTCTAAGCCCTGAGCATGAAGCGGCCCTCATCCGACTGTTTGGATTAAGTGCCAACGGGCTTGAAGCCGGCGGCTGGTGGCAATTTCTCACCCATGGATTCTTGCATGGCAATTTTTGGCACCTTCTCATTAACATGCTCAGCCTCTGGTTCGCAGGCCGGATTGTGGTGCAAGATATCGGTAGCCCCCGGTTCTTGCTCCTTTATCTTTTGGGTGTTCTGGGAGGCGGAATTCTACAGATGCTCATAGGCACTCCGGGAACTTTGCTGATTGGTGCCTCTGGGGCTGTTTTCGCCGTGTTGCTGGCCTTCACGACGATCTACCATGATCAGGAAATCTTGGCCTTGGTCTTTTTTGTCATTCCCCTCCGCATCAAAGCGCGTTTCCTGGCATGGGCTCTCGTGGGTTTTACCGTGCTGGCCATTGTGTTTAATTTCGAACCATGGATCGGCCATGCTGCCCATCTCGGTGGTGCCATCACCGGCTACCTCTTCGCCCGGATCTTGGGATACGGTCGTCCCACGTTTGTGGAAACGCTGGGCAGAAAAATCTTTGTGAAGGCTTGAAAAATTCGGATGGGGAGGGATGGCCATGCCTGCGGCATGTTCTGCATTTTGTGGGCCGTTGGCCCTTAGGAGGATGCGCTATCGCGCAGGGCAGTCGAACAGCGTTCGAACCCCTCCCCAGAGGAAAAATTCGGATGGGGAGGGATTCGAACCCTCGGAGACGGTTAAGCCTCACACACTTTCCAGGCGTGCGCATTCGACCACTCTGCCACCCATCCATGTTTCTAACGAGCCAATCAGATTAACCTTGTCCATGAGCACCACGCAATCAAAAGACTCCGGTGTTTTAAAAAAGACAGGTCCAAGGTGGATCGCGATCTCCGAGCGCGATGGAATAGCCTCCGCGGCGAAGCCGCCATTTATTAGAAATGACGCGGCTTCGCCGCTATCGCTACCCATCGTGCAGCGGAGTGCCCGATCCACCGGCGCTGCCGCGCCACTTTAGAAAGCCTGTTTTTTGTGCACCCCATCTTTGGCCTCAAGCCAAAGCAAGGGGGGTGCACTGCGATCAAAACCATCCCCGCCACGCTTTCAATTTCTCCAAGGCCTTGGCGCGGTGGCTGATCTGATTTTTGGTGTCGGGGGGGAGATTCGCGAAGGTTGTGCAGTGGCCTTCGGGAATGAAGAGAGGGTCATATCCAAATCCCGCATTCCCATGGGCACCATTGGCCAAGAATCCTTCCACGGATCCCTCAAACGCAGCCAGCTTTCGCCCGGCCCTTGAAAGCACAATCACACACCGGAAACGTGCCGAGCGGTCCTTGCCCCGCACGCCTTCCAGTTTTTTGAGGAGGAGGGCATTGTTATCCGCATCCGTGCAGGAAGCTCCCGCGAATCTCGCGGAGTAGACGCCGGGAGCTCCGTCCAAGGCATCCACTTCCAACCCGGAATCATCCGCAATGACCCATCCCTCCACCACCTGAGAGGCCGCCACGGATTTCAAAGTCGCGTTTTCTTCGAAGGTCTTCCCAGTTTCTTCCACTTCTCCAACTTCCGGTGCTGACGTGAGATCTGAGACAAGAAATTGTTCCCCCAAAATTTTACGAACCTCTTCGGTTTTGTGGTCATTCCTGGTGGAGATAAGGACCCTGTGACATTCAGACATTCAAGTAGCTTAGCAAAGTGGGTTTTGCCCGCCAGTAAAAAGTTGACTAATTATGACTAATATCGAATGATTGAGATATGACCGTAACCGTTCACCAGGCAAAAACCCATCTCTCGCGGTATCTCGCGGCTGTCGAAGATGGGCAAGAAATTGTGATCGCCAGGGGCAAGCGTCCCGTGGCCCGCTTGGTATCGGTCGAAAGCGATGTTACAAAAGCTCCTCGCCCACGTGTTGGTGAGACATTGGATGCGCCGTTTGTCGTCCCGATGCACGCCCTGACGCCTCTAAATGCGCGTGAGCTTCAAGACTTTGGTTTGTGAATCACTTGCTCGATACCTGCGTATTTTTATGGCTTGCGCTGAGCCCTGACGAGTTGCCGTCTAAAGTTCGTGAACGCATCAATGCCTCACAGAGGCTGTTTTTGAGCATGGCGGGTGTGTGGGAAATCACCTTCAAACACTCGGCTGGTAAGCTGCCGCTCCCCATGGCGCCCCGGCTGTGGATTCCCTCACGTTTGTCGTTCTTTCAGATCGAGTTGCTTCCTATGGATGAAAACGTGGTGTTCTTGTCCGGAGAGTTACCGCCAGTTCACAAAGATCCTTTTGATCGCCTGCATGCCGCAGAAAGTATTTACAGAAGCCTTCCCATCTTAAGCCCAGATGAGCCAATTTCTGATTTGGGTGCCAAGCGCTTCTGGTAGTTGCCACTGATTCTAAGCGTCCGCGTTACTTCCTGAGCACGACGATGCGGTTGCTGTTGGTGCCTTTTTTATTGTTGTCAACGCCCCAGCAGTTGGCGGTTTTGGTGAACACTTGCGAGTTGATCATCACGCATTCCGGGGTCAATCCCGAGGCGGTGGCGGCTTCGATGACGGCATGTTCCAAAAGCAGGACACCGCCGCGGACTTCCCCAACTTCAAAGGCGATCAACCCATCAGGTCTCAGCACACGATGAAGTTCGCGGAAGGTGGCAGTCATTCGAGCGGTCCAGTCCTTGACCGAGTGAAGTTGCCAAAGAAGCTCTTTTTTTATTTTCAAACCCGTGAACCACATCCTCATCCAATTATCGCCAATGTAATCGACCGTGTCCACAAAGGGGGGAGATGCCACAACGAGTTTAACCGAGTTGTTTGGAAGGTCCGGCGTGTGGTCAGCGGATGCGCAGAGAAGCTTGGCATCATTGCGTGAAAAACCCTTGGGGATGGGATCTTTGAGGAGCTGACGACTCTTCTTCCAAATCAGGGCCTTCGTATCCCGGTATTCGGGGCTCTGGTTGCGCTTGGCATTGATCTTTCGTTGAGCCACGACCGAGGTCGCCTGATTGGGAGGCAGGGTGTAAACCGAAAAGAAGCCGCTGGAGTGCCCGGTGAGACGATTGCAAGCGACCATCTGAATCCATCCGTCCACCTCATCGAAGGTTTGTGCCTGCATCCTTTGCTCGAAATACTTCTGCCAACCACACAATTCACGGAGGGTTTTCTCTTCATAAAAAACAAGGAGATCCTCATCCGTGGGGTCCTCGTCAGGAAGTGTGATATTATCCAATCGGTTTTTGATTGCGGCAAGCGATACGGGAGACAGGCGTGGGCGAACCAAGACTGTTGACAGCGGGTTGATGTCAGCTCCCCAAGCCCGACAGCCATAAAATTGGGCTTCGATGAGCGTTGTGCCACGGCCCATGAAGGGATCATAGACAACATCCCCTGGCTGGCAAAAGCGGCTGACAAAAAAGCCTGGCAACTGCGGTTTGTAGCAGGCGCGGTAGGAAATTTCGTGGATCGAATGACCGGCCCGTTGCTTGGCGGTCCAAAATTCGTTCTCATAAGCAGGCACCTTGAGGCCAGCATGTTCGTGGGTGAAGGTTGCTGTGGAGCCGCCAAATTCGGAAAAGGACTTCAACTCAGAGTGCAGATCACCGGGGTCGTCCAGTGTTTTTCGCCCTACAGATTGCATGTTAACCTAAACGATTGCCGATTGTTGATTTCTGAACGTTGGTCGATGAGTGGACTAGCTGGCGAGCGCCAAAAGCACCGCTTCCGTGTCAGAAAAATCGGCGAAAAGAATGTCCGGATTGTGGGCGGCAAGGTCCTCCATGGAATAGTTGCCCGTCGCGATGGCCACCGTTTTTGCGCCGATGGCCTTGCCACAAGCGACGTCCTTGGGTGTATCCCCGATCACGTAAATCCGATCCGAAGGAAAATCCTCTCCTTGGAATTCGAGAGCCCGGGCTTTTGCAAAATGACCAAGTTCGTTGCGATCATGATGATCATCGGCAAAAGCTCCAAATTCGAAAAACTCCCAGACCCCGTAGTGGCTGAGTTTGAGTTCCGCGCCTCGCACCAGATTCCCGGTCAGCAAAGCCAGCACAAACTGGGGTTGGTCCCGAAGTTTTTCAAGGAGCTCTAGCATGCCGGGAAGCACGCGACCTTTCAGGAGAGGGAGGTTCTTTGCGAGTTGTTGAAGGTAGGCATCCAGCAGTGCGGCACAATTCTCAGGCGTGACTGGCACGCCGTGCTTTTCCAATAAGAGCCGTGCAATGAGTGCATCCGTGGCCCCGGCAAGGGTAATTCCCGTTAAGTCTTCCTCCACACCAAAACGCTGGTACATCGCTTCACATAGCGCCCGTTCCCCGGCTCCTCCCGAGGTGATCAGCGTGCCATCAATGTCGAAGAGCAACAGCCTTCGCTCAGGAATCATTGGCCTCGGAATCAGGCTCGACGTGATTCTCAGGCGGAAGGGTGACCTCCCCGCGCTTCGAAAACCGTCGCTTGCGTTTTGAAGCCGGCAGCGGGGAAAGCGTCATTCCAATCGCACGCCCAACCAATTTGGGATCCATGTCCACATGGCCCATGGTGGCAAGGTCTTCACGCACTCTTTTGACAACAAGCATGCCCAATTCTTGATGGGCCATCTCGCGTCCACGAAACTGAAGGTGAACTTTGACCTTGTTCCCTTTGTCGAGGAACTCCTCCGCATGTCGAACTTTGGTGAGGTAATCGTGCTCGCTGATGTTCACACGGAACTTGACTTCCTTCACTTTGCCAGCCGTGTTTTTTTTGTCCTTTTCCTGCTTGGCAAGGTCATAGCGGAACTTGCCAAAATCCAAGATCCGGCAGACGGGAGGTTGCGCATGGGGAGCGACTTCAATGAGGTCCAGTCCGAGAGCCTTGGCCCGGCTGATGGCATCATCGGTGCGGATGACGCCAATTTGTTCGTTGGTGATGCCATTGATGACCCGCACCTCTCTGGCGCGGATACGTTCATTGACGCGGATATCTTTGATATTAATAAGCTGACTTCCTCTGGGTTGTTTCCGATTCGGCGCTGGAAGACGTTCCAGGTCGTTGAGATCTCGCGGGCATTTTCATGCGTCCGTGCACGTAGAAATGATAACTCATGCTCGGCATGAATCAATTACGGCAGGTTAAAAAAAGCATTGCTATGAAAATTGGTGTGGTTGCCCGGAGATGGAACTCCGAATGTTGGGTCCGTTTTATGGATCACAGCCCTCAGCGCAAGAAGATTTTTCAGCAATTTTGTCATCTTGCCACTGTTTCCCCTGATTCTCTGCGCACCAAAACCGGAATGCAGGAGCTTGATCCCGGTCATTGGGCATGGGAGAAAAGGAGTCGCGCATGGGAAAAATCCGGATTTTAAGTGACGAGACGGCCAGTCAGGTGGCAGCCGGCGAGGTTGTGGAGCGGCCGTCCAGCATTGTGAAGGAATTGTCAGAGAACAGCCTTGATGCAGGAGCCACACGGGTTGTTATCGAATTTGCGAAGGGAGGTAGCCGTATGATTTCTGTGCGAGATGATGGTTGCGGCATGGATGCGGATGACGCGCTGCTTTGTTTGGAGCCGCATGCCACAAGCAAGATTCGTACGGCAAATGACCTTGCGACCGTGCGCTCGATGGGCTTTCGCGGGGAGGCCCTGCCCAGCATTTCCAGCGTGTCCCGATTTCGTCTGGTGACCCGTGAGCCCGGCGCGGACGCTGGAACCGAGGTTCTGGTTTCCGGGGGCAAACTGGAATCGGTCAAAGAAGCAGGTGCACCTTCGGGAACCCTCGTCGAAGTGAAGGATCTTTTTTTTAATGTGCCCGCACGCAAAAAGTTTTTGAGGGGCGAAGAGACGGAAGCCGCACAAATCTTGCAAGTGGTGCATGGGCTTGCCATTTCCTCGCCAAGCGTGGGGGTAGAGTGTCGCCGGGACGGGCGATCGCTCTTTGCACTTCCCTCTGCAGGCAGCCTCGATGTGCGGATCCGTGATCTTTTCGGGCCAGCGTTTTTGGACCGCCTGATTCCCATGCCGCCGTTTGTGGGCGAGGGGTTCGAATTAACCGGTTTTCTCTCCAAGCCTGGCGAGGGAAGACGGGATCGCTTGCAGCAATGGGTCGTGCTAAACGGGCGTCCGGTGGCCTGTCAGGAAATCGCCCAGCCCTTGCGAGAGGCTTATGCGGGAGTCCTCCAAGGCGGACTCCAACCGCTGGCTGTGCTGCACTTGGAAATGGATCCCACCCTTGTGGATTGTAATGTGCATCCTGCAAAACGGCTTGTGCGTTTCGTACGCCCCGAAGCCGTGCGTCGAGCTGTTTTTGATGCCGCGCAGGCAGCGCTGATGCGTCATCGTCCTGCCCCGCAGCCACAATCCCCTGCAAACCCCGCGCCCGTTTTTCGAAGCCCCGAGCCCGAGTTGCCCCAACGACCCGAACCCCTTCAGTCGAGACCCCTACCCTCCGTGACCGCTGCCATTGTGCCCGCATCGAAGCCCTTGGAAACTCCACGCGAGCATGAGTCACCGCCTGAGCCTGCGACCGCCCAATGGCAGGCACCAGAGATTCCGTTTCGAATGATGGGTGGGCTTGGGGACCATTTCTTTGTTCTTGAAGGTCCTGAAGGGTTGGTGCTTTTGGATGTTCGCTCAGCCAGAGAGCGTGTCACTTTTGAGCGGCTGATCCGTCAGATGGAAACCGGAAGCGCGGCATGTCAGCGTCTCCTCCTCCCGGAAATCATGGAACTACCCGCCCGTGAGCACGCATGGATCGCCGACCATCGCGAGGGGTTGGTTGAAGCCGGGTTTTTGTTGGAATCGTTTGGGGGATTGAGTCTGAAAATTGAAGGGGTTCCCGCGCTGGCGGGTCACCGGGAGCCTGAAAAGCTTCTTCACGAAGTGGCAGCTTCTCTTCGCTCCGCCGGGCGGCTTCCTCGCGGTCACGGTTTACGGGAAGTGGTCGCCAAAGCGGTTTGTCGTTCTGCCTCTTCGTCATCGTCCCCGGTCTCGCCCCACGAGGCAGCTCTTTTGCTCAAGGAATTGCTGGCCTGTGACCTCCCCTACGCCGGCCCCTTCGGTCATCCCACAATGATCCAATTTTCTTATGCGGAGCTGGAGCGAAAATTCGGCAGGGGTTGATCTGACTCTAACAAAACCGCGGAGGCTGGCCGGTACACTCCAACACCGAGAGCCATATATCTTTGTTGGGATCAACCTTCCTCCTGGCCGAGGTGACCGCCGGGATGGGCACGTGGACATAGGCGCTGTGCCACCGCGCGACGACCATCCCCGTTTTTCCCGCCATGCCGGCATGAACAGCTGCCTGGCCGAGACGCAGGCAATAAATCCGGTCATTGGTGAAGGCGGGAACACTCCGAACCAAATAACTTGGGTCAATGTATTTGAGGTTCAATTCGGTTTTCCGTTCCTCGAAATAGGCCTCAATTTTTTGACGCAGGAAAATTCCAATATCTGCCAAGCGACGATTGCCCGAGGCATCCGTGGTGTTTTGGGATTTAATCAGATGCTGACCCGCCCCCTCCGCCACCGTCACCACGGCATGCCCCCGCGCCACAACCCTGCGAAAAAGAAATTCCAAAAATCCGTTGGGGCCTTCCATTTCAAAGGGAACCTCTGGGATCAACACGCAATTGACCTCTCCGCTGGCAATAGCGGAAGAGGAGGCAATAAACCCCGAGTGGCGCCCCATCAACTTCACAAGCCCCACGCCATGCCGGGAACTCCTTGCCTCCGTGTGGGCTCCGTTGATGGCCTCGACGGCCGCCGCGACCGCCGTCTCGTAGCCGAAGCTTTTGTCCATGTAGATCATGTCATTGTCGATGGTTTTTGGAATGCCGACCACCGCAAGCTTGTAATCACGTTTGAGCGCCTCCTGCCAGATGGCCTCCCCACCTCGCTGTGTGCCATCCCCGCCCACCAAAAACAAAATATCAATGCCCATCTCTTGGAGACGGTTCACCATGGTGGGGACGTCTTGCGGGCCGCGCGAAGTGCCTAGCGCTGTCCCACCGAAGTTGTGGATATTGGAAACAAACTCAGGCGTCAGGTTGATGGGGGCATGACCATACGCGGGATTGAGGCCCTCAAATCCATAAGGAATCCCATACATTTGTCGCACCCCATAGCGGTAATACGCTTGGAGCACGACCGAACGAATCACATCATTTAACCCCGGACAAAGTCCCCCGCAGGTGACCACCGCGCAGACGGTTTTTTCCGGCTCAAAATAGATTTTTTTGCGTGGCCCCGCGACCTCCAGACAGGGGATCCTACTGCCGGACTCAATGGTGCCTCTCAGGTTGGCAAGATTGTGATCCACCGCGATCCGCGTCTCGTCAGTGTAATACATGTGAGCGGTCTCACTCTCGCCAAACAAACGATCCAATGGGGAGGGGATCGTTCGTTCCCCCAGATTGGTAACCCTCAAATCCTCTGGCTGAATCTCCCCTTCGCTCATAGATATTCGTCTTTAGCAGAGATGGGGGCACTCTGCACGCGGCAATCCATCAAATATCCAGACCCCGATCAATCAGCGGTCCAGCGTCGCATTCCATTGGTCCACGCGGGCCTTCTGGGATGCCAGCAGATCGTCAATGGGATCCAGGATATCAATGCCAACAATTTTGTCGCCTTGAGCAATGGCATTCACAATCGACTGTCCCTCGGTCACTTCACCAAAAACCGCATGTTTTCCATCCAGCCAAGCGGTGGGCAAATGCGTGATAAAAAATTGACTGCCGTTGGTGCGGGGTCCCGCGTTGGCCATGGAAAGAATGCCGGGTTTGGTGTGCTTGAGGGTCGGATCAATCTCATCCTCAAATTTGTATCCCGGCCCACCACTGCCCGTGCCCGTTGGATCTCCCCCCTGAACCATAAAGTCTTTGATGACCCGGTGAAAGGCCACGCCATTGTAATAACCCCGCTTCGCGAGATTCAGGAAGTTTGCTGCGGTGAGAGGGACCTTGGAAGCAAAGACGGTGATCGAAATATCGCCCTTGCTGGTTTTCATGAGGATGCGGATGTCTGACATAGACCTGTTTTGGTGAACCCCCTCACAACAAATGTCACGGCTAAAATGCAATGGGCTCCGGTTTTAGAGGGAGTCACCCGCCGGCGTCAACGTCCTGCGTCTTGATTTTTAAGCGACCGCAGGCGCGATTTTGTTTGCGTCCTGCCATCCATGGCACATAGTTCAATCTTTCCAATGTTGGAAAATCGCGGGGCGTAGCTTAGCTTGGTAGAGCGCCTGGTTTGGGACCAGGAGGTCGCAGGTTCGAATCCTGTCGCCCCGATTTTACCGCGACAGGGTTCGAACGCCGTTCGACTGCCCTTCCGCATTTGCGGAAAATTCAAGACTGCGAGGCTTCCAAGCCACTTTGCAGAGCCCACGAAGTGGGATAATCCTGTCGCCCCGATTTTTCGTCTTGTTGGGCGGCAATCGTTACCTGCTCTACCCACTTTTTATCACCCCGTGACCGTTTGCCGAAGAATCCCGTCTGACAAAATTTTGGCTCGCAATCCCCCGCGTCCCTTCATCCATGCTTCAGCATTCGGATGAATCGCGGCATTCATCCATGAACACGGACGGCATTCTTCGGTGCCCAAAAACTGGATGCCTTGGATCTCAAAATGTTCCCCGATCAATTCATTCAAATCTCTGCCCACGGTGACAATATTTCTCCGCGTGGCGGAGGCGTCGCGTGTTTCTTCCGGTATTTGCAGATCCCCCCACAATTTGAGAAGATTCTCCCACGCAAAAAAGGTGATCTGTCCTTTGTAATCAGGTTTGTAGTCAAAAAACCGGTCCCCCCGAATCCCCCGTCCAGCCACACACTCAATTTCAGGAACCTCCAAAACTGGCGATTCGCCTGCAAGTTTTCCATGATGACCAAAAAAATTATGGTCTGGAGAAATGTAAATATGACGGATCATGGCGGTTTCTTTTCCTATCCTGCAATTTAACAACTTTCGATGACAAGCAAGGAGAAGGAGGCAAAGGATGCGGGCTCATGCTTTCCAGAGTTGGAGGGTGCGCAGATAGTTGGCTCGCTCAAATTCTGCGGGGTTGGGGGAGTTGATGTGGCTGAGGGAGCCCCGCATTTGCGTGAGGGAATGGTAATCGTGGGTATCGAGCCAGTGCTGGAAATCGGCAACCATGGTTGCGAATGCCCCCATGCCGTGGCGCAGGATCAGCGAAACGATCTGAATGGCATCCGCGCCGGCCATGATGCCTTTGATGGCATCTGTGGCTTTGTGAACACCTCCGCCAAGAATGAGAGAGATGGGGGATTTGCCATAAAGGATAGCCAACCAACGGAGGCGTAGCAGCAACTCCGAGGAGGTGGAAAGGTAAAGGCGGGGTTCGACCGAAAGCTCTTCAATGTCGAGGTCCGGCTGATAAAAACGGTTAAAAAGCACAACACCCTGAGCACCGCAAAGATGGATTTGACGCACGACGGATGGCAACGCCGTATAAAAGGGGGCTAGCTTGACGCAAAGGGGAATCGTGACCTGCTCGCGCACGGCAATCACAATATCCAACAGGCGCTTTTCCACGTCGATGGCCGACGTTTCTTCATCAGTGATGATGTCATAGATATTGAGTTCAATGGCATCTGCGCCCGCGTGTTGCATTTGTTGAGCATGGGTCACCCAACCGCCGGGCGTGTGGCCGTTTAACGAGGCGATGACAGGAATGGTCAGGGCACTTTTGAGGGATGCGATTTGTTCCAGATATTCCTCTGGTCCGAGGGTATAATCGCTGGATGAGGGAAAATAGCTGAGAGCTTCTCCGAAGGAGTCTGACGCCATTTCGACGAGCGAGGAGGCTGCGGCTGATTCGCGGGTGAGTTGTTCCTCAAAGAGCGAATGCATGACCACGGCTCCAGCTCCCGCGCGTTCAAGAGCCGCGAGGTTTTCGAGGTTATCCGAGAGTGGGGAGGCCCCGATCACAAAAGGCGAGCGGAGCGGAAGGCCCAGATAATTGGTGGAGATGTCGGGATTCATGAGGTTATGTCTGTGCAGGATCTGCGGTGGTGGAGGCGGGTGCTTCTGCCATCCGGCGGTAGAGTTCGTTGTGGGTGGTGATTTCGTTTTGGGCGCGTTCCTCAAGAGCCTTGGCGCGAGCGGGGTTTGTGGCGTGGAGGGAGCGGAATCGGATTTCATTCTCCGTGAAGCGGGCCAGCGGGTGCTTGGGCGCGGGGGAATCGAGGACCAGCGAATTCAGTCCCAAATTTTTGCGGCGGGGATCAAACCGATAGAGCGGCCAGTATCCGGTTTCCACAGCCATCTTTTGGTGGTCAAGCCCTTGGGAAAGATTGAAACCGTGCGCGATGCAATGGCTGTAGGCAATGATCAGCGAGGTTCCAGGATAGGCTTCGGCTTCCGCAAACGCTTTCACCGTCTGCGAATCTTTGGCCCCAAAGGCGACCCGTGCGACAAACACATCGCCATAACTCATAGCGTGCAGGCCCAAATCTTTTTTTGAGCGAGCCTTGCCTTGGGCAGCAAATTTTGCCACCGCTCCGAGTTGGGTGGACTTTGACTGCTGACCGCCTGTGTTGGAATAAACCTCGGTGTCGAGGACGAGGATATTCACGTTTTCCCCCAAGGAGAGCACATGGTCAAGGCCACCAAAACCGATGTCATACGCCCACCCATCGCCCCCCACGATCCAGAGGCTTTTGGTCACAAGATCATCAGCAAAAGCCTCCAACTTGATGCGCAAGGGCTCCGGCACAGACGAGAGGTGTGCCCGAAGCGAAACAATGGATGCGCGTTGCTTGGCGATAGAAGCCTCGGTGTCTTGGGGTTCGTTCAGGAGGGAGTCCACCAAGGCCGGGCCAACCCAATCCTTCGCCGCCATGAGGAGTTGCTCGGCTTGCTGGCGCTTGTTGTTGATGGAGAGCCGCAGGCCAAGCCCAAACTCGGCATTGTCCTCAAACAACGAATTAGCCCAAGCGGGACCGCGTCCCTCGGCATTGGTTGTGTAAGGCGTGGTAGGCAGATTTCCCCCATAGATGGAGGAACATCCCGTGGCGTTTGCAATGACAGCCCGGTCGCCAAATAGCTGCGTCAGCAATTTGATGTAGGGCGTTTCCCCGCAACCCACACAGGCACCAGAAAACTCAAAGAGCGGCTCACAGAATTGAGAATCTTTGACGAGATCGGTTTTTAACCGCGTGCGATCCGGGTTCGGCAGGCCGAGGAAAAACTCAAAGTTGGAACGTTCGGCGCTTCGAAGCGGAAGTTGCGGAGCCGAATCCAAGGCTTTGTGTTTGGGATTCGATTTGTCTTTGGCGGGACAAACATTGATGCAGAGCTGGCAACCGGTGCAGTCCTCGGGAGCCACTTGAATTGTGTAGAGGTGATCAACAAATTCCTGCGAGCGAAACGCGATGGATTGAAATGTTGAGGGAGCTTTTTCCAGGGCGTTGGCGGGGTAATGTTTCGCCCGAATGGCGGCGTGAGGGCAAACCAACACACACTTATTGCACTGGATGCAAATGCTTGCGTCCCACACAGGAATTTCGTTGGCGAGGTTTCGTTTTTCCCATTGGCTGGTGCCTGTCGGCCACACGCCGTCTGCAGGCAACGCACTGGCGGGCAGGCTGTCTCCCCGTCCGGCAAGGATCGGTGCGCTGACACGTCGCACAAAGTCCGGTGCCAACACGGAGACCACCTCGCTGCGGGGAACACCCATTGCCTCAAGGGGAACGATGACTTCCTCAAGGTTTGCAATGGCGAGGTCCACTGCATCATTATTTTTCTTAACCAGCGCCGCCCCTTTCCGGGCATACGTTTTGAGGATGGCTTCTTTGATTTCCGAGATGGCGGCATCCACAGGAAGCACATCGCTCAAAGAAAAAAAGCAGGTCTGCATGATCGTGTTGATCCGACCTCCCATGCCGGTTTCCCGCGCTACGCGGTAGGCATCAATAACAAAAAATCTCAGCTTTTTATCGATGATGGTTTGTTGGGTTTGCTGAGAGAGATGCTCCCAGACCGTTGAGGCGGCGTATGGGCTGTTCAGCAGAAAAACGCCCCCTTCGGCGGCGAGGTCCAGCACCGGCTGGGTCTCAAGGAGATCAAACTGATGGCATCCGACAAAGTCGGCACGATCAATCAGGTAGGGGGCATGAATGGGTTTCTCTCCAAAGCGCAGATGGGAGACCGTAACCGCACCCGCCTTTTTGGAATCATACACAAAATACGCCTGCGCATGGGCTCCCGTCCGGTGAGCAATGATCTTGATCGTGTTTTTGTTGGCTCCCACGGTGCCATCCGAACCCAACCCAAAAAAGACTGCCTGCGTGAGTCCGGCCGTGGGAAGTTGAAAGTCAGGGTCAGGATCCACCGAGAGTCCACTGACATCATCCAATATGCCCACCGTGAAATGTTTGGAGGCTGGGCGCCCTGCCATACCAGCATAAACTCCAGCGACCATCTGCGGGGTGAATTCCTTGGAGGCCAACCCGTAACGCCCACCGGTGATAACCGGCCGGGAGATGTCCAATCCTTGAAGCACCCCTTGTTCGGCAATGGCGGCCAGAACGTCGAGGTAGAGGGGGTCGCCGGGAGCGCCTGGCTCCTTGGTGCGATCCAACACGGCGATGTGTCTCACCGTGGGAGGCAACATTTTCACAAAAGCCGCGGTATCAAAGGGCCGATACAGGCGAACCTGCAACACGCCGACCTTTTCCCCGCTTTCAACGAGTGCTTTGGCCACTTCTCCCGCGGTTTCTGCCCCGGAACCCATGATAACAATCACGCGATCCGCATCAGGCGCACCCACATAATCAAAAAGCTTGTAGTGCCGACCAGTCAGGGAACCGAGTTGATCCATCTTGGCCTGAACAATGCCAGGCAAACCCTCATACATCGGGTTGGCAGCTTCCCGCGTTTGAAAAAACACATCGGGATTTTGCGCTGTTCCTCGGAGTGTGGGGTGATCGGGCGTCAAGGCCCTGGCATGCTGGGAAAGCGCCATTTTGTCGGTCAGCATCCGGCTCAAGATGTCATTGCTTAGCAGTTTCACGTCATTGATCTCATGCGATGTGCGAAACCCATCAAAAAAATGCAAAAACGGAATGCGCGATTTGAGGGTCGAGGCATGAGCCACGCAGGCCAGATCATGCGCTTCTTGGGGACTCGCTGACGCGAGGAGCGCAAAGCCGGTTTGCCGCACGGCCATCACATCGGAGTGGTCACCAAAAATGGAAAGCGCGTGGGTAGCCACGGTCCTTGCCGCCACATGCATGCAGAATGGCAGGTGTTGGCCCGCGAGCTTATACATCACCGGCAACATCAACAGCAGGCCCTGCGAGGCCGTGAATGTGGTCGCTTGCGAACCGCCTTGCAACATTCCATGAATGGCACCAGCCACCCCCGCCTCGGATTGCATTTCCACGATCTGCGGTACGGCATGCCAGATATTTGGCTTGGCCAGAGCGACCCATTCATCAGCCCATTCGCCCATCGGTGTGGAAGGCGTGATCGGATAAATCGCGATCAACTCGCTCAGCCGATACGCCACAGAAGCCGCAGCCTCCGCACCGTCCATGCTCACAACATTTGATTCTTGGGAATGGGAGGGTACTGACGCACTCATATCTAAATATAAGATTTACTAATATTATGCATATTGTAAATAAAAATCCGCAGATTTCTTATATATCCCCTTCAGGTGGTGTTGATCCGTTATTTGATTCAGGGCGAGATTTCTGATTCGATGAATCCCACGTATGACAACGCCTTTGCTTTCTCACTATGTTGCTGGAAGGGATTTATCCTCCTCGGCCACTCAAAGCACCTCGGTCCATAACCCCTCCACGGGAGAGGTGCTTGGACTCACGCCTCATGGGAGTGCTGAAGAAGTGGACCAAGCCGTCCAAGCAGCCAAGACGGCTTTTCCATCATGGCGAGACACCCCGGTGAGCAAACGGGCCACGTTTCTTTTTCGTTACAAGGAGCTCTTGGAGCAGAGGTTTGAGGAATTGGCGCGGTTGGTCACGCGAGAGAATGGAAAGACCCTGCCTGAATCACGGGGTGACCTGCGACGTGGCATTGAGGTGGTGGAGTTTGCCTGCGGCATCGTGCATCTCATCAAAGGTGAAACAGTTCCTCAGATTTCGGCTGGTATGGATGGGGCCACCACTCTGGAGCCGTTGGGTGTCTGTGCGGGTATTACGCCTTTCAATTTTCCTGCAATGGTGCCGATGTGGATGTATCCCGTGGCGATTGCGTGCGGGAACACCTTTGTTTTGAAGCCCAGCGAGAAGGTGCCGCTGACAGCCTTAAAGCTTGCGGAGTTGGCCACGGAAGCGGGCTTGCCAGCGGGCGTTTTAAACGTGGTGTTGGGAGCTCGCGAGGTGGTTGATGCGCTTTGCAGTCACCCTGACATTGCTGCCCTAAGTTTTGTTGGCTCAAGCGCCGTTGCAAAGCATGTTTACACGACGGGCACGGCCCATGGGAAACGGGTTCAGGCTGCCGGGGGTGCAAAAAACGTGATGCTTGTGATGCCCGATGCTGAGCCGGAATCCACGCTGAGGGCCGTGCTCGGAGCGTCGTTTGGCTGTGCCGGGCAGCGCTGCATGGCGGGGTCCGTGGTTCTGGGACTTGGCGACCAAGGAGACAGTTTTTTTCAAGGCTTGCGTGCGGCGGTGTCCTCTCTGAAGGTTCTGCCCACTGACTCCCACGAAGACAGTGAGATGGGACCGGTGATTGATGGCCATGCCCGCGACCGGCTTTTTGAGGTGCTGGAAAAGGCTCCTGCCGCCGGCATTCAAATCTCAGCGCAGAGCGCGAAGATTCCGGAGAAAGGATTTTTTGTGCCGCCAACGCTTCTTGAGAATGTCACCGCCCAGTCCTCCTTGGCCCGCGAAGAATTGTTCGGGCCGGTGTTGGCGTCTGGAAAAGTTCAATCGTTGGAAGAAGCCGTGGAGTGGATTAACGGCGGGGGTTATGGTAATGGCGCTGTGATCTACACCCGGGAGGGAGGTGCCGCACGGGAATTTGCACGGAGAGTCCATTGCGGGATGGTTGGTGTCAATGTGGGCGTGCCCGCACCGATGAGCGTGTTCTCGTTTTCGGGATGGAACCAATCCTTCTTTGGTGACCTGCACGTGCAAGGCATGGAAGGCATTCGGTTTTATACCCGTCAAAAGGTCGTCTTCTCCCGGTGGGATGACCACTACTTCCGCACTCAGGGTTGGTGAGCGTCGGAAAACTGATCGAAGAAAAACATCTCCATCTCACCACAGTTCTTGATGGGCAGACTTCCTCTTGGGGTGGTCGTGATTTGATCGCCAAGCAACTCGCGGAAATCTTTCGAGAGGTTGATGCGTCCAGGTTCTGACCCTTGCTCCATCCGGGCCGCGATATTAACGGTGTCTCCCCACATATCGTAAGCCATGCGTTTGACTCCGACCACGCCGGAGACGACCGGACCACAGTGAATCCCAATTCGCATGCCCCAATAGGGACGCCCGGTGGCTTCCACCTCAGCTTGGCGCTTGACCACAAAAGCCATCACTTCCTCGGCAAACCGAAGAAGCCGCAATCCTCCGTCCACCGGGCTTCCCTGAAGCCCACTCACACAGAGGTAACCATCACCAATGGTTTTGAGTTTCTCAACACCATGACGCCCGCATAATCCGTCAAACAAGCAAAAGCAACGGTTCAGTTCTTCAACAAGTTCAGCAGCTGAGTAGGTGCTGGTAACGGACGTGAAGTTGCTGAAATCAGAAAAAAGCACCGAGACTTTGCTGTGATCCACGGCTTTGACTCGGCCATTCTGTTTGAGTTCATCGGCAACATCTCCCGGAAACAAATTTCGCAGTAAAAGTTCTGAATGTTCTTTTTCATGGGACAGGGCCTCGACGGCTTGTTCCAATTCGAAGCTCTTGCGCTCGATCTCTTCTTTGGCGCGAAGGTTTTCGATCTGCATTTGAATTTGATCCAGCAGAGTGAACTCCCGCTCAACCAATCGCCCGAGCTGCCCGAGCAATTCCAAATCCCGCTCACTGAATTCTCGAGGTTCCCGATCCGCCAAGCAGAGCGTGCCAACCTTGTGCCCGGATGGTCCACGCAGCGGTTGCCCCACATAGAATCGGATGAAGGGATCTCCCTGCACCATTGGGTTTCCAGCGAATCGGTAATCCTGCAAGGCGTCAGGGACGACCATGGCCTTGTCCTCCAAGATGGCATGACCGCAAAACGAGATGTCTCTTCCGGATTCCGAGATCTTCATTCCCACTTTGGATTTTAGCCACTGACGGTTCTTATCCACGAGGGAGATGTAGGAGATGGGAACGCGAAAAAGCAATTGGGCAAGGTGAACGATTTGGTCAAATCGTTCTTCCTGCGGCGTATCCACCAACCGAAGATCGTCAACGGCCTGCTGGCGTTCTTGCTCATTGAGCGGAATTTCCGGCATCACACAGCTTGTTCCCTTACCAGAATTCATGGCCGCAAACTTGAGGGGGGTCATTGGTCATGTCAAGTTCCCCCCGTAGAATCGTCAGGGAAGGGGATCAGGTGTCGGCTTGCCCGTTTTGTCCAGAAGCTCACGAATGCGTGTTTCCGCTTCCAAGCGTGCTTCATTGAGCAGGGCCGTCCCATCAAATTGTTTTTTCGCCTGCTCGCGCAGGGCACGAAAAGCCTCTTCGCGGTCTTCGGCGGTCAGCTTGTTCCAGAGCCCGTCCTCATCCCGCAGGATCTTGAGTTCGCCCATTTCCGTGGAGAGGATTTGAGGTTTGGGAAGGTCGGTGCTCACAATGCGGGTGTGGGGATCGATGTGAACACGGAAGGGTTCCTCCAAGTTGAATCCTGCTTTTGCGGTGAAGGGCGCTTCGATTTCCATAACCTTGGTCGAGTAAAGATGGGTGTGCGTCCATCGGTGACGGACGACCATGCTTCGGCTGGCGGTGGCAAGTTCGAGGACCGGTGTTTTGGCTTCAATGATGACGAGTCCATCCACGCGCACTTCGGGGCGGACATTGAAGGCCGTTTCAAAGCGGGCGGCAACATCCGCTCCAATCGCGCGGATTTCCGTAGTGGCGCGGCTGGTGAAAAAGAAAATGATAACAACCATGAGACCAAGGGCCAGCGCAGCGATGAGCAGAAACCACAAGGCCATGGCGAGGCAGCCTTGGGGGCGAGGTTGGGGACCGGTGTGATTTAATGGATGTGAGTCGGGCATTCGGGAAGTGCGCGCAGGAACGCGCGGCCATAGGGTTTGCCAAGAATCCGGCTATCGAGAATCACAATGAGCCCCTTGTCCGATCGCGTTCGGATCAAGCGACCCACGCCCTGGCGCAGTTTGAGGATGGCCTCAGGCAGGGAATATTCTTCGAAGGCACGCCCTCCCGTGGCCTCAATCGCTTCGAGGCGGGCCTCGATGAGGGGATGGTCAGGGGTTGCAAAGGGCAGTCGGGTGATGATCACATTGGTGAGGGCTTCGCCGGGAACATCCACCCCGGCCCAAAAGCTGTCCACCCCGAAGAGGATGCTGTGAGGATTGTCGCGAAACTCCTGCACCATGCGGTGCGCCGGTTTCCCATCGCCCTGCACCAGCAGTGGCCAGCCCTTCTTCTCAAAATGTGGCTCCAACTTTTCGGCCACGGAACGCATGGTTTGGTAGCTCGTGAATAGCACAAACGCGTGACCGGAACTTTCTTCGGTAAAATGGGAAATCCATTTTTCCAGGGAGGCTGGATACGCGGGATCTTTGGGCTCCGGCATTTGCTTCACCAAGTGAAGGTCCATCTGGGTTTTGTAATCGAAGGGACTGCCAATGCTCACCGGACGTGCTGCCTCTCCGCCAATGCGGTTTCGAAAATAAGAAAGATCACCCGAGCCCACAGCGAGGGTCGCGCTGGTCAGGATGCACGTTGAGCCATCACGAAAAAGCATTTCACGCAGCGCGTCGGCCAAATCCACAGGAGCCGCTTTGAGGGAGCAAAAGCTGTCGGACCTTCCGTATTGTTCCACCCAATACACATGATCCGGGGTGTCAAGTGACAAAAAATCAAGGATCCCTGCCCGAACCGCCCGCAAACGTGATGCCGCATCGGCCAGTTCCCCGCGCCGGGAATCATCTTCCTGTTTGGACCCAAGGATTCCAATCAATTCGCAGAGTTTCGCCAAAGCATCGCAAAGGTCCGAAGCATCAGCTATTCCTGTCTCATGGATTCGCTGCACACGCCCGCGGGTGAACTTGCAGCGCGTGGCGACTTCCCCAAAAAATTCGTCAGCCAATGGCAGGACCGATGCCACCGCCGCGCAACCCGGTCCCTCGCGAAGAGCCTGCATGAGCCCCTTCTTGGTTTTTGGGTTGTATAGCCGTAGCAGGGCTCGTCTGACACCAAGTTGCGAGACATCCATGCCAATATGTTTTGAAGCCACATCTTCAAGCGTGTGAGCTTCATCAAAGATCACAAAATCATCGGCAAAAAGAATTCCCTTGGTTCGCCCGGAATGATCCATGCCCCCGGCAATCGTAAAAAACAGGGCATGATTTAACACCACCACATCTGCGGTTGCCACCCGCTTCCGAAGGGCTTGATAAAAACACCGGGGGTTGCTGCCACAAGTTTTTGGGGTGCAGATTCCTTGCTCGCTGCGCACCTCCTCCCAGACCCGCGATGACGGCTGTTCGATAAAATCGCTCAGCGACCCGTCCTTGGTGGTCAGGCTCCATTCCCGCAGTCGGTCGAGTTCTTTGCGTTCCTCGGGCAAAAACAAATCCCCACCATGGCTCATGGCCCGCTCAAGCCGCATCCCACAAAGAAAATTGTGACGCCCCTTGAGAAGCACGGCATCAAATTCCACAGGAAGCAATTTCTGAACCAGCGGGATGTCTTTGTAGATGAGTTGTTCTTGAAGGGCGATGGTGTGGGTCGAGATCACCGCTTTCCGCCGTGTGCGTTTTGCATGCATGACGGCTGGCACGAGATACGCCAGCGACTTGCCAACGCCAGTTCCAGCCTCCACGGCGAGGTGACCGCCCGATTCCAACGCCCTCGCCACTTCCTGCGCCATCTGCTGCTGCTCCGCGCGGTATTCAAAATTTGCTGCCTTCGAGAGCAGGCCATTTTCAGAAAAAATTTCTGCCACCTCCCGCTCAAAAACCCCGCCAGCAACCACGCCAGGCTCCTCATTCAGAGAAATCATGGCGAACTCAATGGGTGATTGTCGCGTGACGCGGTGTTGACGAGCGGGGTATCTTGCATTTACGGGTATTTGTTCGCGGAAAAAGGTATCACTGAAAAAGCCCTCCGCACAAAATCTATTGATGACGATTCTTGACCGATACGTATTAACAAAATTTGCAC
Source organism: Terrimicrobiaceae bacterium (assembly GCA_041744075.1). Taxonomy (GTDB): domain Bacteria; phylum Verrucomicrobiota; class Verrucomicrobiia; order Chthoniobacterales; family Terrimicrobiaceae; genus JAJTZA01. Next base: position 50,183 of record JBGTLQ010000094.1, read on the forward strand.
TGCCCTTTGTCTATTGCCTTTTTGGGTTTATAGCCATTTGGTTCATTTTCGATCTCAGTGATAATCTCCCGGATTTCTTGCAGGGCAAGGCTGGCTTCGATTTTCTGTTCGCATATTACAAATCTCAGATCCCGGAAATCATTGTGATCAGCCTGCCCATCGGGGCGCTTTTGGCCCTGCTTTATTCCCTCACGGCCATGTCCCGCACGAATGAGATCATTTCCATGTTGGGAGCGGGTTTGAGTGTGACCCGAATTCTGATGCCGCTTTTCGGCGTGGGCTTGCTGCTCGTTGGCGTGACCGCTTACTTCAATTACGAACAGGCTCCCCACGCGGCCATGCATAAAAAGCAGATGATTAAGGATGTGAAGCGGGACCGACCCAAGGAACCTGGCTTGTCCGGTCACCTTTACCGAAACCGCGAGGATTTGCGCACATGGTACATGAAGCGGATTGAGCAGGGGAAAAATCAGATCACGGAAGTGCAGATCGTTCAACAAAACGAGGAGTTCGACATTGTTGCCCAGTATTATGCCCGCGATGCTTTCTATAATCCTGAGGAACAGCGGTGGGTTCTTTACCACGGAATGTATGTCGAGATGGACAAGGAGCGACGAGAGACCAGCAAGGAAATGTTCGATGCCAAGGTCATCGGAGGCTGGAAAGAAACGCCATGGCGGATCGCGAGTTCGGTCATGAATCCCGACTATCTCTCCATCCCTGAACTCAAGGATTATCTCAAATTTAATCACGATTTCCCCGAGGCCCGCTTGGCTCCCTACCGCACCCAGTTGGCCTACCGATATGCTTTGCCCTGGGTCTGTTTGCTCGTGATTTTCTTGGCTGCACCCATGGGGATCGTTTATTCGCGGCGCGGAATTCTCGGTGGGGTGGCGGTTGCTATCGGGCTATTTTTCTCACTCGTGTTTATCAGCAGCCTGTTTATTGCCTTTGGCAAGGGCAGCCGAATCCCACCCGTGGTGGCGGCCTGGGGGCCAATGGTGGTTTATTTTGGCATTGGCTTCTGGCTCCTTTGGTACCGCTCCACAAACCGTGACCTTCCAAAATTTAAGATTCCCGGCTTTTGAGCGATCCGAGCACCCATGATTCCGGTGGTTTGAAAGGTGCCTTGTGGGCGCTTTCCGGGTATCCGGCCCTCGCCAAGCCAGTGAGATGGTTTCGTCGTAAACTTTGGTTGCCAACACCAGAAACGATCCTCGCCACCTTGGACTCCAAAGCCCTGAACGCCGTGCGTCAGATCCATGCTCCGGGTGCCTCCGATCAAGACCTGCGAACCACGCGCGCCCAGCTCAAGTATTTGGACCCTCTCCGTCAGATCCACCGAAACTTGCGGCGCGCCACCGAACTTGATCTTTTTGGGCGCCCCTCTCTGGAAATCCTCGATCTGGGTTGTGGCTCCGGTTATTTCCTCAAAATTTGCGAATCGCTTGGCCATCAAGCAGTAGGATTCGATTTGGACGAAAGCGATATCTACCGGGACCTCATTGCCAGTTTGGGAGTTCGTCGCATCATCGGACGCATCGATGCCTTTGAACCCGTTCCCGGCGTTGAGACCCGATTCGATGTGATCACCGCCTTTGCCATCTGCTTCAACTATCACAATGACCCCGCCCCATGGGGTCGCGAGGAATGGGAATATTTCCTCAAAGATATCGCCTCCCGGCTCCTGAAACCGCATGGCAGGATTGTTCTCAAGCTCAACCCCCGTGAAGGCGAAACCGAGGACGCCAGATTTTACACCCCCGAACTGCGCGCCTTCTTTGAACGACTTGGTGCAAAAATCGACGGACCACTGCTCACCTTTCGCCGCAAGCCCATCCTGTCCAAGACCGGCGTGGCTCTCTGACCCGAGGGAGCACGAGTCAGTTTAACCAGATATTCAGCAACCCGAAGGGCGTGGCCGCATCAGAAGATTTCCCCTCCAAGATCTCCAATCGCACGGCTTGGTATTTGCCAGTGGGGATCCTGACGCTCAGAAATTCTCCGCTACGGAAGTCATTTTTTGCATTGTGCCAACGCCCGTCAACATCCTGCCAAGCGGTCGTGATTTTAAGATTTTCCAAGCTACGGGTGAACAGAAAATTACAAGCATCCGCCTCTGCCGAGCGGTCCACACGGGCAATCAGCGTGGTGGGCAGGGGAATCAGGGGAGGCGAAGCCGGTTGTGTGGCTGTGCTAAGTTCCTTTTTCAGAAGCGTGTCGCCATGCCCTCCCGACCTGGAAAGCGCGCCGGGATCCGGCACATGGAGCCCCTCCACAGTGAGGGGCAGGGAAACGCCACCTGCCGTCACTGAGATCACCCCGGTTGGTGGGGGCGGCATGAAATAGACCCGGTGATAGTTGATCAAGAGTGGGAAAGTCACAAAACGAACACCATCGGGAAAGTCCCCGCGCCCCGGGCGGCGTTCTTCGCCCCAGGTGTTAAACTCGGCATCAATCGTCACAAGCTGCCCCTCCAGAAATGCCCCAGTGTCTTTTTTGCCCGATTCCAGCGGACGCCGCCCCTTGAGATTCCACCGGATCAATTTTCCATAATTTTTGGAAGCCCACAATCGCGTCTCCTCAGGGAAAGCCCGCTCGACAAAAATACCAATCGCTTTCCAATCCTGACGGGGAAGTAGGGGTTCTCCTGCGTCAAGTTGGCTCAAGAGGCCAACAGCAAAAACCGCAAACCCCACGTGAAGGAGAGGCTTAATGGATCGAAAAAGCCGTGCCCCCAAAATGCTGCCAGTCACGATGATGCCAATGACAGCTTCCGGCCCCCCCAGAAAGGCCGCTGTCCGCAAGGGCACGGCCTCGATGACCAAAAAAAACGCAGTCACCCCGACCACCCCGGTTGCCACGGCCCCCACGGTTAGGCGTTCCCAATACGGCGCAAATCGCGCAGCCGCCACGAAGGCCAGAACGATTGTGAGAACGACCACGATGACTGGTGGCCCAAAATGGGCGAGGTCATAGGAAACCAAAAACTGGAGAATCCGCATCACACTCTCGATGCTGGCAAAATTGTAGGTGCTGCTACCTTCGTAATCCTTGCCGTAGCCTGTGGCCACCTGGAAGACATCGCTGGCCAGGGGCAAGTATAGCATCAGGATCGCAATGGCTGACAACAAACCCACCCCAAATGTCTGCTTGGACGGCTTGGCAAACCACGCCAGCAAAAGCAGGGTTGCCCCAAAAACCAAAAAATATGGCAGCGTGTAAGTTCCTGCCACAACAGCCACGGCAAGCACCGTCAGCCATCGCCCACTCCTGGTGCGCGCCCACTCAGCAAAGGCCACGGAGGCAAGTACCCCGAAAAAAAAGATCATCCCATAGCCACGGGCTTCGAGCAGAGTCTTCATCGCATAATGATTCCCTGCAATCAGACCTGCAAACAAGGCCCCCGGAATCAGCCAGCCCCTCCGCCACGCGTATCCCACCAGCAAGCAAAGGCCGGCACCAACACTCAAAAACGAAAGCATCCGTGCCCGTTGTGGCCAGTTGGATGAGCTTCCCGGAATGATGGAATTCAGCACATTGTAAAAGATGTGATTTCTTGCCAGCGAATAGCTGCTCACCGACTTGGCAAATCCCCGCGAGGTGTATTGCTCAATGTTTAGGATTTCATCCTCGCGCAATGATGATGACCCAAGGAATGCCCAGGATGGCCAGGCCTGCCAGATCGCCAATGCCAGAACGACGGCACCGCATCCACCGAGCACCCACCGCCAAGCACCCCAATCTGGATGCGTGATTTTTTTTATCCGGGTCTCCAGCGCCTCCAGCTTCCCCATCCCCCACGTGAGAAAACCATCCATCGCCGAGGCCAATAACCAGAAGGCCCGGATCCCCGCCCCAAAAGCCCCCAAAAACGGCAACCACTTGATCCACCCCGGCACCTGCAGCCCCACGCCCACCAAAACCAAAAATATCACCACCCAAAACGCCAGCAGTCGATTCGCTCCGTGGAGAAGATGGCTAAGGCGGGATCTGTGCGGGCTGTTCTGAGCTGGTTTCACCGCCGGAACGAGAGCACAATCCTAAGAATATACCAGAAGAGCAGCGCAATGGACGCAAACAGTGAAAGCGATGCCGCCACGTATTGGTCGGTCCGGTAAGTCTTGAAAATATTTGAAGTGGTGTAAAGAACCGCAGCTCCCGCAAACAAAACCATCACCCCTGAGAATAACAATCCGAGGTTAAAACCAAAAACGATGCTCGCCACAATAACCCCCATCGCAACAAACCCGCCAATCATCAGAACACTCCGCAAAAACGAAAAATCCGCAC
>JBGTLQ010000095.1:0-3522 GCA_041744075.1 Terrimicrobiaceae bacterium
GAGAAGAAGAGTAGAGTTTATAAACCTGTTGAGGAGACCCAGAATTATCGAATGTTCTCAAAAGACCTGGTTGTGAAGTCCACGTCTGTGTGATTCCTCCAGAGGAGGCAGCATTTATCTGAGCCTTGACGATTTGAACACTCATCTCGGCAAGCTTTCGAGTATTTATAGATGTCGTGTAGAGTTGTGAAGAAGTCACTTCCGTAGTAGCAGTGACAAAAAAAGCTATCACCATGACTGTCAATAAGGCGACAGCAGCTAGAACCACCACGAGAGCTGCCCCCCTGTCAGATAGCCTATTCAGTTTTCTTGTTCTGTGCTCCATTTTGATGATTGGATAGCAACGGATGTGCGAAATGTTCTTGCCTGAATTCCTTTTGACTGGAGATTTTTGATTACTATTTCGATTCGCTCATCGAGTTCACCTATACTCGTGGCTCCAAGAAGATCCGATTGTCCAAAATCTGGTGGGGTACCATCCGGCCAATCGAATCGCGCTGCGGTGCTGTCATCCAAACAGACTAGAATGACTTCAACAATGGGTGGCAATTGATTTTTCGAGTTCAATTCCGCGATGTTTCTGCTGACAGTTGAATCGTAAAGAAATGACGGAGAGAGGGCCATTTTTGTGGAGTCGTCACTTTCGGACAAGCGACAAAGAAATACAGCTGCTATTACATTATCAGCCAAAACTCTTGCTTTAGATGAGGGGATATTAAACCTCTGGTTAAACGTATTTAGAAACCAATTTTTCCCATCAGGGGAAGAAGTGGTATAGGTTAAATTGTTTGCCGCACCGCCCACGATCCCGGACGTGTAATTAAAAATGCTCAACTCATCGGTTGGCTCCAGCATTTCATACATACGAAATCGGTAACGAGGGGGGATAATCCCATCCAAAAATTCGGGTCGGAGGGCACTATCTGAAGCATACTCCACAAAATATCCCCATGTATTTAGTGATTCTTTTAGACGGCTGGTTGCTGCACTATTTGAAAAAATGCCCGTTGGGGCCTGAAAGAATACTGCGGATCCTGGAAATTTGTTTGCTGATTGGCTCAATAAAGATGCTGCTGGACCTGCGAGCCACCGAAGTTCCGATTGACGGACATAACGCGAAGGCGTTCCTGCCAATCGTTCAATATCCCAATAGGTATTTAATGTTGCCGAGCCGATGCGACGCGAAATAACTTCCATCGCATCCCTTGAGCGAGAATATTGCAAAGCTTCGCCAGCAGCAGTTCGCCAAACCTTTGATATACTTTGTGTCAGGCCAAGAATGATGCCCAAAAGCATTACAAAAAGCGTTGCCGAGACAAGGAGCTCAAGGACGCTGAACGCTCGATGACATTTAGGGGGTAACATAAACGGCACGCGTGATCAAATCGCGCCCTGGTGCGGAAGCAATTAAACCTTCTGAATCAGTGGTGAGATTTTCATTATTTCTTTGGGCGCAGACTTGGATTGCGACGCGGATCAATGTTGCACCATTTGCTGAGTGGGAAGATGGAATCTTGAAATTCAGAAAAGGAACAATATTTGCCACAAAGTGGATATCTTTCGAGGCAACATCAACTTGGTTGCCATCAAAATCAAAATATTTTCTTGAGCTTGAAACACCGAATCCCGAAGCAAGCTGATTGTCATTCGCCACTGTCTGAAATATTCTAGCCGAAACGGTTCGCGCTCTGGCTGAACTGTGGCTGGACATACCAACCGACATCATACCTAGAAGAGTTGTTAAACAAAATCCGATAATTCCAATCGCAAGCACAATTTCAATTAGGGAAAATCCAAAACGTGGAGCGATTGGCACATAGATGTGCGATTCGTGTCGCTGATTGGGGGATTTCATCTAAATTACAATAATGGATAGACTCAAAAAGGTAAATAATCGCTTCATATTCCAAAATCGCACAAACATGCCTATAATTGGGTCCGGTGAGCTTCCAAGCCTTCAAGGCAGCGCTGGATGGAGTGGGTAACAGGCAGGAAATTATCCAAGAGGAGAAGCTTTTCAGAGCTGTGTTTATGTTGCCAAAGAGCTTCAATTGCACGAATCAGAAACGGAGTGCCGCTAGCAGATTCATCAAAGACAACGATCTCGCCATTCTGCCACAATTGATTTCCTGAGATTTGGAGACACCCATCACAGCCATCGATATCAATTGATCCGATCCATGCGTCGGACCGACTGCTTCCCCCCCACCATCCAGAGTAATTCAGCACTGCCCCCCCGCTCAGCTCGGCAAGTATATCCACCCGGTTTTTGTGCTTTTCAAATGGAGGTTGGGCGCGGCTGCTCACTGTGCAGCCGGAGATTTCCAGGCCTACCAAAAACTCAAGGACTGCAAAGTGATGGTAACACAAATCCTCAATGATGACTTCCCGGTAAGATTTCATCCATGGAGATGCATCGTTAGAACCAGGAACACTGAACCGATATCGTATCGACAGAACGGCACCCAGTGAAGGGACAAGTTCGGCCGCTCGCTGAATCGCTGGGTTCAAATGGTAATGCTCCCCCACAAAATAGGAAGTTGCGGTTTCAACTGATTTTTCCATCAAATTATCCGCATCCCTCCAATCGGCCAGCCTCAGTTTTGTGCATAGGATGGGAATTCCCGCGTCCAACAATGCCAGTTCCAAGGCAATGTCATTTTTTGCAAAATTTGGAGGTGAAATCACTGCCGCCTCCGGCTTGATCTGCGAAAGCGCTTCACGAAGCGATGTAAACTCCGGAACTTCTGGGGCAATTTGCCCCTCATTGCAGGAAGGCATCCATTCGGGTAACGGGAATGGATTCATATATGCCACCGGTTCGAGATCCGGGTGTTTCAGGCAGGCACCAAGCGCTTCCTTTCCAATTGCAATAACAGGGTGAGTGTTCATTTTTTTAAAGGTGGGAGTTGATTTTCCAACCAGCGCCACGCTTTTCGATCGGATTCAAAGGTGATAAAATGCCCAATGCCGGGCATCGAAACGAAGGTTTTTTCCTGATGCGGGACGAGTCGATATGCATGGTAGATGCTGGAAGCCGAAGACACCCGATCCACGAGACCGGCATTCATAAATACCGGCACCTTCAAATGGCAGGCAAAAGATAGCACATCGTAATACGGATTCGGTCCCGAAGCTGGCGCTGGTATTCCTTCCACTTTTGCCAGATACCCCAAGTCGGCATAATGGGTGATCGATGGGATCAAGGCTCGCAATTCAGCATTCAGCGCTCCGAGGACGAAACTGAGTCGTCCGCCTTGGCTCATCCCAACCACTGCAATTTGATTCGGATCCACATCGGCACGGGAGCGCAAATAATTCAGGGCTTGAAAGGCGTCTGCAAGCATTTGGAAATCCGCATGAACGCGACGTCCGTCCGGGGATTCTGAAGATCTGGCCCCTGTGCCTCCCAAGGCGACGTCCATGGTGAGATAACCGTGTCGCGCATGCTCCAAAGGAAAGGGCCGCACAGCATTCCATCCACCTGCGCCCGGCAAAACGAGGATTGCTGGGAGCCTGCCC
>JBGTLQ010000096.1:0-9513 GCA_041744075.1 Terrimicrobiaceae bacterium
GGCCGTCGCGGATGCCGACATCGTGATTTACAGCGGCATCGGCTATGATGACTGGATGGAAAAACTCCTCGGTGCCCAAGGCAAACCGGGACGGGTCGTGATCAAAGTGGCCGACTTGATCGGAGCGAAGGACGGCGACAATCCGCACATTTGGTATGATCCTAAAACCATGCCCGCTCTGGCGATCAAAGTCGCCAACCTTCTGAAAAAGCCCGACAGTCTGGCTGCTTTTCAGAAATCACTGGAGCCCCTCACGGCGAGAATCGCCGCCATCAAGTCGGCGAAGGCAGGGACGCCCGTGACCGCGACGGAGCCCGTTTTCGGTTACATGGCCGATGCGCTGGGATTCAAAATGGAGAACTACGATTTTCAGATTGCGGTGATGAACGACACCGATCCGAGTTTCCAGCAGACTGCCGATTTTGAAAATAGTCTCAGTTCCAAGCTGGTCAAAATCCTCTTCTACAATAGTCAGGTGACCGACCCGGCCACCGAGCGACTCCAGGCTGTCGCCAAAACAAATGGTGTTCCCATCGTTGGCGTCACGGAAACCCAGCCACCCGATGCAAAAACCTACGTGGACTGGATGCTGGCGGAATTAAACGAAGTGGAGAAAGCTCTGGGTAGCAATTGACCGCCGCCCTTTCCATCAAGGACGCGGGTGTGCGGCTGGGAGGGCACGAGATTCTGCGTGGGGTGAACGCGCAGATCGAATCGGGTGAGTTTGTCGGCGTCTTCGGGCCGAATGGCGCGGGCAAATCCACTCTGATGCGTTGCCTGCTCGGGCTCACTCCGCTTTGTGCCGGGAGTATTTCCCTCTTCGGCGAGCCGCCGGGGCGAGCGAATGGCAGCATCGGCTACATGCCGCAAAGTCGGGCGAGTCTTGAAAGCACTTCACTCAGCGCCCGCTCCTTGGTTACGGCAGTCGAGGGCGGAAATCGGTGGGGATTTCCTTGGAGCAACCGCGCTTCTCGGGAAGAAGTCGAGAGAGCCATGAAATTGGCCGGAGCCGAAGAGTATGCCGACCGTCCATTCTCCGTTCTTTCCGGCGGTGAAAAACAACGCGTCACGCTGGCGCAAGCGTTGCTCGGTAAACCGCGACTACTCATCCTCGATGAACCTCTCGCGAGTCTCGATCCGCGCAATCAGATGCGTATGGTCGAATGCATCGCGGGAATCAAAGCCGCCACTGGGGCGACAATTCTCTTTATCGCACACGACATCAATCCCTTGCTCGGCTCCATGGATCGCGTTCTGTATGTCGCGGGCGGCAGCGCAGCGATTGGTCCCGTGGATGAAATCGTTTCCAGTGAATCGTTGAGCGCACTTTACGGCGCAGAGATTCATGTGGTTCGCGCCGAGGGGAAAATCTTTATCGTTGCCGCCGAGGGTAACGTCACGGAGTCGGCTCGGCATGATTGAGCAAGTCCTGAATTTTTTGTCCTACGACTTCGTGCGGAGTGCCCTGATGGCGGGTTCGTTGGCGGGAATTCTTGGTGCGGTGGTCGGATATTTCGTCGTTCTCCGGCAGGTCAGTTTTGCGGCTCATGCTCTCGCGCATATTGGTTTCACTGGCGCGACGGGAGCGGCGTTGTTCGCACTCAGTCCCTTGGAAGGAATGCTGATTATTTCGATTCTCGCTGGCGGAATGATGGGAGCGTCTGGCAATCGAATTCAGCGCAGCGAAATGGCGATTGGCATGGTGCTTTCGATTTCCCTCGGCATCGGCACCTTGTTTCTCGCCCTTTACAAGGGCTTCGCCGGGCAGGCATCCGCCATTCTCTTCGGAAATATCTTCGGGGTTTCCCACCACCAGATTGTCCAAACGCTCGTCCTCGCCGCCATCAGCCTCGGAGCTTTGCTCATTTTTGCGCGAAAGCTCCTTTTTGCGAGCGTTCAGCCGGATCTGGCCGAGGCGCGGGGGATTTCTTTGTCGGTTCTGTCGGTCGCCTTCATGGTGATTCTGGCGGTGTCCGTAACCCTCGCCAGCCAAGTCGTTGGCATCCTTCTCGTCTTCACCCTCATTATCGGACCGGCGGGTATCGCCGCCCGGATTTGCCGTAACTTTTGGGCGGGCATCACCTCCTCTGTGGCCATTGCACTTTTCGCGGTGTGGAGCGGGATACTCCTTGCCTGCCTCACCAATTGGCCTCCCAGCTTTTGGATTACCACCATCCTTTTCGTTCTTTACCTGATCACCGAGGCCGTCTGCCGCTTTATCCTTCGGATGGAGCGATAGGCATTCTCACCAACCCCGCAAATACAAACCCCACATCACCATGAGCAAAAAACTGGAAGCCTTCCTCGCCAGCGAACCCAAGGCCGCTGCAAAAATCGAACACGCCATTCAGGACTACAAACACGCCCGCAATGACCTGACTCACGCCATTGCAGACCTCAAGCACGCCAAGCAGGACACGGCGCATGCCTTGAAAGACTTTGATCACTTGATCAATGATTTCAAACACGCGCTCTCCGATTGGGAAGCTGGCGGAAAAAAAGCCGAACACGCCAAGACCGATCTGGAGCATGCCGGTAAGGATAAAAACCACGCCGAAAAAGACCTCGAACACGCGCTGAAAGACATTGGCCATGCGTTGAACGATTTCAACCATGCGACTCGCGACCTCGCGCACCTCGATTCCGACCTCGCGGCTGTAGTTGCGCTGGCGAAGAAGGCCGGGCTCGAAATCACCGTGGCCGACGCGAAAGACTACGTGATCGCAGCGGCGAAATCCTGAAAACAACCAATCTTCACGCCGGGGGCGGCATCGCGTGCCCCTGGTTCGGAGGTTACCCGCACCATGCTCGACCTTTTATCCTCTGGCAATCCTCCGCGCTCCGCCGCCGAGCGTTTGCACGTCAACGAAATCAAATCGTGGCTCCTCCAAGGGCTCTCGCTGGGCGACTCCACCGTCATTACGGTCAATCAAGTGCGTTGCCAGGATCCCGGTTGCCCCGACCTCGAAACCATCATCACCATCCTCGCCGAAGGTCTTCCGGCTTGGGCGTTTAAAGTTCCAAGCCCCATCTTGGAAATCACCGAAGACCGCATCTTGCAAATCACCCGCAAACACCAACCAAATCTATGACTGATCGCGTTCCCGTTACTGTCCTGACCGGCTTCCTTGGCTCCGGCAAAACCACCCTGCTTAACCGCATTCTCACCGAACAACACGGCAAACGCATTGCCGTGATCGAGAATGAATACGGGGAAATCGGCATCGACAACGAACTCGTCGTGAATGCAGACGAAGAGATTTTCGAGATGAACAACGGCTGCATTTGCTGCACTGTGCGCGGTGATCTCATCCGCATCCTCGGAAACCTGATGAAGCGGAAAAATAAGTTTGATCACATCATGATCGAGACGACCGGGCTGGCCGACCCCGCGCCGGTCGCTCAGACATTCTTCGTGGATGACGAGATGAAGGAGTGCTTTTCGCTGGACGCCATCGTGACGGTCGTGGACGCCAAGCATGTCTGGCAGCACATCGAGACCAGCAGCGAATGCCAGGAGCAAATTGCCTTTGCCGATGTCCTTCTGTTGAACAAGACCGATCTGGTCACACCAGCCGAACTGGACCAGCTCGAAGCTCGCATCCGTTCGATGAACGCAACCTGCAAGATTCACCGCACGCAGAATGCAGAAGTTGGAATGGATCACCTGCTGAATGTTCGTGCATTCGATTTGGATGCGAAGCTGGAATTCAACGCGCACTTTCTTGACGAGGAAGTGCCCTTCGAGTGGGGCGGAGTCTTCGCGCTGGATGCAGGCGACTATCAACTCGCTCTCGATGCGGGTCCCGACCCGGCCATCGATGTCCTTCTTCTGCCACTTACGCAGAACATCGACGAGTCATACGGTGCTGCGAAAAAAGAAGCGATAATCACCTTCGCTGATGATGGCGTGGTTCTGGAAAGCGGTTCGACGTTTTTCCCCGACCGGAAGCTGGCGACTCTATTGCTCGGAAAGGATGGCGCGACTTACACGTTGAAAATCGAGTCTGCTGGCGGCTACGCGCTTTTCACCCAGCACGGCCCTGAAGAATTTAACCTGCGCCTTTCCCGTGCCGGTCAAGCTGTGGAGCCGATTCGTGCCGAGCAATACGCGCACAGCCATTCACATGATCAGAGCGTCACGTCGGTTGGCATCACCGACACCTCGGCTCTCGATCCCAAACGGTTCAACGACTGGATGGGCACGATCCTGCGCGAAAAAGGCGTCGATATTTTTCGCATGAAAGGAATTCTAAACTTTGCCGGCACGGCCAACCGTTTCGTTTTTCAAGGCGTTCACATGCTTTTTGATGGAAAGCCGGATCGGGCTTGGAAGGCGGGAGAGGACCGCAAGAGCCAGCTCATTTTCATCGGGCGCAATTTGGACCGCGCTGAATTGGAGGACGGGTTTCGTTCATGTCTGGCTTAGCGCAAGTGGACAAGGGACGCGATGTGCGCTGGTCCTTCACGGCGGATGATCACATCAGCGGATTGGCCTGGTCCCCGGATGATGCCCGCCTCTCCCTCTGCACGAGCGCGGGCACGCTCTATGTCCTCGATGGGCATACCGGAGAAAGCGTTTGCCGATGGGACGCTCACGCTCTTGGCGCGACTGCGGTGGATTGGGCAAAGGGAGGTCTGGCCTCTTGCGGGCAGGATGGAAAAGTCAAACTTTGGGACCGCGAGGCGGGAAGCCCCATCCGAAGTTTGGATGCCGGAGCGGCTTGGGTTGAGAAATTGCAATGGTCACCCGGTGGCGAGTTGCTGGCCAGTGCGGCGGGCCGAAAATTGCGAATCTGGAATCCCGAGGGGGAACTGATCGCCGAGTATGGCGATTTTCCCAGCACGATTGCGACGCTTTGCTGGCGGTCGGACGGCAAAGCCATTGGAGTCGGCTATTATGGCGGCGTTCAGTTGTTCCGTATCGGTGAAAGCGAGGCTTACCAGAACATGCTCTGGAAAGGGTCCATTCTCTCCCTGGCCTGGAGTCCCAACAGCCGCTACGTCGCGGCGGGCAGTCAGGAAGCGACTGTGAATTTCTGGAAGTTACCATTGCGTCACGGGGAGGAGTTAAACATGAGCGGCTACGCGACGAAGGTGCGGGAATTGGCCTGGGACAAGGAAAGCCGTTTTCTGGCGACGGGTGGCGGGGAGATCATTACGGTATGGGATGTTTCCGGCAAAGGTCCGGCCGGAACCCGTCCGCGCCAACTTGAAGCGCATCTTTGCAAAGTCACCCATCTGCATTATCAGACTCGCGGACCGCTGTTGGCCTCGGCGGATGGTGAAGGATATGTGGCCTTGTGGAATCCGGTGCAGTCCAGCCAACCCCTGCGCGAAGGCAGCGTGGAAAGCGCAGTCTCCGGCGTCAGTTGGTCGCATAGCGACAGCGCAATTGCCTGGGGAACCACGGAGGGTGAAGTCTGCGTTTGGAACGCAGGCTGATTCTGCCGAGTGACAATGAGGCGCACCCGACAACTAAGTCTCATTCAGGAGATTTTCAAGAAATAGGAGCGCCCTATTTCCCTCAGCAAACTGAATTCCTTAGCCGCCAAACCAATTCCAGGCATTGCCTACTCGACAGTTTTCAGACGGGTGCAAACCATGCTCCAATTTGCCGGTTTCCCTACGCCGAGGTCAGCCTTGTTCCGCCAGAAAGAAGCGATCCGGCAGCAAGGTCGCACATCCGGCGGTGAGTTAGCGGGGGGTGTGATTAAAAGTGGGTGAGGTTGAAGAGAAGAAGGCGGGCGTATTGAGACTGTTTCTCAGTGTACATTTGAGAGGGTAGGTGATTTAAGCTGTGGATGGCCAAAAAACGAATGGAGTTGAGCGAGTCAGAGGCGAAAATTATAGAGGGCATGCGCAAGCGTCCGCAGATGAGCAAACGCATTGAAGCGATCTTGGAATTGAGTCAAAGCGTGGATGGCGAAGTCAAGAGTGCGGATGAGATCGAAGGGATGCTCATCAAGGAAGTCCGACGGCTTGGGGCGGCTACAATGGAAGAGTGGGCAGCGGGAGCGGAGCAAAGCATTGGACGAAGCCATCAGGAGAAGAATCCCGGGAGTTATTGCGCGAAAAAAAAGAGCTAAAATGGTGGTGCGTTTTCGGGTTGGTGGAGGCGGAAGAGCGGATATGGCGTCGTAAAGGAGTGAGCTACGAGCGAGTATTTGCAGGAGCCATTGGGGTGAGTCACCGAGGGAGGTCGGCACCACTGGAACGGGTGCTCAGTGATTTTGGAGCCGAACATTCCTTTGTGCAGGCAGCGGGGCGAGTCAAGGAGCACTACGGTTTTGAGATTACGGCAAGCGCGATTCGTGATTCGACGCTGAAAACTGCCGAGCGGGCCGAAAAGATATTGGAGCAAAAATACCGCCAATCCTTTCGGATATTGCCCGTAAAAGGAGAGTCGACGATCATCGCCCAAGCTGACGGGACGATGATTTGCACGGTGGCTCCCGGAAAACGTGATGGCAAACGCCCTCGAAGCTGGAACGAAATGCGACTGGTCGCCGCCCAGGCACAGGGCAGTTCCCAAGCCGTTTACGGAGCGACTTTCGGCGGCGTTGAACAAGCCGGGCGGGCTTGGGCGCACTGCGCACGCGACGCCGGACGTGGACTCGACACCCACATCCACGTCGTGGCTGATGGAGCCCCTTGGATTGGCCTGCAAGCCACCGAAGTCTTTGGCGACGATCACCGCTTCTTGTGCGATTTTTTCCACGTCAGCGAGTATTTGGCTGCCGCAGCCAAAACCTGCGCTCCCACGCGCTGCGAGTCTTGGCGCAAAATCCAGCAAAAGCGCCTCAAACGCTCGGCTTCACGCCTTGTCATCGATGAACTTGCCAGACATCTCGAACCTCCCGACACCCCTGAACCCGAGGCTCCCGTGCGCAACGCCCACCGCTATCTTACCAACCGTGCAGACTCTCTGGATTACCAAAGCGCTCTGAATCGAGACCTTCCCATCGGCTCCGGTCTCATCGAAAGCGGACACCGACACGTCCTCCACGCTCGACTCAAGAAAGCCGGAACCTCTTGGCTCCCTCTATCCGCTCACCGCATCGCTCAGCTCCGTGTCTTCCGATCCAACAATCTCTGGAACTCCCTCTGGAATAATTAGTCTCCCTTTCCTCACCCACTTTTAATCACACCCGTTAGCGGGTTGATGTGAAAAAATCACTTGCCAGCAGCGAGTAAAATGATATTGATAACTCAATATCAATATGAAACATCTTCTCGTCACCCTGACACTTGCACTTCTTTCACTAGCCGGCGCACAAGCCGAACTTAAAGTCGCGTCGCTTTCGACAATTACCACGGACATCGCAAAAAATGTAGGTGGAGAAAAAATTGAACTTTTCCCCATAGTGAAAGCCGGAGTCGATCCCCACGAGTTCCAGCCTGCCCCTTCGGATGTGAAAAAAATTGCCGATGCGAATCTGGTTCTTTTTACGGGCAAGCATATTGAAGGCTACCTAACAAAGCTGGAAGAAACCGTGGGAGGCAAAGTTCAATTCGTCGATACCGGCGCAAGCATCAAGGCCATCCCCATGGTCGAGGAAGATCACGGGCATGATCATGACCACAAGGGCGAGGAGGACCCTCATTGGTGGCACAGCATCAAAAACGTGAAGAAGGCCACCGCCGTCGTGCGGGACGCCTTTGTCAAAGCCGACCCAACCAACAAGGCCGTGTATGAAAAGAATGCCAGTGATTATCTGGCCAAGCTGGACGAACTCCAGGCGTGGGCGACGGAAAAAGTTGCGGAGTTGCCGCGTGAGAAACGCAAGCTCGTTACCTCGCATGATGCCTTCCAATATCTTGCCAAAGACTACGGATTTACCGTTCATCCCGTTCAAGGCATCAGCCACGCAGACGAACCTTCCTCCAAGAAGGTTGCTGAATTGATCGTCCTCATCAAGAAACAGGGCGTAAAGGCGGTTTTCGCGGAGAATATCGAGAATCCGAAGGTTCTTGCGGAAATCACCAAAGAGACAGGAGCCAAGCTGGGAGGCGAACTTTACGCGGATGGCTTGGGCGACAAGGAAGCTACCACTTACCCGGATATGGTGCGCTACAATCTCACCACGATTGTCGAAGGTTTGAAATAGGCCTCCCATGGAAGGGCGTCCGTGGGTGCGTGTAGCGCTTCTTCTGATTGGGTTCTCTCTTTTGGGAATTCCTGTCTGGAGCATGACGCGGGAAAAAAGGCAGAGTTCTGTGATCGAAACAGTTGTAGCCGAGGTGTCGGTCCGGCCATTGCGCGTGACGATTTTATTTGCCGAACCGCCGCTGTCGTTCAGCTTGAAGCATCTCGATAAAGTCCTTTGCCAGGGGGCTGGTCCAGAACGCGAATTTTCTTTCAGTTGGGAAAGCGTCGTTCCACCGGAAGGGGTTGAGTTGCTTTTGAAAGCAACATGGCCGTCCACTGCGGCGAAAACTGCCGCCCGTGTGGAAATTTCTGGCGGGGATGAAGTGCTGATTGATCAAACTTTTTGGTCGGAGCGCAGCCTTGTGCAATCCGTCACCGTTCCCGGAACCAAACCGAAATAATGTCCAACCACCGCTTGTCCATCCAGGGCGTCACGGTTTCTTACGACCATGTTCCGGCCATTCAGAACCTCGATTTGGAACTTCGTTGCGGTTGCTGCATGGGATTGCTTGGGCCAAATGGAGCGGGCAAGTCCACTCTCCTAAAAGCCATTGCAGGCCTCGTGGCGATCCAATCGGGCAGCATCAGCTACCATGGCCATGCCCGAAGCCATATTGCGCAAAGTATCGCCTACCTGCCTCAACGAGGAGTTATTGATTGGGATTTCCCGATCACGGTTCGCGGGATGGTCGCCATGGGACGTTTTTCGTCCCTTGGGGGATGGCGGTCTTTCGGAAAAGCGGATGCGGCCATCGTCAACGAGTCCTTGGAGGTCACCCAACTCCAGGCGCTCGCCGGGCGACAAATCAATGCCCTAAGTGGCGGCCAGCAGCAACGGGCATTTTTGGCCCGCGCCTACGCACAGCAAGCGCATGTCTGTCTGCTGGACGAGCCTTTTTCCGGCCTCGATACTAATTCCCAGGATGATCTCCGGGACATTCTGCGAGCGATGGTAGCTCAAGGAAAACTCCTCTTGGTCTCCCACCACGATTTGAAAACGGTCCCGGACCTTTTCGATGGAGTCGTGATGCTTAATCGTGAGCTGATTGCCTCCGGCGAGACTTCCTCCACTTTCACTTCCGAAAACGTCGCGCGAACTTACTCCCGCGCCGGACAGACAGCCCTTACTTCATGAACGCGTTGCTTGAACCTTTTCAATACGAATTCATGCGGAAAGCTCTGCTGGGGTGCGTTCTGATTGGATTCACCAACGGCTACCTCAGTGGATTTATCGTGCTCCGCCGCCATGCCCTGCTGGCCGATGGCCTTTCCCACTCGCTGCTGCCTGGTCTGGCCGTTGGTGCGATCTTGTTTTCTTTGAATCCCTTCGGGCTGTTCGTAGGGGCTCTGGTCGCCGCTCT
>JBGTLQ010000097.1:0-5672 GCA_041744075.1 Terrimicrobiaceae bacterium
CGCATTATTGGATACGACTGAATTCCTAACCCGGCAGGATGTTCCGGTTATCATCGTTTCCAATATCGATAATGCCTTTCTGGAGTCGGCCCTCAAGGGAATCGATTTCCAGTTTGCTGATGTTGTTACTAGCGAGGATGCGCGTGCTTACAAACCGCGACCGGAAATTTTTCAGCGCGCCCTCGACCGAAATGGCCTCAAAAATGACGAAGTCATTCACATCGGAGACTCCTATTCGAGCGATGTTCTCGGTGCCCGTCAATGCGGCATCGACGTGGTCTGGGTAAATCGCAAAAAACGGACTCGCCCCGGCGAGCTCATGCAACTTGAAGTATCCACGCTTTCAGAAATCGTTTGGGATGAAGTGCAGTCCGCAACCCCGAATGCAGTTGAAATAAGATGAAATTTCCGACATCATTTACGATTGAAACTTCGCGGTGTCGATTGCTCCACATTTCGTTGGACGATATTCCGCACATCATGTCAGCGACGCGCTACCCTGGCTTTAATGACGGGATGGTCTGGGAGCCTCCCGCGAACGCAGAGGAACTGATCGCGCCTTTCGAAGCGAACACAAAGGCTTGGGCTGACGATCATGCCTACAGCTTCACGATTGAGGAAAAGAACTCCAAGACGTTTATTGGTAGGATATCCATCCGACCCAAAGGCGAATTCATCTGGAACTTTGGTTTTTGGACTCATCCGGAAAAACAAAATCAAGGATTCATGACCGAGGCGGTCTTCGCAGTGATGCAATTTGGTTTTGAACAATTGGGCGCGTCAAAAATCACGGCTTGTTATGCAGTTTGGAATCGAGCAAGTGAGGCTGTGTTAAAGAAAGCTGGCATGGAGTTTGTTGAGCACATCCCTGAGGGATTTCAGAAAAATGGGCAGTGGGTCCCCCAGAACCTTTTCGACATCACCCGGGAGAAATGGTTGAGCCAAGAACGGCTGCCCACTGCACCCGATCAATGACAGAAGAATTTTGAACAGAAGGCAGCGAAGGTAGCGAAGATAAGTGAAGGATTAATCCTGTCGGGAGAGGCGACCCTTCGGAATCAAGATCGACAACAGCGGGCAAATGCCCCACTAAACCCTCAGTCAAATTTCAAGATTTGTCTCAGAATCCTTTTATTTGGAGCCGGTAAAAAATTTGAAAATTGAAGTCGTTCCCTACAGTCCCCTTTGGCCGGCCGCTTTTGAAAGCGAGCGATCTGCGATTGCTCGTAACTTGGGCGACCTCGTTGTGCAGGCGCACCACATCGGGAGCACTGCCGTCGAAGGGCTGCCGGCAAAGCCGATTATCGACATCATTCTTGAAGTCAAGTCACTGTCATCTCTCGATCAAGCCACGCCGCATTTGGAGCAAATGGGATACGAAGCCATGGGGGAATACGGGATTCCAAGAAGGCGATATTTTCGAAAAGGTGGATTCAACAGATCCCACCACGTACACGCTTTCGAGGTGGGTGATGCGCATGTAGGACGACACCTCGCCTTTCGGGATTATCTCATGGCACATCCTAATGTTAAGCAGGTATATGGAGAGCTCAAAACCCGACTGGCGGCAGAATGCAGTGAGGACTGGGATGGATATTGTGAAGGAAAAGATCCGTTTGTGAAACACCATGAAGCCAAAGCGATCCAATGGCAGCAGGACCGAGATGTTACTTAGAAAATTTTATAAAGATCCAACGGCACGTGCCATTCTGTTTATC
The DNA here is from genome assembly GCA_041744075.1 of Terrimicrobiaceae bacterium. Taxonomy (GTDB): domain Bacteria; phylum Verrucomicrobiota; class Verrucomicrobiia; order Chthoniobacterales; family Terrimicrobiaceae; genus JAJTZA01. The sequence continues at coordinate 1,719 of JBGTLQ010000097.1, forward strand.
CAAGGCAAAATCAGCCAAAGGCTTGCTTGTGAAAAATGAGGGAGATAGAACACAAATATAATCAGTGTGAAGCCAAATACTTCCGAGGCCGCCACTCGTTGATCCCTGGTTCAGGCGTCTTCGAATTCGACGATGTCATCGTTTGTCGGCGCCCGGCATCGTCGGTCGATTTTAATAAGATCCTCGGATTGACCGACCAGACGCTGTGCAGATTGCCCGAGTTCGAGCGCTTGTTCTCTGAAATCGATACCAAGTTTGTCATCGAAGTCGCTCCCTATTCGCTGTCACCTGAAGGGGAGCGGCATTTGGCTGAATTAGGATTCGGTCAGCACAGCGACACTATCATTCTCCACAGCGACTTCGATGGAGTCCAAAAAGAACGAGCGTCCTCGCTGTCCATTGTTGACGTTCGTTCCGCGGACAATTTTCGAATGTTTCTCGATGTCTACCAGAACGGTTTGGGCGTGCCTGCTGAACTACGTGGGCATCCGGCTTTTTCCCATTGGTGGACGCTTCCCGGTTGGCGTCTTTTCTTAGCATTTGAGCAGGATTGCCCGATTGCGGCATCAGCCTTGTTCATTGAGCATGATCTGGCTTACCTTGCAACCGCATCGACAATCCTTGCGCATCGAAACAAGGGCGCACAAAGCGCACTAATCCAACATAGAATCGCCGAAGCGAGAAAGTCGAAATGCACAAAACTCTGGGCCCAAACTACCACTGACTCCACTAGCATGAGAAACATGCTTCGTGTGGGTTTGGTAGAATTCTGCCGAAGGAAGAGGCTCATCAAGCGCACAATAGAGTTGCAACCAGAGATTAAACAGATGGGCACAGATAAGGAAAAAACAGGATGATAAACGCTATTCAGGAAATGCAGGATTACTATGGAAAGCGTGCTGCCATTTATGACGCTTCCATGGGCTATAATAAACCTGAAACAGTTCGTGCACTCGATCCCGTCATTGGCAAGCTTCGAGAGCTTCTTGCAGATCGGAAGGTCTTGGAGATTGCGTGCGGGCCGTGCTTCTGGACCCAACAGGTCTGCTCCGCGACCCGCTGCATGATGTCCACGGATTTCAACGAGTCCACCTTGGCGGAGGCCCGCAAAAAGCAGCTCGACTGGGATAGGGTGTCTTTGCAAATAGCCGATGCTTACGATCTGCCTGCATTTTCTGAGACCTACAATGCATGTCTGGCAGTAGATTGGTTCGTTCATGTGCCACAGGAACGCTTTCGAGAATTTCTGGATGGACTTCACTCTGCCCTTTCAGATCAAGCAAGAATTGTTTTCTGCGACCAACTGCCAAGACCGGGTTGTGTCACCGGGAATTATGACCAAGGCGGCAATCACATCCAAGAAAGAGGACTTCCTGATGGCTCGACCTTTCAGGTGATTAAGCATTATTTCAGTGATGAGGAATACCGGGCGATCTTCTCACATTACACAAATGAGCTGGAGATTTATCGCTTTGAAGAGTGTTCAAGATTGATTGTCAGCTACGGTCTTGGTGGGCAATAAAGCGGGGCAGATCTCAACGATGAAAAAGCCTTATGTTATTGCGATCAATGGCGTCTCCGGTGCCGGAAAGACCGCCCTGTCGGAGCGATTGGCTTCAACCCTTCCAAACGCAGCGCTTTTTCGTTTTGATGACTTCGATGCATCCAATGTTTATCCAGAAGACTTTTATGAATGGACCATGCGCGGTGGTGAGCTGACCGAATTTGATTGTCCCGGAATGGCGGCGGCAGTTGAAAAGGAAATCCGGCGACTCAAAGCGGAAGGGGCCACAGACATTAATACTTATGGGGTCAGGTGACGAATCTTGACAAAACCAAGTTGGACTTTGGTTTTGAGAGGCGAAAATAGTTGGGAAATCGTCAGGAACTGTGGTCTGCCCGACGACAGATCCTGTTCGACATGCCAACCTTGAATCAGTAGTTCCTGTCGTCTGGCATGATGAGAGAACCATTTTCCGGGCACTTGGGGATTTCCCGCAAACCGAAACCGATTTCAGAATCGCAAAGAATCCAGAAGGTGAAGGGTTTTGAAGGCAACCATTACACCCCCATGGGCACAGTCAGCGGCGGCACTCTCTACTTCGTGGACACGCTTCGTTCCCGAGCTGGATACGTGACTTTCGTTGTGGATTGAGGAGGAAGGTGGGAAGGTGGATGGGGAGATTTACGGGTAGGCTGTCTCGCTGCGCTCGGCAGTTGAAATTTGATTTTTGAATGAAAAGGCTTCACTCCCCGCAAGCTGGTTCTTGGTGCTTTGGAAGTTGCCGGAATGCTCGTTGGGAGGTAGAGAGGAAGGATGAAATATGTGGATTATTTTGAGCGAAACCAGGCTGTTTGCGGTGGGCAATGGGTGATTCGCGGGACACGCGTGCCGGTGCGCACCCTGCTTGCCAGCCTTGCGGAAGGGGATGATGCGGATAACATTCTTGCTGCATTCCCCAGCGTATCTCGCGAGGCTCTGCGGGCTGTGATTGCCTTTGCTGCCGCTTCAGCAGAAGAAGATCTCCCGCTGCCTCCCATGCCTGCATTCGTATGAGGATCAAGCTGGAGGAGCAATCCAAGAACAGGGTCGAGACCGCCACGTCTCGGGCGTTGTGAATGTAGGGGTGGGAAAGGGTTGAGGGCCCAGGGCTCCGGGGGCGGTCATGATTATTGACATCAAGCCCTACCCGATTGGTTCGGTTTGATGGTTTCACTGAGAACGATGGCGTCCACCAGGTATATCAGAGGGTATCCGTGGATTCAGATTCGATGGATTTAAACCAGCCTTTTTCCGGGCAGGCGAGGAGAAGGTCCACCAATCCAGGGCCTGAGGAAGAAGGTTGCCTTACCAGTCGATAATCCCCGCAATCCAGACGTTCGATTTCGAATTTCTGTCCAGATTCAATTTTGTCCCGCCGCCGGAGATCCGCCGGAAGCACGATCTGACCCTTGCTGGAAACAGATGTTGTCATGGAGGCAAGATGATGTCTTACCCGACGATGTCAAGACGGTGAGGTCTCAACTCTTAAAATCCCGTTGCTGGAAGACCATCATGCCAGCAATCAGAAATGTGAGATTCACAGCGGCCAGCCAGGTGTAATTTTCCAATATTTTGTCCCAGGGAATCCGGTATTCGAAAATCAAGAGCCAGGCGTTCATACGGCTGGTGAGGAACCATTCCCGGACCGATTCAAAATAGGGAATGTTCCGCAAAATCGTATCCACGAAAAACAAGGTCAGCGTCGCGATGGTGGCCGCGGCCGGTTTCATCGGCAGGCATGAAAGCAGAAATCCCAACGAACTCACCGTCATGAGGCTCAGCGCCAGAAAGGGCAGGGAGGCCACATACCGAAGCAGACCTTCGTTCCATTCATACAAAGCAAAAATCCCTTCCGTCGGCGCAAAGACAAAGACCCCGCCCGTCCCGGCCTGGATGAATCCGGTTAGGAACGCCGTGGCTCCGATAAACACCACCAGCGAAAGCGTGTAAACCGCCACAGCCGCATATTTGGCCAGCAAAATCCTGAGTCGCGAAACCGGACGGCAAAGCATCATGCGAAGCGTTCCGTCCTCCACTTCTTTCGCCACCATATCGCCTGCCACCAAAGCCAGAAAGAGCGACCCGAGCAGAAACACCGTCCACAGCAGGATAATCAGCGCGAGCGTGACCCCGGAAAGATACTCCGCCGCCACGTAACCATTGCGTTCGATGACCCTGGCAAATCCCGCCTTCACACGATCCAGTTGCAGCAGAAATAGAATTAGCAGCTCGACGCCCACAAATGCCGCAAACCCAATGTGCGTGCGTTTCCGCGCGAACAGTTTCCAAATTTCGCCCTTGAATGCCTCGAAAATCACACGCCTTCCTCCCCGCCTGCCATGCGCAAATAAAGATCTTCCAACGAAAACGGAGCGATCCCGAAGTCCACGATGCCAGCGCCCGCCGCCGCC